>JBDHIM010000033.1:0-23607 GCA_039587445.1 Gemmatimonadota bacterium
ACGTCCATCTCCGCACGGAGGGTATAGAGGAAGGATCGCCGCTCGCGCTCGATCAGCCGGCGCTCCTCGACGAGGGTCGTGTCGATCAAACTGGCGATCTGTGGGTCGGTGAGGTCGACCACGTCCGGTCCACGAAAGACCTCTCCCAGAAGGACGTTACCCTCGCTGAGCCGAACCCGGCCGCTGAGGGTGGGCTCCCGGTAAGAGCCACCGAGCACCCCGTCACCGGTCACCGAGAAGTTCATCTCCCGCTTGTCGATTGCGCGGAGCGCGTCGAGACGGAGGTCGAGGTCGAAAGTGGGATCGCTGAAAGCAGCGACTCCCAGCGTGCCGGTCGCCATCCCCTCGCCGCCGAGCTCCGATCGGAGACGGAAGCTCTCGATCCGCGCCTCCTGCCCGTCGAACGTCACTCGCCCCTGCATGTCGGTGTAACGGACCTGGAGCGGGATCATCCAGGCCGATCCGTCGGAGAGCTCGAGCCCCCCCTCGTAGCGGAAGTCGCCCGGCCGGCCGAGCACTCTAACCGTGCCGTCCAGTCGGCCCTGCACCTCGGTCATGTCGGAGTTGATCAGGCGGACGATTTCGAAGGGAAGCTCCTCGATTCTCACGTTCACGTCGACGGCGTCAGCGGGCATCCGCTCCTCGACGGACGTGAAGGCGAGATCCGCGCGGATCTCGCCTTCGGCCCGAATGGCCGCCCTGCCCTCGCCCATGAGCTCGATCCCTCCCTGAAGGCGCTGGCTCGCGTAGGCGAGGTCGGCCGTGAAGAGGGTGAAGGAGGTCGAGTCGAGCTGGGGACTCTCCGCGACCAGTCGTACATCGATGAGCGGGGCCTCCGCCGTCCCGCTCACCCGCAGGTTCCCGCGCACGAGTCCATCGACACGGGAGTCGCCCGGAACGAGCTCCAGGACCGCACCGACAGGCAGCTCGGAGAGCTCGATGCCGAAATCAACGGCGCCCGAGGCGGGGATCTCTCCGTCCAGCCGTATTCGGGATCCGGCTCCATCCGAGAGGGCAAGCTCGTCGATGACCAGGCCGGAGTCTCCATACACGACGCGCACCGCCTGCTCCAAGCCGTAGACGTGGTCCCGTAGACGGACATCCAATCGGCGCAGATTGAGCGCCGTCCGTCCGACTCCCTGCTCCTCCTCTTCCGCCGAGGCATCGTGCCTGAACTCGCCCTCCGTCGTGATCGACACGGCGGGTGAGCGCTCCGTATGGCTCGCGAAGGACGTCCAGGCACCTCCCTGACGCCCGAGCTGGACGCTCAGAAGGTCGCTCAGAAGGTTGAGGGGCGGCGAGCCCACGGGGCCTCCCGCTAGCCCATAAGCGGTCGCGTCGACCGAGAGGGTGTCTCGGCTTCGCAGGTTCGCCACCTGGGCGGTCCCTCTCAGAGAATCGGCCAAGAATCCACGGTAGCCACCCTGATCGATGAGTAGGGCCAGGCGGATGCCCGGGCGTTCCGTGTTACCGAATAAGGCACCGGAGCCGGTCAAGGTCCCGGCGATCGTGTCCGAAACCGCGCCGACGGCGGCTTGCGAGGGCGCGAAGTCCGCCAACAGATCCTCCTCGGCTTCCCGGCTCGCGTCCGCCGGCACATCCGGCAGCAGGTCGGATGCGGGCCACCGGTTGAAGCGGGAGAGATCGGATCTCACCTCCAGGAGCAGGGTCCCGGTCGTGTCGGCGGCC
Source organism: Gemmatimonadota bacterium (assembly GCA_039587445.1). Classification (GTDB taxonomy): domain Bacteria; phylum Gemmatimonadota; class Gemmatimonadetes; order Palauibacterales; family Palauibacteraceae. Next base: position 1,690 of record JBDHIM010000033.1, read on the forward strand.
AGCCCGAAGGTCCCGCGTCCGTCGACGCTCGCCAGTTCGCTGCGAATCGCGAACGAGTCCACCCGGGCGATTCCGCGTCCCACCGAGAAGCGGAGGAGGCTCGTGTCGATCCGGGCCCCCTCCACGATCGAAGGCAGGACGGCGAGGTCGAATGTCGCCTCCGCATCGGCGGGATCGGTTCCCTCGCCACGGACGCGCCCGCTCACGGCCAGGTCCGTGCTGGGCCCACCCTCGATCCACTCCCGCAGCTGAATGTCGCTCGCCTCAAGCTGGGCGTCGTACGTCTTGCGTTCGGAAGCGAGGTCGAAGCTCCCGTCGAACGCCACGCTGCCCCGCGGGGTGAGGAGGTCCGCCTTGGCGCGCAAATCGCTCGTCGGGCCCGAGAGCGAGACGGTCCCGCGAACCGAGCCGATGAGGGTCGCCTGAGGGATGTACATGTCGACGGCTATCAGCTGCAGCGGACCCAACGTCGCGTCCAGCTCGACGGCAGGAGTCGGCTTGTGGATCGCCAGGCCACCGTCCAGCCGGGAGATGTCGCCCGAGGCGGTCCGATGCTCGATGTCCGCCAGCACGCGGACCGTGTCGTCCGGCAGGTCGTCGACGATCACCCTTCCGTCGAGACGTCCCTCGAACTGGTTGGGAAGCTCGACCACCGCCGTCCAGCGTGGCTCGAACGCCTCGAGATCGAGGACGAGATCGCTCATCAAGCGCGGCTCCACGATCCCGGCCTGCCCCGCCATCCTCACCCGGGACGGCTCCTCCTCTCCGTCGAGGCTCTCGGCCGTCAGGTCGGCAACGAGGTCTATGGCATCCATCGGCCCGGTGCCCGACAACGGCCCCCTCAGGTAGCCGTCGATGAAGCCCTCCCGCTCCAGTATCTCGTCCACGAGCTCGAGACGGAGGGGGTCGAACCGTACGCTCAGAGAGTCGAAGCGCGGCATCGCGCCCAGCCCCACCACCATGCCTCCGTCCATGCGGGAATCCCGCACCTGAACCTCGGCGTCTCGAAGCTCGACGAACGCGTCCCCACCATGCGAGCGGATGACCACCTCGCCCGGCCCGCCGCCCTCCCGGGGAACGGGGATCGGTAGCCACTGGAGATCTGCGAACCCGATCGGATCGCCGTCGAGATCGAAGCGGAAGTCCGTGCCTTCGCCGCTCTCGGTGTGGTCCCCGCTGGTGATCCAACCGCGGCCGGTGAGCCGGCTCGCCCCAAGCTCCGCCTCGCGAACCTCGAACCGTATGCTGTCCTCGAACACCATCGTGCCGTCGAAACGGCGAAAGTCGAGCGGCTGGGTCACCGCCTTGATCTGGGCGCTCATCTCCAGATCGACCCGGACCGGTCTCTCGGGCTCGGCGATCCGCACGAGCGGAAACCGTCCGGACAGCTCGGTCGCGCGGATCACCCGTACGAACCCGTCGCCCTCCGGCTCCACGTTCCACACGGTCTCGCCGCGGAGCACGGCACTCGCTGCCGCCTCGTACGCTTCGCCGCTCAGGTCATGTGCCCACGGCCAGATTATCGAAACCTCGCCCTCACGGATCTGTCCGTCGACGATCGCCACGCGAACGCCCTCGGGCTCCAGGTCGGGCACGGGCGGCGGAAACGGCGTGGGCGCGGGTATCGGCAGCAGCCGCTCATCCGGAATCGTATCCGGCTTGCCGCCGAAGATGCGGTCGAAGTTCCAGTCTCCTTCCGGATACTGGCGCAGGATCAGCTTCAGGCGATCGGCGGACAGCCGCCGGAACGTGTAGCGGCCGCTGAGGATCCCGAACGGGCTGTACGAGAGTCGGGCGTCCTCGAGCTCTACGAACAGCTCGCCGTCCGGCCCCGAGATCTTGACGCGCTCCAGATTGATGCGCGTGAGTAGGTTGCCCCCCACGACAGGACCGAGCTCGACCGTCCCATTGAACGCGCCGGTCAGGGCGCCTTCGATGTAGGAGAGCGCCTGGTTGCGCCCGAACTCCGTCTGCGTGGCGAGGAAAAGGGCGACGGCGGCAGCCAGGCTGAGGAAGCCGGCCAGCACGCCGGCCGCTCGCACCAGGTACGTGGCGGCGATCCCGTGCGCCCTCAGAACGCTCTTCAGCCAGCTACCGGGCGACTTCAAACCGCCGCCTCGGTGCGCGTCGGTACGCAGGCGCGCGCCAATGCGCCGGCCAGCACCGGTGCCATCAGAACGCCTGGCCGATCGCGAAGTGCACCCTCAGCCTCCTGAAGAACTCCTTGAACAAGCTCGGATCGTCGAAGCCCACCGGGTCGTAGACCACGGGAAGCGGCACCTGGGAGAGCGAGCCGTCGTCCAGCTCGGCCACCACCTCGCGCAGCCGTGGACCCTGCGTGTTGTACCCGAGGTCCAGCCGTATGGGCCCTATCGGACTGGAGAACCGGACTCCCGCGCCCGGCGTGAACGACGGTGTTTCCAACGTCGTCACGTCGTCGTACACGTCTCCCCAGTCCAGGAAGCCGACCAGCTGCCATCGGCGGGTGAGATAGTAGCGGAACTCGATGCTGCCCTCGATCATCCCGTTCCCGCCCTTCGGGCGCTCATCGAAGTCGTTCGCCGCCGTGTCCGCCAGGGCGATCGCGCACTGCTGGAGCGCGGTCTCCCCGCACTGGGTGGTCGAGTCCATCACGAGCACCGTGGGACCCAGGAGATTCTGCCGGAACCCCCTCACGCTGTTCGCCCCACCGCCGTAGAACCTTTTGGCCGGGTTTACGATCTCGTCGCTCGTCGCCTCTCCGTCCGACCCGAAGGCGATGCTCTGGGACGGCTCGACGACGCCGCCCCTGAGATGGAAAGCGAATATCCACTGCGGGCTCAGCCTCTGGAAGGCGGCCAGATCGAGCGCGAAGCGCACGTAGCGGTACTCGGAGCCCGTGAAGGAAGCCGCGAACTCCGCCTGCGGCGTGACCCGGTAGCCGCGGGTCGGGTTGAAGCGGGCATCGGTGCGATCGTAGACCAACGTCGCGACGATCGGGGAGAGCCAGCGCGGCTCGGTGAGGACCTCGATGTCGGCGGGATCGCAGATCCCGAAGCTGGCGCAGAAGAAGATGTCCGTGGACTTCGGATCGAAAGACGTCAGTTGGGGCCGGTAGGAGTAGGTGGCCGAGAGCCGGGGATTGATCCGTCGACTGACGCCGATCGCGGCACCCACGCTCGTGCTCACGAAGATGTTCGGAACGCTCTCGCGCTCGAAGAAGACCTCGCCAAGGAGCCGGTTCTTCTCGGAGATGAAGTACGGCTGATCGAAATCCGCGCTGGCTCGCCAGGTGAACTGCTGAAAGACGGGGTCGTCGCCGACATCGCTGCAAGGGAAGCTCCCGTTGAGCGCTTCCGCCCCGATGTTGCCCACCCGGCCGGTGAGCGTCAGCAACCGTCCCTCGCCCAGGAAGTTGCGGTGTGAGAAGTCACCCTCGAGGACCCCGCATTCCGTCGTGCTGAGTCCGGCGCCTGCGCGGAAGGCATTCAGGTTCGCCTCGGTCACGGTCACCGTAACGTCCACGAGGGTATCGACATCCTCCCGCTGAGCCGCCTCTATGCTGGCGAAGCGGAAGGCCGCCACATCCAACAGGCTGAGCTGGCTATCGCGGATCTTCTGCTCGCTGTAGTACTCGCCGGTGCGGAAGGCGAGGAACTGGCGGGCGAGCGCCTCCTCCACTTTCTCCGTGCCCCGGATCGATATCGAGCCGATGCGCGCGCGGTCCCCGGCCATCACGGTGATCGTCACATCGGCTTCCAGCTCGTTCCGCGGGATGAAGTACTCGGACAGCACGGCCGTGCTGACGAACCCGATGTTGAGCAGGCGGTTCTCGATCTCCTGCTTGCCGCGTTGGAGTTGGAGGACGTCGAACGGGTCACCCTCCTCGAGCGGGAAGCCCTCCAGGAGATTGACGGAGTCCGGGAGTCCGGCGAGACCCTCGAAGCTGAGCGATCTGATCCGCGTGGGTGCCCCCTCATCGATCAGGAAGGCGACCTGGACTTTCGCGTCCTCGTCGCTGCTCTGTAGAAGACGCGCAGGCGGAGCATGTCGAGCGGAAGCTCCTTCGAATTGAGGTTTCGCCGGTTGTGCGCGATCCCCCAGTCCGTGAACGGACAGAGCGGGATGGGCGCCACGAAGAGGAAGGTCTTGCAGGACGTGGCGGTGTTGATGATGGCAGCCGCAAGCTCCTTGTCGGGAAACGCTTCGTTCCCCTCGAAGCCGAGCTTGGTCAGCTCCCGCTCGGGAGGCGCCTGGGCAAGAAGCTGAGCCGGCGCGAGAAGCAGCGGGACCGCGACCAGGAGAGCGCGCGACCTCGGCTGGCTCCGTCGGACCCTCGGACAGGGCCTCGCGCTGCAGCCAGACACGGACCAGATAGAAGGTGACCGCTCCCACGGCTGCGCCGAGGGCACCCGCGAACGCCCACTCCGCGTCCGTCATTTCCCGCCGCCGGTAGTACGTCACGTGTCAGCTCCGATCTCGACTCGAGAGAATCTTCGCCTCGCTCGCCTCTCCGGCGGTCTCCGCGCCGTCGCCCCACTCCAGCCACGCCGAATCGCGCGAGCCAAAGCGATGCTCGCTGTGGGGCCGGAAACGCCGTTCCACATCGCACCAAAGATAATGCTTCACGAGGATTCGCTCCCGGTCCGCCTCGATCCAGTTCAGGCTGTTCTTGAGCCTCTCCCTGCCCCGGCCTCGTGAGGAGGTGGTCGTGCCGCACTGAGCGATCACGATCCCCGTTTCGCGCCTCTCGCCGGGAAAGAAGTCCAACGAGTCGCCGATGTAGGCGCGATGCAGGTGTCCGGCAAGCACCATGTCGACGCCGATCTCTGTAAAGACCCTCAGAGCCCTCCGAGCGCCACTCATCACGCGGTCGTGCTCGAAGTCGGGCGGCGGGGCGAGGTGGTGGTGGGTGACGACCACGCGCAGATCCGATTGAGGGGCGTCGGCGAAGGCCCGGCGAGCGAACTCCAGCTGCCCGCGGCGAAGCTTCCCGTTCGTGGGACGGGAAGGCCTCGTGGAATCGAGCGCCACCACGGTAAGACCCTCGAAGCTGTAGACCTCGTTGAGGGCGTCCCGGATGTGCTCGCGGTAGAGCGCGTGAGGCGAGAGGATCCGCTCCCACACCCGATAGAGCGGGACGTCGTGGTTCCCCGGCGTGACGACGATCGGAACATCGAGGGAGCTGAGGTACTCGGCGGCCGCCTCGAACTGAGGTCGCTTGGCGCGCTGGGTGAAGTCGCCGCTCGCCACGAGCAGATCCGGTGTCGCGAGGTCAGCCAGCTCCCGGACGGCAGCGGCGCGGTCCGGAAGGAAGGGTGGGCCGAGGTGGATATCCGAGACGTGGAGGATGCTCGGCATGGCGGCTCGACTCAGGCGCCCGATTCGGCGGGCCGCTCCTGACGCCCGGCGGAGCGGTCCGCGGCCACCTCCGTCGGGTCCCGCCGCGTTCGGCTGCGGCTGGCGACCAGGTACACCCCTACCAGAAGGACCAGGACGCTGATGGACTGCGCGAGCGTGAACGGACCCAGGAAGCGATCGTCCTTCGCCCGCAGGAACTCGACCAGAAAGCGCTCCGCCGAGGTGAGGATCATCCAGACGCCGAAGAGCCATCCGGCGGCGCGCGGCCTGTTCCTCAGTCTCCAGAGCACCAGAAAGATCAGGAAAAGCAGGGCGCTCTCGTAGAGCTGCGTGGGGTGGACCTCCAGCACGGTCGAGTCGGTTATGTCGGCGGGAACTTCGGCCCCGAAGTCCCGTCTGAGGTTCCCGGCCGTCGTCGGCGGGTAACCCTCCGGAAAGGCGACCCCAACCCAGCTGTCCGTGGGACGGCCGTAGTCGTCCCCGACCATGAAGCAGCCAATCCGTCCGATCGAGTGGCCGAGCGCTAGGCCGGGAGCCGCCACGTCCGTGATGTGCAAAAAGGACTGACCGCGCCACCTGACCACCCAGGCCACGGCGAGCGTCGCGCCGATCAGTCCTCCGTACCAGACGAGGCCGGACCGCGAGAAGATCGCTGCTGCCGGGTCGGCGAAGGTCCGATCCCACGTGAGCAGCAGGTAATAGATCTTGGCTCCGAGCATCCCGCCGACCAGCGTCGCGAGGAGGATGTCGCCCGCGAGATCGGTGGGCTCCCCCAGCTCCCTGAGACGGACGCGAATCGTCTGGTATCCGGCCAGGAAGGCGACCGCCAGAAGAACGCCAAACGAGGTGATCGTCAGCTCCCCCACGAGGGGCAGGTTCACGCGGAAGAGCTCCGGAAGCATGCTAGACGCCCTCCGCCGGGCTCCAGGACTCCACGCCGGGAAACGGAAGCGACGGATCGGCGCTCAAATCGAAGCCGTCTCTCTCGCCGGCGGCCAACCGGTGCTCCGCCACTCTCGCCACCATCGCACCGTTGTCGGTGGCGAGCCTGGGCGTCGGGGCATACAGCTCTCCGTCGCCGGAGAGGACCTCGGCAAGCCGTTCCCGCAGGGGAGCGTTGCAGGCGACGCCCCCTCCGATGATCACGCGGCGGCAGCCCGTCAGCTCGGTGGCTCGGAGCGTCTTGGTAACCAGCACGTCGATGACGGCCGCCTGGAACTCCGCCGCGAGGTCTGCCCGCGAGCGCTCCACGGCACTCTCGTCTTCCTTCTCGATTCCCGCCACGAGCAGCGAGAGGGCGGTCTTGAGACCGCTGAAGGAAAAATCGAACCAGGCGGGATCGTCAGGACCGTCAGCGGTCGCCAGCATCGGCCGCGGAAGCGAGTAGCGCCCAGCCCGACCTCGCGCCGCTGCGCGCTGGATCTCGGGCCCTCCGGGATACCCCAGGCCGAGGCGGCGGGCCACTTTGTCGAACGCCTCGCCGGCCGCGTCATCACGCGTCTGACCCAGCAGCGCGTACCTACCCCACTCCGGCACCCAGAGAAGCAGCGTGTGCCCCCCGCTCACGAGGAGCGCCACGAAAGGGGGCTCGGCCTCGGGGCGCTCGAGCGAGTTGGCGAACAGGTGCGCCTCCATGTGGTGGATCCCGACGATCGGAAGGCCCTGGCCGAACGCCAGCGCCTTGGCCCAGTTGACGCCGACGAGAAGGCAGCCGATCAGGCCGGGGCCGGTCGTCACACCGATACCCGCCAGCCGATCGACCGACATGCCTGCCTCCTCCAGCGCCCCGTCGACGACCCGGTCGAGCTGACGGATGTGCGCGCGGGCCGCGATCTCGGGCACGACCCCGCCGAAGGCCCCGTGCACATCCTGGGAGGCGACGACGTGACCTCGGATCTTCCCATCCTCGACGATCCCGGCGGATGTCTCATCGCACGAGGTCTCGATCCCGAGGACGGGACCACCTTTCCAGATCACGTCCGCCGGCCCGGCTCCCTGGAGGAATCACTGGCCCGCTCGCCGTCCTCGTCCGCCGATCCTTCGTTCGGAGGCGGCTGCGAGTCAGCCGGCGTCGAGTCCGGAACTTCCGGCTCGGGTGGGAGCGGCGAGACGAGCACGCGCACCGACTGGACCACATCGGCCTCCGACCCCTCCGGCAGGCCGAGCTGAACGGTCAGCGTGACCGGCGTCTCCGGCCGCGCGTCGACCCGGACCGTTGCCGTCAGGGAGCTGGCCGAGAGAGTGCGGACCGCCCGCGCCGGCCCCCGGAGGCGGACGGGGACGACGGCCTGGGCAAGCCGGACCTGGTCGGCGGCACCTCCCGTCACCCGCAGCGGCACCTGAAGCGTGCGCTCCATCAGCGAGTCGGCTTCGATGGTGACCTGAACGCTGCGCGGTTCGATGCTGAGACGGGACGGATCGGCCGGAAGCTGAAGGACCAGCCGGTGCGTCTCGCTCCGGGTGACGTTGCGGAGCGAGAGCCGCTCCGTGCGGATCAACGCCACGGTGTCCACTACCGACTCGATGCCGCGTACGGTTACCGTCGGCGGGTCGAGGATGGGATCGCCGATGATCACGTAGCCGGGAGCCGGCGACGCCTCGATGACCGGCTCGACCTCTATCTCCCTGGTCACCCACCGCTCGAAGCGCAGCTCCACGCTGGAGGGACGAACATCGGTCGCTCGCACGCTGAGCCCGCGATCGTAGGAGACCATGTCCGGGTGGAGGGAGACCTGCATCGTCGGGGATGTCACGCTGTCGACGACGTAGCGGATTCGGGGCGCCTCCAAGAAGAGCCGCTGCACGTCGCTGCGCCGGCCCTGGAATATCGTCGTGACCTCCGCGGGCAGCTGGATCGGCACCCACACGCTGTCCGCCACCTCGAACTCGAGGCGCGTGCGAACCGGCTCGTCCCGTCGCTCACCGGCCGTCACGTTGAACCACAGCAGAACGGCCAGCACGACGGCGGCCAGCTTGTAGCCCCAGTTGTCGAAGAACGCGGCCTTCCACCGAAATCGTCTAATCGTCCCGTCCCCCAGGAATGCTAGTTGTCGCGTCCACTCTGGATCATCTCGATCACGTCCGACGGGCTGCCGGCAACGCGCACGGATACTTCCCCGCCCTCCCGCAGCCCGAAGCCTGGCGGCGGCGACTGGCCGATGACGCGGCCCGGTGCGCCGAGCGCGGCGGGCTCAAAGGTCACCGTGCCGATCAGCAAGCCCAGCTTTGCGAGCAGCACCTCGACGTCGTCGAGATGGCGGCCCTCGAGGTCGGGCACGGCCACCACCTCCCTCCCCTCGCTCACGACCAGGTCGACCTCCGAAGGCACGGGCAGCATCTCGCCCGCTTCGGGCTCGGTCCGGATGACCTGCCCTTTGCGGTACTGCGATGCGGTCGTTCTGGTCGCCGTGGAGAAGCCCAGCCGGCCCAGGACGAGGGCCGCCTGAGACTCGCTCAAGCCGGTCACGTCCGGAACCGCGACCCTCTCCGGCCCAAGGCTCAGCGTCGCCTGAATCTCCGTTTCAGAGACCGCGAACTGCCCCGGCAACGGCAGCTGGGCGATCACGTTACCCACCGGCTCGTCCGGATGGTGAATCTCGCCCGTGACCCGAAAGCTCAGCCCGGCGGCCTCGGTCCCCTCGCTCGCGCTCTCGGCCGACTCTCCGATCAGGTCGGGCACCGCGATCAGGGCTTCGGGCGTGCGATCCGGCGAGGAAAAGACCACCGTCGCGGCAATCAGGTAGCCTGCGGCGAGTGCCACGATGCCCGCAACCAGCGAGATGAGCCCCCGGCGCGTGGTCGTCCGGTCCAGGTTCAACTCGCGTCCGCCGAGGCCCTTCCGCCGCTCGAAGCTCATGCCGCTCGCCGTAGTCGGACCGCGTAGCTCCCGTCCGTCTCTCGTTGCCAGGGCAGCACCCGAAGCTCCTCCTCTACCCCCAGAACATCCGCCGGGAGCGCCTGGTGGCGCGGGGCCGGACAGCGAGAGAAGTCCGCGCGTCGGCTAAGGAGATCGTTCACCTGTCCTTCGTTCTCCTCCGGTTCGAGTGAGCAGGTCGCGTAGACCAGGGTCCCTCCCGGCTCGACAAGTTCCGCCGCAGCGTCCAGAAGCTCGCGCTGCAACTTAACGAGAGCCGCAAGGCGATCGGGGCCGACCCGCCATCGAGCATCGGCGCGGCGTCTCAGCACCCCGGTCCCCAAGCAGGGCGCGTCCAGCAGGACGGTTCGGGCGGCGCTGAACGGCAACTTCCGACCATCCGCCACGAGGGCCAGAAGATCGACGTCTCGGGCACGCGTAGTCTCCACCACCTTCATGAGGCGCTCCCGGCTTCGGTCCGCCGCGACGATGGACCCGGCCACCCCGCTGGCGGCCAGGGCGATGCACTTGCCGCCCGGCGCGGCGCAGACGTCGACCGACAGCCCGCCCTCCAGAGGACCGATGTACTCTACCACGGCCGATGCCGCAGGATCCTGGACGATGGCCGGGAGGCGCGCGAGCAGTTCCGTCGGATCGCCCTCGGTCAACTGCCAGCAGCCCGGGAATCCCGCGACGGCCTCGAGCCGAGCGTCGGCGGCCGCTCGTCGCTCTGCCTCCCGCCTCCCGCCCTCATCGCCGAGCGTGCGCAGCGTCACGCGCGGAGGCCGGTTGTTCAGCTCGACGAGGCGGACCACCGTCTCGATCGGCCAACGCTCCAGCCAGCGCTGCACCAGCCACTCGGGGTGCGAGCCAAACGTGGCGAGATGAGCGATCGGATCGGCCTCAAGAGTTGGGAAGAGGACCGACCGCTCGTCTTCGCCCAGTCGACCCGCCGAGCGCAGCACGGCGTTGACGAACCCGGCGGCGCGTGGGCCCGCTGTGGAGCGATAGCCCTCGATCGTCTCGTGCACGGCGGCGTGGTCGGGGACACGGGTCTCGCGCAGCTGGTAGAGGCCCAGTCGAAGCCAGAGGAGGACGGCCCGGTCCAGGCGCTCGAGTGGGCGATCTACCAGGTGCAGGAGCTCGGCATCGAGTCGGGCGCGCAGGCGGATGGCGCCGTAGGCCAACTCCAGCGCCAGACCTCGCTCCAGGGGGGCCACGCCCGCCAGCCTACGGTTGGCCGCGCGGTCGGCGTACGCCCCCTGTTCTACATCTTCCAGGATGCGGAAGGCGGCGATGCGAGGCGGGGTCAGCTCAGCATGCCCCCCAGCGGACTCGATGGCACCGCCCACTCACGGCGGGGCATCCGCCCCGCCAGGTAGGCCAGCCGGCCCGCCTCCACCGCCATCCGCATGGCGCCGGCCATGATCTCCGGCCGCTCCGCCTCGGCCAACGCGGTGTTCATGAGGATGGCGTCAGCGCCCTGCTCCATCGTGATGCAGGCGTCCGATGCCGTGCCGACGCCCGCATCCACGATGACGGGCACGGAAAGACGATCCTTGAGGATGCGCACGTTCACGGGGTTGAGGAGCCCGAGCCCGCTGCCGATCGGCGAGCCGAGAGGCATGACGGCCGATGCGCCGGCTTCCTCCAGCTTGAGAGCGGTCACGAGGTCGTCGTTCGTGTACGGCAGTACGGTGAACCCTTCGTCGACCAGAATCCGGGTCGCCTTGAGCAGCTCATCGGTGTCGGGGAGTAGCGTCGCTTGGTCGCCGATCACCTCGAGCTTCACCCAATCCGTGAGGCCCGAGGCTCGTCCCAGGCGCGCGTAGCGAATCGCTTCCTCGGCCGTGTAGCACCCGGCCGTGTTCGGAAGGACGAAGAACTCCTCCGGGTCCAGCCAGTGAAGGAGGCTCTCCTCCTTCGACGCGTCCAGGTCCACGCGCCGGACCGCCACGGTCACCATGTCGGCACCCGCCGCGCGGATCGCTCGCACCATTTCGTCGCTGTCCCGGTACTTTCCGCTGCCCACGATGAGGCGAGAGCGAAACGTCCGGTCGGCGATCGTCAGGGGCTCGTCCTGTACGCCCGCGCCGACTTCCTCGAGGGTCGTCGTCATCGCTCACCCTCCGCCTACGAAGTTGACCAATTCCACGCGATCACCCGGCTCGAGCTTTACCTCCGAGAGCTCGCCTCGGCGGAGGATCTGACGGTTTAGCTCCACCACCACGAGACGGCCATCCAGCTCCAGCTCCGAAAGCAGCTCCGAGACGGCCTGGCCGATCCTGGCCATTCGGGGCTGCCCGTTCACGAGTATCTCTATCTCATCTGAGATCATGCTTCCTCCACGGCCATGTCGGCATCGTTCCAGGCTCGGATCAGCCGGCCCGAAGCCTCCACCGGATCTTTTGCCGCCCACACCGCCCGGACGACGGCGACCCCACCCGCCCCCGCTCTCCGGAGCGCCGACGCCCCGGCGGCGTCGATGCCGCCGATTCCGATCACCGGCACGCCGATCGACAGGCATCTCCCCACGATCGCCGTCCCATGGGGTCGTACGCCAGGGTGTGTTCGGCTGGCGAACATCGTACCCAGGACGATGTAACTCGCTCCGGCCGCCACCGCCTCCCGCGCCTCTACTTCGGTGTGCACGGAGGCGCCGAGCGCCGGCCCGCCGAGCGCCTCTCGGTGGACCGCGCCCTGCGTCCGTACCGCACCGGGCGCCCGTCGAATCACCTCCCGCGCTACCGCGATCGGCAGACCTGACCGGCCCAGCTGCACGGCCTGGGCGCCGGCCGCGAGCGCCACATCCAACCTCTCGTTGACGACGCACCAACCCCCGGTCGCGGCCGCGAAGCCGGAGAGCTCGGACGCCAGATCCAGGAACCGGGAAGCCGCGACGTTCTTCAGCCGAAGGTGAAGGGCCAGGTCCGCGCCCCGTGCCTCCAGCATCTTGCGGCCGACCTCCGGGAAGTCAGGCCGCCTGGCCTGCGCGTCGCCGGCCACGACATGGAGGACGGGGATGCTCAACGGAAGCGATCGCCGCTCGCGGCTCCGCGTCCCCGGATCCAGGCGGCCGCCTCCATGCGAGCCCGGCCGGCCGGCTTCACCTCTCCGACCCGGATCACGCCCGATCCGGTGGCGACGATCAGGCCCTCACGAGGATCCGCCTCCACCACGTTGCCGGGCGCCGCCGCCGGCCCGGCCTCGGAAGCTGGCAGGGAGGGACTGAACATCTGCACCACGAATCCCTCGAGCTCGGTCCACGCCGCCGGCCAGGGATCGCAGCCCCGCATCCAGCACGCGATCTCCGAGGCCGGAAGGCTCCAATCGATCCTGGCCAGCTCGCGACTCATCTTCGGAGCGTACGTGGCCCGATCATGATCCTGCTCCTGCTCCGTCACGTCCCCGCTCTCGAGCCGACGAAGGAACTCAGCCAGAGCCTCGGCCCCGAGCTCCGAGAGCCGCTCGGAGAGCAGTCCGGCCGTCGTATCGGGACCGATCGGCTCTGCCACCTGGTGGAGGATCGGGCCGGCATCCATCTCGCGAACCATGCGCATGATCGTGACGCCGGTGAGGTCGTGGCCGCGGATGATCGCCCAATTGATCGGAGCCGCGCCCCGGAGCTCCGGAAGGAGCGACGCGTGGACGTTGATCGAGCCTCCGGCGGGCAGCGCCAGCACCTCGTCCACCAGGAGCTGCCCGTAGGCCGCCACGACCGAGAGATCGGGCCGGAGCTCGGAGATCGAAGCGAGAAACTCGTCGCCTCGGGCCTTCTCCGGCTGGAGGACGGGAGCGCCCAGCTCGATCGCCACCCTCTTCACGGCACTCTCCCTCAAGTGACGCCCACGCCCGGCCGGGCGATCGGGCTGCGTGACCACACCGACCAGCTCGTGTCGATCGGCCACGGCCCGGAGCGAGGGAAGAGCGAAATCGGGAGAGCCCCAAAAGAGGATACGCACGGTTACATGGCCGGAGTCGCCGACCTCTCGCTCTCCGGCCGCTTGGACCATTTGGTCATAAGCATCTTGCGCTTGAGAGGACTCACGCGGTCGATGAACAGGACCCCATCCAGATGATCGATCTCGTGCTGCAGGCAGCGGCTCAGCAGACCTTCCGCCTCGATACGGACCTTCTCGCCGTCCGCGTTCAGGCCCTCCAGGACGACGCGCCCGGCGCGCTGCACGATCTCCCGGAGATCGGGGATGCTCAGACATCCCTCTTCTTCCTTCTGTCGGCCGCTCGTCTCTACGATACGCGGGTTGATCAGCGCTCCCCGCGCGTCTTCCGGCTCGCGAACGTCGTAGACGAAGACCCGTATCGGAACGCCCACCTGCGGGGCGGCGAGCCCGATGCCGTCCGCCTCGTACATCGTGTCCATGAGGTCATCGATCAGCGCTCGGACGTCATCGTGGACGCGATCGACCGGCTCGGCCACCTCCCGCAGAACAGGATCGCCGAGCAATCTGATTCGCCGAACGCTCAAGCCTCCTCCGAGCTCCCCATTCGTCGGGCTACCTTGCTGCGCTCGATCTCCAGGCGCGTGTCCTCCGCCGTCTTGATCGTGACCCGGTCATCCTCGAGGTGGATGATCTTCCCGACGATCCCGCCGAGCGTGGCAATCTCGTCGCCTCGCTTCAGGCCGGCGACCAACTCCTGGTGAGCTTTCTGCTGTTGGCGCTGAGGCCGGATCAGCAGGAAGTAGAGGATGGCGAAGAACGCGGCGAGCATGAACAGCGTGCCCATCGGGTTCCCGCTTCCATCCGGACTGGCCATGATCCACACGTTGGCTATCACCTTGTGCCTCTCGGGTAGTGGGCCGGGGCGCCGTCACGCGCTCCAAACGCCATCAGGGACTCGGGCGCCGCGCCGGTTCGTGCATACACCGAACGTCCGTCCGCGAGCCGGCGACTCAAATCTCTGCGCTCCGGTAGCGCTCCAGCCACCCCTGGGCCCACGGCTCAAACTCGCCCCGGAGAATCGCGGCCCTGGCGAGCCCGGTCAACGTCACCAGGAAACGCACGTTGTGAAGGGAGAGGAGTCGCAGCCCCAACAGCTCGTCGCAGACGAACAGGTGGCGCAGGTACGCCCTCGTGTAGTGCCTGCAGCTGTAGCAATCGCACTCCGGGTCCAGCGGCCTCGCGTCGTCGGCAAACCGGGCCACCTTCACGTTGACCCGACCCAGCGAGGTGAAGGCGGTCCCGTTCCGGCCGTTTCGCGTCGGCGCGACGCAGTCGAACAGGTCCAAACCCCGGCGTACCGCCTCGATGACGTCCTCCGGGTACCCCACCCCCATGAGGTAGCGAGGCAGCTCGGGCGGCAGCGCCGGCTCGCACTCGTCCAGAATCTCGAGCATCACGTCCTTCGGCTCTCCCACCGAGAGCCCGCCGATCGCCACACCCTTCCACTCGCCCAGCTCCAGCGTGCGCTCGAGCGATTCCAGTCGAAGATCCGCGTAGCTCGCCCCCTGGAAGATCGGGTACAGGGTCCCCCGCGCTCTCCCTTCTTCGGCAAGCTGCGCGTGATGGAGCCGGCAGCGCTCGAGCCACCCGAGGGTGCGCTCCAGCGCCGTTCGCGCCGTGTCGCGATCGGCTCCGCCGGGCGGACACTCGTCGAAGGCCATCAGGATGTCCGAGCCGAGCGCGGTCTGGACCTCCACGGATCGCTCCGGCGTGATCCGATGGCGCGAGCCATCGATGTGGCTCTGGAAGGTGACGCCCTCGTCGTCGATCTCGTTGATGCGGGCGAGAGAGAAGACCTGAAAGCCGCCGGAGTCCGTGAGGATCGGTCGCCGCCAGCTCATGAACTCATGCAGTCCGCCCACCTTCTCCACGATCTCTGTCCCCGGCCTGAGATAGAGGTGGTAGGCGTTGGCGAGCAGCATCTGGACCCCGGCGCCCTCGAGCTCCTCGGGATCGAGCGACTTGACCGTCGCGAGGGTGCCCACCGGCATGAAGCAGGGCGTTTCGACCGAGCCGCGGGCCAACGCGAGCGTGCCGGCCCGGGCGCGGCCATCGGCGCCCTCGATCCCGAACGACGCCTCCATCAGGTCCCCCCGCTGATCCTCGGTCCGTGGCACCATCAAAGCACCAGCATCGCGTCGCCATAGGAGTAGAAGCGGTACTGCTCGGTCACCGCATGACGATACGCCCCGAGGACGAACTCCCTCCCGGCGAAGGCCGCGACCAGCATGAGCAGGGTCGACCGGGGAAGGTGGAAGTTGGTCAGCAGACGGTCCACGGCGCGAAAGCGGAAGGGAGGATGGATGAAGAGGTCGGTCTCCCCGCTGCCCGCCTCGAAGACACCGTCCTCCCTCACCGTGGCCTCCAGCACCCTCACCACCGTCGTGCCCACGGCCACCACCCGGCCGCCCTCCGCGCGCACCTCGTTCAGCGTGCCGGCGGACTCCGGGCTCACGGCATGGCGCTCGGCATCGAGCCGGTGCTCCTCCAGGCGAGGCGCCTCCACGGGACGGAACGTCCCTGGACCCACGTGGAGGGTGATCGGCACGACGCGCACGCCGCGCCGACGCACGCGTTCGAGCAGCTCCTCGGTAAGGTGTAGCCCGGCGGTCGGCGCCGCGACGCTCCCTCGGTGGGCGGCATAGACCGTCTGGTAGCGCTCCCGATCCGCTTCCGTGCTCTCCCGCCGGATGTACGGCGGCAGTGGCACGAGGCCGTGTCGCTCGATCGCTGCCCAGGGGTCGTCCGCGGTCTCCAGAAGCACCTCGCGGCCGCCCTCCCGCGAGGATTCGATGCGCACGGAGAGGTCCTCCGCGACGTCGACGACCCGCCCCGGTTTCAGCTTCTGGCCGGGCCGCACCAACGCCTCCCAGCGGTGGGCATCGGAATCGATGGGGCGGAGCAGGAGGATCTCGGCGGCAGCTCCGGTCGGCTTCCGGCCGACCAGCCTGGCCGGAAAGACCCTGGAGTCGTTCAGGACAAGGGCGTCGCCCGCATCCAGGTGCTCGTGGAAGTCCCTGAAGCCGCGATCCTCGAAAGCCGGCTCGCCCTCTCGTTCGTCGCGCCGTAGGACCAGAAGCCGGCTCGCATCGCGCTCGGGGAGGGGGTGCTCCGCGATCAGGTGCTGAGGGAGATCGTACGCGTACGCCTCGGTGTCGGCGTCACTCGAAGAGGCGAGCTTGGGCATCGTCCCTGGATGGTACTTGGTAGCCGAAGCGCTCGTAGGCCCTCCGCGTGGCTACCCGGCCGCGTGGGGACCGCTGGAGGTATCCGTTCTGAATCAGATACGGCTCGTAGACCTCCTCCAGGGTGCCGGCATCCTCTCCCACCGCGACGGCCAGGGAGTTCAGGCCTACGGGACCGCCGTCGAAGCTCTCGATGATCAGCCTCAGGATCCGGGCATCCATCTTGTCCAGGCCGTACTCGTCCACGTTGAGCATCTCCAGCCCGGCTGCCGCCGTCTCCTCGTCGATCCGGCCATCTCCCTTCACCTGCGCGTAGTCGCGGACCCGCTTGAGGAGCCGGTTGGCGATTCTGGGCGTTCCCCTGGAGCGCCGGGCGATCTCTGTCACCCCGGTGTCGGTCACGGGAACATCGAGGATGCCTGCGGAACGGTGCACAATCTCCTCCAGCTCCTCGGGCGGATAGAAGCCCAATCGCTCCACGACGCCGAAGCGTGCCCTGAGAGGGGCGGTGAGCAGCCCGAAGCGTGTGGTGGCGCCCACGAGCGTGAACCGCTCGATCCGCATCGACATCGTCTGGGCACGGGGGCCCTCGCCGAGACGGATCTCGATCCGGTAGTCCTCCATGGCCGGATAGAGGAACTCCTCGATCGCCGGCCGGAGGCGATGGATCTCGTCGATGAAGAGGATGTCTCGCGGCTCGAGATTGGTGAGGTACGCGGCCAGGTCGCCCGGCTTCTCGAGCACCGGGCCCGAGGTAAGCTTGATGTTCACGCCAAGTTCCTTGGCCAGGAGCAGCCCGAGCGTCGTCTTGCCCAGGCCCGGCGGACCGAAGAAGAGCGTGTGATCCAGAGCCTCGCCTCGGCCCAGGGCGGCTTGGACGTAGATCTCCAGGCTTTCCTTGACCTTCTGCTGCCCCACGAACTCCTGGAAGCTCGCGGGCCGGAGCGACTGCTCCAGTCCGGCTTCGCCCTCCAAGGGTCGAGGTGTCGTGATTTCGGTTCGCTCAGACATGTCTCAACGCGGCTCGAACGAGCTCTTCCGTGCCCGCCGCTTCGTCTACCTCCCGCCGGGCTCGGGCGACGGCGGCTTCCGCCTCGGTCTGGCCGTAGCCGAGTGCTCGCAGCGCATCGACGGCAGAGGCGCCAGCGGTGAGCGGCGCTACCTCCTCCACGGCAAGGTCATCCAGTTTGTCCTTGAGCTCCAGCGCGATTCGCTCCGCCGTCTTTCGGCCGACCCCGCTCACAGTCTGGAGCACCTCGTGGTCCCGTCCGCGAATGGCCAGCACGATCCGGTCGCCCGGCAGCTGTCCTAGCATCGCAAGCGCCAGGCGTGGGCCCACTCCGGTGGCACCCAGCAGACGGAGAAAGAGTGTGCGGTCTCGCGAGGATCCGAAGCCGAACAGCTCCAGCGAATCGTCGCGGGAGACGAGGGCGCTGTGAAGCTCGACCTCCTGGCCCACCTCTGGAAGACGGTCCAGCAGAGCCGCTGGAACGAGCAGCTCGTAGGAGACGCCACCCGACGTCATCACCTCGACCCCTTCGGGCGCCTTATGGAGGAGCTGGCCCACAACGCGACGAATCACGGCCCGCCGGCCGGCGTCGAACCGGCCGCCGACACCTCGGCGGTCCTGGAACGCCCACACATCAGGTGGCAGAGAGCCGCCGCGCACCCGTCCGCCGCATCCGAGGGCTTGGGCGGCGTCGCCAGCCGGAGATGCTTGGCGACCATGAAGGAGACCTGCTCCTTGGTCGCGGCACCCGTCCCCACCACGGCCTTCTTGATCTCGGCGGGCGGATACTCGAAGACCGGGAGGTCGCTCTGTGCCGCCGTGAGCACGGCCACGCCGCGAGCATGGGCGAGGACGACCATGCTGCGCACGTTCTGCCCGTAGAACACACCCTCGACCACGACGCAGCCGGGCTCGGTGCGTTCGATGACCCCGGCGAGCCCCTCCTGGATCTCCCGCAGTCGCTCCGGCAGCGTTGCGGCCGCGGGCGGGCAGATCACCCCACACTCGACGAGCCGTAGCCCGCCCTCCGCCGACTCGACGAGGCCGTAGCCCGTACGTCGCGTTCCGGGATCGATTCCTAGAACCTTCATCGCTGGGCAAGATAACGCGGCCATGCAAGGAGGCGATGGCTCAGGGGTGCGGACTCAACCGAAGATCGGGAATGTCGTCGAAGTCGCTCACCGCCAAAGCGTGCCGATCGCCGCCGCCAAAGGGACGGAGGGATTCCGCGCCGAGCGATTCAGGGCGACGGCGACGAGACCCCGCAGGACACCCACCGCTCTGCTTGCGGCGGCGCCGTCAGTCGGCGGGGCGTCCCCCGGAGCGAGTATTGGCTGCTCCGGAGTGTCCGGTGCTCATGCAGACACAAGCAGCCGCGCCACTCGCGGAGCGGGGACTCCCGGCGACCCTAGGCGCCGCCTCCCGATGTCAGGAAGCCGCGGCCGCGAGCGCCGCGTCGTCCACATCCATGTTCGAACAGACCCGCTGCACGTCGTCGTGCTCTTCCAACGCTGCCAGCAGCCCGAGCAGGCGCTCGGCCTCTCGGCCCTCGACGTGCACCTCGGACTTCGGAACCATGCCGAGCTCCGCTTCACGGAGCTCGATTCCTGCCTCGCGAAGCCCCTCCTGGACCGTGTGGAAATCTCCGGCTTCGGTGGTGATCACGAAGACGTCTTCCTCTCGCCGCATGTCCGAGGCGCCCGCCATCACCGCGGCCTCGAGCAGCGCATCTTCGTCGTAGTGGGCCGCGTCGACGTAGATCTGGCCGAGTCGGTCGAACATCCAGGACACGGAGCCGTCCACGCCCAGGTTCCCACCCCTTTTGTCGAAGATGTGGCGCACCTCGGCGATCGTGCGGTTCTGGTTGTCGGTGAGGCACTCCAGGTAGAGTGCGGCGCCTCCCGGACCGTACCCCTCGTACGTGCACTCCTCGTAGCTCGCCCCCGGAAGAGCCCCGGTGCCGCGCTTGACCGCCCGGTCGATGTTCTCGGCCGGCATGTTCTCGGCCTTCGCGTTGTCGATGGCCGTGCGCAGGCGGGGGTTGAAGTTGACGTCGCCACCGGCTTGGCGGGCGGCAACCGTGATCTCGCGCGCCAGCTTCGAGAACATCTTGCCGCGGGCCTGGTCGTTAATGGCCTTCTGGCGCTTGATCTGCGACCACTTGCTATGTCCAGCCAAACCTCTACTCCATCAAGCTTCGCGCGTGGCCATCATCGTGCAGCCAGCGCCGCCTCGCGCTCATGTTCGGCTTCGGCGATCACCTTCTCGGCCACGTGCGGAGGCACGGGCTCGTATCCCTGGAGCGTCCGCGTGTGCGTCCCCTTACCCTGCGTGAGGGATCGGACGGCGGCCGCGTACTTGTGCAGTTCCGCGAGCGGAACGGTGGCTTTCACGACCTGCCACCGGCCCTTCGAGTCCATCCCGAGGATCCGCCCCCGCCTCTGGTTCAGATCGCCGATCACCTCGCCCATGAAGTCTTCGGGAGTTCGTACTTCGACCTCCATGATCGGCTCCAGCAGAACGGGGCCCGCGTTCCGAGCCACGTTCCTGAACGCGACCGAGCCCGCCACCTTGAATGCCTGCTCGGAACTGTCGACCGAATGGTACGAGCCGTCGTAGCACTCCGCCGCGAAATCGACCAGCGGATAGCCTGCGAGCACCCCCCTGGCCGACGCGGCCTGAATCCCCTTGTCCACCGCAGGGATGAACTTGTTGGGTATGACGCCGCCCTTGATCCGGTTGATGAACTCGTAGCCCTCGCCGCGCTCGCGCGGCATGAGCCGAATCCAGCAGTCCCCGAACTGGCCGCGTCCGCCCGTCTGCTTCTTGTGACGCCCCTGTCCCTCGGCCGTCTGCGTCAGCGTCTCTCGATACGGGATCCGCGGCTCCTCCGTGTCCACCTCGACGTGATACTTACGCTTGAGCTTCTCGAAGCAGACGTTCAGGTGCAGCTCGCCGCAGCCGCGCGCGATCGTCTGTCCCAATTCGGGTTCGTAGCCGGAGCGGAAGGTCGGATCCTCTTCGTGCAGCTTGTTGAGGCCGGTTGCCAGCTTGTCCTCATCCCCGCGGTGCCTGGGTGAGACCGCTATCGAGTTGTCCGTGGCGGGCCACTCGATCTCCGGAAGGGTGAGCCGACGGCCGTCTGCGCACAGCGTGTCCCCGGTGTGCGTGTCCTTGAGCTTCGCGACGACGCCGATGTCGCCCGCGTGCAGGCGCGGCGTCTCGTTTCTCTGCTCCCCGGCCGGAGTGGCGAGGTGCGTCACCCGTTCGGGAGTGGTGTGAGCCGGGTTGTAGACGGTGGAGCCGTTGTCGACGGTGCCGCTGAAGACCCGGAAGTAGGAGAGCTCGCCAACGTGCGGCTCAGAGGTGGTCTTGAAGACGATCGCGGTGAACGGATCGCTGTCCACCCCCGCGAGCTCCACGGCGTCCCCGCTCCGGCCCTCGGCCAGGAACGGCCCGGCCTGCTCGGGCGAGGGCATCAACTCGACGAGCTTGTTCATGACGGCCCGAACCCCCCAGCCGGACTCACCGGAGCCGCAGAACACCGGAAACAGCTCGCCCCGTCTCATCGCAGCGGCCATGACCTCGAGGACTCGCTCGCGATCCAGCTCTTCGCCCTCGAGGTACGCCTCCAGCAGCTCATCGTCCGCGGCGGCGATCGTCTCGATCAGATCCTCGCGATACCTGTCGACGGTGGCCTGAAGCTCCTCTGGGATGTCAGCATCGTCGTACTCGCCTTTGCCCGAGCCCGATCGATACACGTGGGCGCGGCCGGAGAAGAGGTTGACGATCCCTCTGAACTCCTCTCCCGAACCGATCGGCACCTCGACGGGGATCGCGCCGCCGGAGAGGTCCGCCTTGACCTGCCGGAAGACGTTCTCGAACGAGGCGTTTTCCCGGCCCATCATGGAGACGAACACGAGCCGCGGGATCCCTTGCGCCTCGCAGGCCTCCCATGCCTTCTCGGTGCCGATCTCGACGCCGTCCTGGGCGTTGATCACCACCAGGGCACCGTCCACCACGCGGACGGACGCCTTGACCTCGCCGAAGAAGTCCGTAAAGCCCGGCGTGTCGATCAGGTTCAGCTTGACGCCCTTCCAGGGCACGGGTGCGACGGCCAGGTTGATGGATATCCCGTGCTCGGTCTCTTCAGGGGTAAAATCGGTGAGCGCGTTGCCTCGTTCCACGGACCCGCGGCGGCGGGTCGCTCCGCCGATGTAGGCCATCGAGTCGACGAGAGTCGTCTTCCCGGCCCCACCGTGGCCCACCACGGCGATGTTGCGGATCAGAGAGGATTCATACTCGGGGGCGGACGGCGCCATCTATTCCTCCTTCACTTCGTTGGGACGCAGAGTTGTCGGGGGGTCCAATTCTAGGCGGGCGGCGGAGGGGTCGAAAGGGTCAGCCGGACCCTCGATACCTCCGGCTCATGTCGTCCAGAAACTCGCGCTCCTTCGGCGTGAGAGCGTCGATCCCGCTCTCGCGGATCTTGTCGAGGATCCGGTCCACCTCGTCGAGCCGATCTCCCTCGAGTCGATCGCGACGCCTCGAGGCTCGTCGAGACGGCTC
>JBDHIM010000192.1:0-6121 GCA_039587445.1 Gemmatimonadota bacterium
GATGTTGTTGTAAAGCCAGTTTCTCCCGCCAAACGCCATGTTCTCGTCGGCTCTCGGATCGACCCGGGCGAGGTCCCTGAACGTTCTCCGGAGAGCGGGCAGGACCTCGATCTGAGCCTCCGAGATAAATGTGGCGGCGCCGGTTCGGCCCGCGTTCAGGACCGTGCTTTCCTCTACTTCAACCGCCAGCTCCTCCACCTCGACGGCCTGAATCTCGAGCTCGAAGTTCAGGCGGAGATCCTGACCGAGATCCACGTAGACGTCGGTCTCCCGGTACTCGGCGTAGCCGATCATCGTGATCGTGATCGTGTAGGGCCCGCCGACTCTCATGTTTGGGATCGTCCAGGCACCACCGCCGCGGCTGCTCGTGGCGTACGACGTGCCGCTTGGCTCGTGCCGGGCGATGACGTCGGCATTCACTATCGGGGCCCCCGCCTCATCGGTCACGAAGCCGCCCATCTCGCCGGTCGTCACGCCCTGGGCGAGCAGGCCTCCCGTCAGGAAAAGAAGAAGAGCCAGTGTGGCAGCTCCGGCTCGCGCAGGAGACCCCAACCAACTGCGTTCACGCATTTTTTCCCTCCTCGTCTCGATGAGCGGTCGTACCTCGGAAGCGTCTATCCCACGCGGGTCCTGAGGACTCGAGTTCGTGGCGGTGGCAAGGGGTCGGTCCGGTAGATCGGAGTTGTCAGAGGAACGGCAAGAGAAGCCGGGTGAGCGGGCTCTGTACTGCGTTGGTGGCATTGCCTCATCCGTCTCTCGGGGGTCACGCCAAACAACGGGTGGACACTAATCGTGGCGGGCTCCGGGTGCAACGGTCCTCGGCGGTGGCGTGACGGTGGCGCTGGGGGCCCTCCCGGGGCGACTTCTATGGGCTCGAGCCGAGCGCCTCCGCAAGGCGGACGATGGCGTCCGGCGAGCCGGCCCGGTAATCGGGCTCGAGCGACCACTCAGAGCCCTCGCTTCGACCATAATCGGCGCCGACGCTGAGGGCCCGGAACGGCATGCTCCGCCGCTCGAGCTCCACGTTCGCGTTGGTGGCGCACTCGGCGTCGACCTCGTGGTCCCCGACGTAGAGGAGGACTCCCCCCTCCTCCAGACCCAGACCCTCCACGCACAGCAGGAATCCGTCGGGCGCCGGCTTCTGCGCCCGCTGGTGAACCTCCTCGTATCCGACCACCACGTCGAAACGGTCTCTGAGGCTGTGGCCGTTCAGCGTCTCGTTGATGTTACGGCGGCTGTTGGCCGAGAAGATGGCGTGCGGAAGGTGGCGAAGGGCTTCCAGGGCTTCCGGAATGCCGGGCAGGATGGGCGCAGCCGTGGTCTCGGCGATCTGGTAGCCGGTCCACAGCCGCCCGGCCTCGTCGATCGTCTCCTCGTCCATGCCGAGCTCGGAGCGGTAGAGGTCGCGCCAGTTCCGGGTGCGCCAGAGCGCTTCCTCGTAGCGCTCCAGCGAGCTCAGCATCGGGATGCGATCCCAGGTCCCGTGGAGGTGCTTCACGATCCGTCGGGTGACGGCGAGGTTCTTCTCTCGCGAGTCGACCAGCGTGTTGTCGAAGTCCCAGACGACGGCTCGAAGCGGAGGCTGCGCGGCGTGCATCCGCACAGTATGGGGCGAAGGTCGGAGTGGAGAAAGAAGGTCTGAGGAAGCGGTTTGGAGGAGCCGGGGCGGGACGGCGATCGCCCCGCCCCCGGATCAGCAGAGGTACTTCCGCAGAGGTTACACGTTCGTCAACCAGACCATCAGGACTTGCCGGAGGGCACACCAGGCCGCGAAGCCCACGCCCACTCGGAACATCTGGTTCATCGCTACCGTAGTCATCGACCGCTCTTCTTTTATCTTTCTTCTTCCGCGAGTCCGTCCACGGCTGAGAAGCCGTTATCGACTCTGCCGGCCACATGTTATTCACGCCCCATACCAGCGCAGACCAAACAACGGCAGTCTCTGTAAGGTGTTATTATATATATATTTCACGGTAGGATACATAGCGTGTGGGTGGGGATTGGCGAGGCCTGAAGTGTGGCGTCAACGCGTCAAAAAAGGGGTCGGAACGAACACCTCTCACCGCAGTGGTAGAACCGCGGTGGCCGCGCCACAGTCCGGCCCGCTCGTGCCGAGCCCCGGATGGCGCGTCAGGTGGTCCTGCGAATCAGCTGGTCTTGGAGAGCAGGCTGTAGCTTCTCAGATGGCGGAGGGCAGCACTTCGGTCCCCCATCGCCTCGTAGAGGCGCGAGAGGTTGTAGTGGGCGTCGGCCAGCTCGGGGTCCGACGCGACGGCACGAATATAGGCCTCGACCGCTCGCTCCACCTTGCCTAGGTCCTCCAGGATCACGCCGAGATTGAAGGCCGCGGTCGCGCTCCCGGGCTCGGCGGCGAGCGCCGCTCGGTAGTGGCCCTCGGCGGCGGTCAGGTTCCCCTCCTCGTGCAGCAGCCGGCCCAGGTTCAGGTGGGCTCCGGGATGATCCGGCGCCAGCTCCAGCGCTCGGGTGTACGCCGCTCGGGCCTCGGCCGGAGACCGCGTCTCGAGCTCGCAGCCGATCTCAAACCACTCGGCCGGACGCTGCTCGTGCTTCGGCTCCTTGCGCTGGTGATTCGCGAGGCGAATCGACCGCTCCTGCTCAGGCGCCCCCGACTGCACCCGGAGGCCCTGGCCAAGGCCCAGCACGTACTGGCCTGACGCGGGCTCCCAGGCCGACCCTCCCTCCCGGGCGACGACGTGCCCGGTCTCGGAGCTCACTCGCACGGCGGAAAGCGGTCGTCCGGGAAGCTGTCGCCTGAGCTCGCGAAGGGCCCTCCCGATCTGCGCGGCCGAGAGATCCTCGGCCTCGAGCTCCGTGGCCGCCCGGATGAGAACCAGGTCCTGGAAGGAAAAGTGATAGCCCCGCGAATCGCGCGGCGCATCCAGAAGGCCAGCTCGGACGAACCGGCGCACCCGGGCGGGCGTGATGCCCAATAGGTCGGCTACTTCTCGCGTTCCGTACGTATCGACCATCTCGGCCGACGCCGGCTCAGCCTCCGCTCGCCGCCTTCTTGGAGGCTTTCGTCTTCGACCCCGCCCGCTTGGCCGCCTTTCGAGATTTGGAAGCCGCAACTTCCTCTTCCTCGCCGAGACTGGCCTTCAACGCGGCCATCAGATCGATCACCTTCGTCTCGGTTTCGACGGCCGGCGCGGCCGTGATCTCCTCGCCGGTCTCGATCTTCTCGTTGATGAGAGCCATGATTCGGTTGCGGACCTCGTCCTCGTACTTTCCAGGCTCGTACGCCCCCGAGGCGGCTTGCTCGATGAGCTGAACGGCCAGCTTCAGCTCCTCGTCCTTCACCTCGGCCTCGCCCAGCGGGACCTCCGAGAACGGGCGGAGCTCGTCGGCGTAGTGCAGCTGCTCGAGCAGGAGGCCGTCCTCGACCGGGCGTACGAGCACGAGGTACTGTTTGCCTCGGGCGGCGTAGGTGGCCAGAGCGGCGCGCCCCGTCTGCCTGAGTGCCGCGCTCAGGAGCCGGTAGGCACGTTCTCCCCCTTTGTCGGGCCCGAGGTAGTATGCGCGGGAGAGCTGGATCCGCTCCACTTGCTCCAGCGGGATGAATTCGGCGATTTCGATCGTGTTGGTAGCCACCGCGTTGAGCTGCTTGATCTCGTCGGGGTCGAAGAGCACGTACTGGTCTTTGGCGTACTGGTAACCCTTCACCAGGTCGTCGCGTTCGACCAGCTCCTCGTGTTTCGGGCAGTAGTGCCTCTGCTTGACCCGCGAGCCGCAGTCCTTGTGGATCCAGTTGAAGGATATGTTGGCTGCGGACTCGGCCACCGAGTAGAGGCTGGTGGGTACCGAGACGAGGCCGAAGGATATCGTCGCCGAACCGATGGGTCGCATAGCCATCTCCGCCGGGTTTGAAGGCGCCTGTCGCTTCCGGGAACCCGTAACGCGCTACGGCGTTTGCGCTTCCCGGGCCGCCATAAATGTAATACTCGACCGTTCGAGCGGAAGCCGTGCCTGACAAAGACCAGCTATCCCGATACCGGAAAAAGAGAAGCGCGGACGCCACCCCGGAGCCGGCGGGCGAGGCAACGGCGGCGATGGAGCCGTTCGATGCCGCTGCCGAGCCCGACGAGCCGACCGCGGAAAGCGCGACCCCGACGACTCGCGGCGGCGTATTCTGTGTCCAGCTCCACGACGCCTCGCGCCTGCACTTCGATCTCCGTCTGGAGATCGAAGGCGCCCTCGCCTCCTGGGCGGTGCCGAAAGGGCCCTCGCTCGACCCGGCGGAGAAGCGGCTGGCCGTACATGTGGAGGATCACCCGCTCGAGTACGTGGATTTCGAGGGAGTCATTCCCGACGGGAACTACGGAGCGGGGGCCATGATCCTGTGGGACCGCGGGACGTGGGTTGCACGGAACGATCCGGTCGAGGGGCTCGAGAAGGGCAAGCTCCTGTTCGAGCTTCGTGGTCTCAAGCTGCGCGGGGTATGGACCCTGGTGAAGCTGGCCAAATCCGAGAACGAGTGGCTCCTCATCCGGGAGAAGAAGTACGTCGGCTCGGACGAAGACCTTCGGGACGGAAGCTTGCCCGCTGGGTCCGTGCTCTCGGGGCTCACCGTCGATCAGCTCGGCGCCGGATTCGACCCGGCTCCCGAGCTCCGCTTGGAGCTCGAGGAATCGGGGGCTCGCTTGCGGAAGCTCAGGACCGCCGAGGTCGACCTGATGCTTGGAGAAGCGCGCAGCAAGCCCTTCACGCGCGCCGGCTGGATCTTCGAACTCAAGCTGGACGGGTACAGGATCCTGGGCGGCCGAGCCGGAGATGAGGTGAGCTTGCGTACGAGGAACGGCCACAGCGCGGCCGCTACCTTCCCTGAGGTCGCGCAAGCCGTGGCGGCTCTTCCTTTCGACCACTTCGTGCTGGACGGAGAGGTCGTGGCCCACGATGAGGACGGTCTCCCGAGCTTCCAGCGGCTTCAGAAGCGGGCGCAACTGCGGCGCGGACCCGACATCGAGGCGGGCGCACTCCGAATGCCGGTCACCTTCTATGCCTTCGACCTGCTTGCCCTTGAGGGCTTTGACCTCAGGCGGCTTCCGCTAGTCACCCGCAAGGCGATTCTCCGGAGAATGCTGCCTCAAGCCGGCCTCATCCGGTACGTGGACCACTTCGAGGAACGGGGCGAGGACGTCTATCAGCACGTCCTCGGTCTGGAGCTGGAGGGCATCGTTGCCAAGAAGGCCGACAGCTCCTACCGGGGCGGCCGCTCGCGCAACTGGCTCAAGGTGCGGGCGGACCGATCCGACGATTTCGTGGTCGTCGGCTTCACGCCTCCCAAGAGAGGCCGGACCGGTTTCGGGGCCCTTCACCTGGCTGCCTTCGAGGGCGGCGAGCTCCGATACGCCGGCCGGGTGGGCGGCGGCTTTAGCGACAGCCAGTTGGCCGAGGTCGCTGACGAGCTGGCGGCCCTCGAGCGGGCCGAGCCGGCCTTTCTGGACGCCCCCAGGGCGCCGGGCGCCGGCGGCAAGAGCGGCGGGCACCGCTGGGTGGAGCCCGAGGTGGTCGTCGAGGTCCGCTACAAGGAGCGTACGGAGGACGGACTCCTCAGGCAGCCCGTGTTCCTGCGTCTACGTGAGGACAAGGCTCCGGTGGAGTGCGAGATGCCCCCCTCGAGGGGGAGCGGCTCGGACTCCGCTGCGGATTCGGTCAAGGATCAGCGCGGGACGGCCGCGGCGCCGAAGCTCGTGTTCTCCAATCTCGACAAGATCTTCTGGCCGGAAGAGGGATACACGAAGGGGGATCTGATCGAGTATTACCGCTCGATCTCCGCGTGGCTCCTTCCCTTCCTGGAGGGCAGGCCCCTCGTGCTCACGCGGTACCCCGATGGGATCGACGGCAAGAACTTCTATCAAAAAGACGCGCCGGACTTCGCCCCCGACTGGATTCGGACCGTCAGCATCTGGAGCGATAGCTCGAGCCGCGAGCTCGAGTACTTCGTCTGCGAGGACGAAGCTTCCCTTCTCTACCTCGCCAACCTGGGCACCATCCCGCTGCACATCTGGATGAGCCGCGTGACGGAGTTGGAGCGTCCGGACTTCTGCGTGCTGGACCTGGATCCCAAGGAAGCGCCCTTTGAGCACGTGATCGAGATCGCCCT
>JBDHIM010000034.1:0-18121 GCA_039587445.1 Gemmatimonadota bacterium
AGCTCCAGGAGCACTCCGAACGGCTCGCGAGCCGCGGTTCCCACGGCGCTGGTGGCCGCCATCATCTGCAGCTTGCGCCAGAGCTCGATCTGAACGTCCGGAACCAGCTCGGCCCGCATGCCTCTCGCTCTCCCGAAGGCGACGAGGATCCGGCGGCAGCGGTCGGTCTCCCGCCCGTCCAGCTCGCCGAAGGTCAGCACCGGCTCGGCCCCCACGTGGCGAATCACACCCGGCTCCGCCAAGAAGCTCATGATCCGGCACAGCCCGCCCAACACATGCTCTCTCCCCAGGACCGCCGAGAGCTGGTCCGGCGCCTCCACGCCGTTCTGCAAGGGCAGAACGGTCGTGTCCGGGCCGACGAGCGGCCTCATCGCGACAGCCGCTTCCGCGACTTGCCAGGCCTTCGTGCCCACGATGACGAGGTCGACCGGACCGACCTCTTTGGGATCGTCCGTACATTCGGCGGGAGCGACGGCGAAGTCACCGACGACGCTTTCGACGCGCAGGCCATGCTCACGAAGGGCCGTCAGCTGGCCGCCGCGCGCGACGAACACGACGTCCTCGGCAGCCTCGGCGAGACGACCGCCGAAGTAGCCGCCGACCGCACCGGTACCGAAGACCGCGATCCGCATCGAGGCCACGAGACGCCGCTATGAGCCGGGCGTCGGGGTGGCTATTCGGCGATCCCCAGCTGATCCAGGACGAAGGCGTACTCCAGAGCAAGCTCCTCGTACCGCTTGTAACGTCCCGACGCGCCGCCATGTCCGGCGTCCATGTTCGTCTTCAGGAGAAGCACGTTGTCGTCCGTCTTCAGCGTCCGGAGCTTGGCCACCCACTTGGCGGGCTCCCAGAACTGGACCTGCGAGTCGTGCAGCCCCGTGGTGACCAGCATGCTGGGGTAATCCTTCGCCTCGACGTTGTCGTACGGCGAGTACGAGAGGATGTAGTCGTAGTACTCTCTCTCATCGGGATCGCCCCATTCGTCGTACTCGAAGCTGGTCAACGGGATCGACTCATCCAGCATCGTCGTCACCACGTCTACGAACGGCACGTGGGCCACGACGCCCTTCCACAGGTCCGGACGCATATTCGCGATCGCACCCATGAGGAGCCCCCCGGCGCTCCCTCCTCGCGCGAAGAGTAGGTTAGAGCTCGTGTAGCCCTCCTCGATCAGGTACTCGGCCGCGTCGATGAAGTCGGTGAACGTGTTCTTCTTGTGCAGGAGCTTTCCGTCGTCGTACCAGGAGCGGCCGAGCTCCTGGCCGCCCCGGATGTGGGCGATTGCGTAGCCGAACCCACGGTCCAGCAAGCTCAGCCTCGACGAACCGAAAGAGGCGTCGATGCTGGCCCCGTAGGAGCCGTAGCCGTAGAGCACGACCGGGTTGCTTCCGTCTCGCTTCGCTCCCTTCCGGTAGACGAGCGAGATCGGTATGCGGGCTCCATCCCGGGCCGGCGCGTAGAGCCGCTCGGTAACGTAATTCTCCGTGTCGAATCCGCCGAGGACCTCTTCCCGCTTCAGCAGGATCCTCTCGCGAGTTCTCATGTCGTAGTCGTAGACGGACTCCGGAGTCTTCATCGATTCGTAACCGAACCGAAGGAGGTGCGTATCCATCTCCGGATTGTCGTGCACCCACGTGAGGTAGTCCGGCTCGCCGAAATCAACATAGTGCTCCTCGTCGCCGGACCACGACCGGATACGCATCCGGCGCAAACCGTCGCTCCGCTCGGTGACGACGATATGATCGCGGAAGACCTCGAAGTCCTCCACCAGCACCTCATCGCGCGCACCGATGACCTCCTCCCAGAACGCCTTACCGGTCTGCGCCACCGGGGTCCGCATCAACCGGAAGTTCCGGGCGCCATCGTTCGTCCGGACGTAGAAGTGCTCGCCATGGTGGTCGATGTTGTGCTCGTGCCCACGCTCTCGCGGGAGGAAGACGCGGAACTCCTGATCAGGCTGCGAGGCGTCCACGAACCGGTGCTCATCGGCCAGCGTGTGGCTGCACGACATCACGACGTAGCGCTTCGATTTGGTCTTCCACACGTAACATGAGAACTCCTCGTCCTCCTCCTCGTAGACGAGCTCGTCCTTCGACGAATCCGTTCCTAGCACATGCCGATAGACCTGGTAGGCTCGCAGCGTACCCGGGTCGCGCTTCACATAGAAGATCGTGCGGTTGTCCTCCGCCCACGCACTGCCTCCCGACGTGCCCGGGATCTCCTCATCCAGGAACTCCCCGGTGTCCAGGTTCAGGAAGCGCAGCGTATACAAACGCCGGCCGACGGTGTCCTCGGCAAACGCCAGAAAGTTGCCGCTCGAACTCACGCGACGACCGGCCGCCGCGAAGAACTCATGACCCTCCGCCAGCTCGTTCACGTCCAGCATTACCTGCTCGGCCGCCTCCAACGACCCTTTCTTCCGGGCATAGATCGGGTACGCCTGTCCGTCCTCCGTCCGGCTGTAGTAGTAGGCATCACCTTCGCGGTAGGGCACAGATAGATCCGTCTGCTTGATGCGGCCCTTGATCTCCTCGAACAGCGCCGCCTGAAGGTCCTCCGTGTGGGCCATCACGGCCTCGGTGTAGGCGTTCTCCGCCTCCAGGTACGCGATGACGGCAGGGTCATCGCGTCGATTCAACCAGTAGTAGTCGTCGACCCGGATGTCTCCGTGCTTTTCCAGCTTCTTCGGCACGACCTCGGCGGCCGGAGGAGTCGGCGTTTCCACTTCGGCCTCCTGGGCAGCCGCTCGCGATGTGATCAACATGCCCAAAGCCGCCAATCCGACCGCGGCCGGTGCAAGCTTCCACGGCGCGCGCGCGCCGATCCCGTATCGTTCACCAAACATCCCGCTGCCTCCTTCGGGTTCACTTCGTCGCCTCACCGCCCGTAGTCTCTTCGGGAGCATCGAAGGTAACAAACGGTAGCTGACCGGCCAGCTACGAAGCCGGAGTCCAGAAACCTACGTGGACCCGGGCGGCCTCATCCTCGACCAGCGGTCCGACCACCTCCAGCCGCTCGGAAGCGGACGCCAGTACCTCCCGACACGAGATAGCCAGCTTGCCGCCGCCTCCGGCGAGCTCGTAGAAGCGAGACTGACCGAGCCCGTACACGAGCCTGCGGACGCCTCCCCAATAGATCGCGCCGGCGCACATCGGGCAGGGCTCGGTGCTCGCATAGAGGGTGCAGGCCGCGAGTGCCGAGGGATCGTACCGCGCGCCCGCCGCTCGGATCAGGCTCAGCTCGGCGTGGGCTGTGGGATCGCGATCGGTGAGGACGGAGTTCTCGGCCTCGAGGAGGACCCTCGAGGCCGAGTCCACGAGAACGGCTCCAAACGGATGGTTGCCGTGCTCCCGGGCCCGACGTGCGGCTTCTATCGCGAGGCGAAGAAAGCGCTTGTCGTCTTCGGGGCTCGGGACCACAGCCAGGATCCCCGGAGGTTCCTAGACCGCTCCGTACGCCAGCATCGCGTCGGCCACCTTGACGAAGCCCGCAATGTTGGCGCCCTTCACGTAGTTCACCCACTCGCCCATGTCGCCGTATTCGACGCACTGCTCGTGGATGCTCCGCATGACCTTCTTCAACTCCGCGTCCACCTGCGCGTGCGTCCAGGACAGGCGGAGCGCGTTCTGACTCATCTCCAGGCCCGAGACGGCCACGCCGCCCGCATTGGCCGCCTTCCCAAGCCCATAGCAGATCTTCGCGTCCACGAAGACTCTTACGCCTTCGGGCTCCGTCGGCATGTTGGCGCCCTCGCCGATGGCGATGACGCCGTTGTCGACCAGCGTGCGCGCGTCCGTACCGGTCAGCTCGTTCTGGGTCGCGCTCGGGAAGGCCAGGTCGACCGGCACCACCCACGGGTTCGTCTTCGCGTGGAACGTGGCGTTCTTGTAGTGCTCGGCGTACTCGCTGACCCGACCACGACGTACTTCCTTGAGGTCCTTGAGCCACGCCAGCTTCTCCTCGTCGATCCCATCGGGATCGTGCACGAAGCCGGCGGAGTCGGAGATCGTAAGGACCGTCGCCCCCTTCTCGAGGAGCTTTTCGATCGTGTAGATGGCGACGTTGCCCGAGCCTGAGACCGCCGCCGTCTTCCCTTCCAGGCCTTCGCCGATCCGCTCCAGCATGTGCTCCGTGAAGTAGACGACGCCGTAGCCCGTCGCCTCCTTGCGCACCCGGCTTCCACCGAAGGAGAGCCCCTTGCCGGTGAGCACCCCCGTCACCCGGTTCGCCAGACGCTTGTAGGTGCCGAACAGGTAGCCGATCTCACGCGCACCGACACCGATATCACCGGCGGGAACGTCCGTGTTCTCGCCGATGTGTCGATAGAGCTCGGTCATGAGGGATTGGCAGAACCTCATGATCTCGTTGTCGCTTCTACCCTTCGGATCGAAGTTGGCCCCCCCCTTCGCGCCGCCCATCGGCAGGCCGGTGAGGGCATTCTTGAAGGTCTGCTCGAAGCCGAGGAACTTGAGGGTGCCCAGGGTCACGCTCGGGTGAAACCGCAGCCCCCCCTTGTACGGGCCGATCGAGTCGTTGAACTGGACGCGCCAGGCCCGGTTGACGTGGTATTCCCCGTCGTCGTCGACCCAGGTAACCCGGAAGGTGATGATGCGGTCCGGCTCGCACATCCTCTGGAGGATTTTCGCATGGCGGTATTTGTCGTGCTCGATCACGAACGGCATCAACGTCTCGACCACCTCGTCAACGGCCTGGTGAAACTCCGGTTCTCCGGGGTTCCGCCGTACCACCCACTCCATGAAGGTGTCGATCTCTCTAGTGACATCTGCAGCGGACATCGGCCTCTCCTCTGTCTGCTGATCGTTTGCGATTGTCTGGGTGCAGTCTAGGTGCAGTCGTCAGGGGCGTTGGGAGCCAGGTCTTACACGATCTGGGCTCGGGAGACAGATACTCGACTTTGCGGGAAACCGCCAGTCCCAGGGCGGCCCAAGCCCTAGCCGCCGATCGTATCCAGCATCCGTTGCCTCGCCTTGGCGGAGTCGGCGACGTCCATCGCCCCGTGCACTCCCCTCGCACCGGGGATTGGCAACTCTCCCACGAGGCTGTCTCTCTGGCGTTGGGTGAGGGTGTCTCGCTCGGCTTGGCCGCTCCCGTCTCCGCCCGCGCAGGCGACGGCGGCCATGGTGGCTACAAGTACCAACCGCAGCGGCTTCAGAACCGGTACTCTCAAGGAGCCTGTCGGAGTTGAGGGTGCGGGCGCGCGGCTCCTAGTCGACCCCGGGCTCCGGGGATCGCAGCGCGGCTCGGGCCTCCGTTTTGGCCTGGTCGATGCGGGCCTTGGCCTTCTCCAGCTCTTCGCCCGCCCGGTCCAGCTTCTGGGCGACCGGCTTGGCCACCTTGTCGTTGTAGTGCTTGGCCGCGAATTCCTTCGCGTTCTGGGAGCGGGCGTAGACGACGCGTGCCAGCTTCAGGAAGGAGAGGATCTTGATGTAGATCCAGCCGATGTCGAACTCGAACCAGCGAGCCTTGAACTTGGCGGACCGTGGGTCGGCGTGGTGGTTGTTGTGAAGCTCCTCGCCGAGTATCCAGATGCCCCACGGGTAGATGTTCCGGCTGAAGTCCCTCGTGCCGAAGTTCCGGTACCCGAGCGCATGTCCGACGCCGTTGATGATGTTCCCCATGATCGGCATCCAGATCGCCATCGCCGACCAGACGAGGGGTCCGAGCACGATGCCGAAGAGGAAGATGTCGACCACCAACATCAA
Organism: Gemmatimonadota bacterium; assembly: GCA_039587445.1. Classification (GTDB taxonomy): domain Bacteria; phylum Gemmatimonadota; class Gemmatimonadetes; order Palauibacterales; family Palauibacteraceae. The sequence goes on from JBDHIM010000034.1 coordinate 5,724, forward strand.
AGCGAGGCCGAGCAAACGCTTGCCCTGGTAGAGGTGCCGCTCCACCCAGTCGTCGGGACATCCATCGCCGTACTTCTCCACCAGGGCCGGATCGCGTGCGGCTCTCTGGTAGAAGAACACTCCGCCTAGCACGATCCCCCAGAAACCGGCCACGGCCGGGGAATGAGGATCGCCCTCCTTGTCCGCGAAAGCGTGGTGCTTCCGGTGCACGGCGACCCACTCGCGGGTCACGACGGCCGACGTGAGCCACAGCCACAAGCGCATCAAGTGCTCGACCGCCGGACGGAACTTCACCCCTTCGTGTGTGGCGGAGCGATGCAGGTACAAAGTGACGCAGATGTTCTGCGCGTGGCCGACGGCCAGCACGAAGAGCAGCGGAACCCACCAGGGGTGCGCGAGGACGGCGTATCCGGGCATGCGGCTTTCCACAGATTCGAGAAGCAGGTGGTAATGCTCGCACCTAGGGCAAACGAAACATAACCCCTTAGACCAGCCGGTGATCCACCTGTGGCCGCAGCTCGCCTGGTGTATCCGGGAAGGAAAGAGGGACGGTCCGGTCGGGGACCGCCCCGGAAGAGGTTTGGCGGGCAGCCGGGCGTAGGTGCCCTAGAAGCCGGCCGGAGCCGCCTTCGCCGGAGCCTCGATGCCGAGCTGATTCAGGATGCTCAGCAGATCGAAGTAGTGCCTGTTGATGTTGATGCGATCGCCCTCGAATTCGAGCACCATCGCCGCGCGCGACGCATACGGCTTGTGCGTGGCGGCGAACTCGCCGAACGGGGTGGTCAGAGTTCCGCTGTGCGTTCCTTTCCACAGGACTTCAATGAGCGAGAAGTCCTCGTCCGCGAAGACGTTCGTCACTTCGCCGACGAGGTCCGGAAAGGCCGTCTTCCATCCCTTCCAAACCTCTACCATGTCGGGGAGGCCCTCGATGATCCGGTTGGTCGCTGGCTCGTAGTACTTCCCTTCCGCCGCGACGAGAGTCCTCATCTTCTCCCAGTCGGCGACGTTGAAGGCTTCGATGCAGTTTCGGCCGACCTTGATGAGATCGGCTGCCGCCGTCTTCATGCGCTCCTCCTCTTGTGTGCGCTCGTCGAGCCCGTACGTCCCATGCTCCGGGCTCGCTTCAACGAGAGTGGAGATCACGCCGTGGGGAGCGCACGCCTTGCACCGGCTGCCCGCTCATGTAGGTTGCGCATCCACGCACGTGAACCCACCCGGGTTCCGTGTCTGGAGAGCTGTCAGTCGGTGTCCTTCTCCAGAGGGCCGGCTGGCAGCCTCTTTTGGTTGACGCCCCGAACCACTCCTCTCGGTCCGAGCCATCACCCGTCATCGAACCATATCAAGAAAATGCTATCGGGAAAAACCCTCGGCCGCCATCAGGCAGGAATCGACTCGGCGCGTCCGGAGATCCTCGACTCCATGAACGGAGCACCGTGTCATGAGCGCGCTCCCCCGTGCGTTTAACGAACGAGGGCCTGCGCGGAAGTGCACGTGGCAGTGCCCGCGGCGTGACTGGTAGGCAGGGTTGGGAATAACACCCGGCCCTGGGGCGGCGTCTCTGGGTGGCGTCGTTAACCGCCTAGGGTGCCCGTAAAGGCTCGGCCTGTCCCCAGCAGGCCGAGAGATCAGCCTTCCCTGTCTGCCAACTAGTCCCTCAGCACGTCTCGCAGAACGGCGAGGGCTCGCTCCACATCCGAGTCGGCGAAATTCAGCGAGGGGCGGAAGCGGATCGATCGGGGACCGCAGGTGAGGGTCGCGAGGCCTGCGTCCCAGCATCGCGCGCGAACCTCGTTGCGCGTCTCACCGTCCGGGAGGTCGAACGCCAGCAAAAAGCCGCGGCCGCGGGCGTTGCTGACGGCCTCGAACTCCTCCTCGAGCTCGACGAGGCCCCGACGGAACAACTCGCCGACGCGCGACGCGTTCTCCACCAGGCCCTCCTCGTCCATGATCTCCAGGTAGCGCGCGCACCGCACCATGTCGACGAGGTTGCCGCCCCAGGTGGAATTGATCCGTCCGGAAACCGTGAAGACGTTGGTCGGGATCTCATCGAGACGGTTCGTGGCCATGATCCCGCATACCTGCGTCTTCTTCCCGAAGGCCACGATGTCGGGCGTGACCCCGAACTGCTGGAAGGCCCACATCGATCCGGTTCCGCCGAGTCCGGTCTGGACCTCGTCGAAGATGAGGAGGGCGTCGCGGTCGTCCGCGATACGGCGCAGCTCACGCAAGAACTCTCCGCGGAAATGGTTGTCTCCACCTTCTCCCTGAATCGGCTCGATGAGAATCCCTGCGATTCCATCGGGATCCCGGTCGAACGCCGCCTCGATCTCCTGCAGCGAAGCCGCCTCCGTCGAGGCCGCTGTGGCCTCGTCCAGCGGATGATGGATCTTCGGATTGGAGATTCGGGGCCAATCGAACGCCGGAAAATCGGCCACCTTCACGGGATCGGTGCTCGTGACCGAGAGCGCGTATCCGGTGCGGCCGTGGAACCCTTCTTGAAAGTGGAGAATCTTGTCGGCCCCGCTATCCACGCCCCTCGACCGGTTCAGCTGCGCCTTCCAGTCGAAGGCGGCCTTCATGGCGTTCTCCACGGCCGGGGCACCTCCCGCCACGAAGAAGAGATGCGGAAACTCATCCGGGACGGCGAGTTCGCGAAACGTCCGAACGAAGCCGGCGTACTCGCGACAATAGACATCGCTGTTCGCGGGGTTGGCGAGGGCCGCCGTCATGAGCGACGCCCGGAACCCCTCGTCGTCCATCCCCGGGTGGTTATGGCCGATCGGCAACGTGGCGAAATAGGCGTAGCAGTCCAGGTACTCCTTACCGGTCAGAGCGTCCACCATGACCGTTCCGTGGGATTCCTCGAGATCGATCACGATGTGGAACCCATCGACAAGGACGTTCGCCTGAAGGGTGGGGAAGACCTCGTTGGCGGGGACGGTGACGCCTTTATCCAGGATAATCTGTGACACGAATCGCCTCGAATCTGTGGTGAGTGGCAGGTGCGGTCGCCGAGCTTCCGGTAAACCTCTTCACTGTTCCTTCCGTGGAACAAGATATCACGATTCTGCGCGCGCGCATGGCCAAATGCACGCTTCCCGATCTACGTTCCCAGGTCATGGAAACCAAGCCCTTCATGGTGGACGAGCGCGTCCGCTGGTCGGACGTCGACTATGCCGGGATCATCTTCTACGGCGCCTACTTTAGATTCTTCGAGCTGGGCGAGATGGAGTTGTTCCGGGCGGCGGGCCTACCGTACAGCGACGTCTTCGAGCGCTTCGACATCTGGCTGCCCCGGGTGCACCTGGACTGCGATTTCATGTACCCGGCTCGCCTCGACGACGACTTGAGGGTGGCGGCGTACTTCACACGGTTCGGCACGAGCTCCATCTCCATCAAGTTCGACGTGCTTCACCTGGGCACGTGCCAGCTCGCCGCCGCCGGTCACGTGGTCCTGGTCTGCACGGGCCGGGACGAGTTGAAGCCCCGGCCGCTGCCCGGAGAGCTCCGTGCCATGCTCGAGCGGTTCGAAATGAGTGAGAGGGTGGCCCGAAGCCACCTCGGCCTGCTCGAAGGCTCGCCGGGCGCCGAAGGGCAGTAGAGACCTGGGGGATCCCCCACACCGGGTCGAGCAACCCACCCGACACCGCCTTCACTATGTCGTTCGTAGTTTCTCGCAGGCGAGCCGCACTCGGTATCCTCGCGTCGTTGCTGCTCGTCTAAGAACAGGGGATTAGAGCGAAACGTGGCGATTGGAGGGATGCATGCGACGCGCAGCGTGGATCACGGTCTTTATCTGCTTGCTGGCCCACCCGGTCTGGGCACAGGAAGGAGAAGAAGAGGAGACGAAGCCCGAAGAAGAAACCCTCATCAGCGGCGGGATCGATTCGGGAGGCTTCGGTGCCCTCGTTTTCAAGTTCAGCGGCGTGAACGATCAGTTCGCCGGATTCGCAGGAGCACGCGGCGGGTGGATCATCAACCATCAGTTTGTGGTCGGCGGCGGCGGCTACGGCCTCACGAGCAACATCTGTCTGGACGAAGACGGCTCGTGCTTCCTGCGGCAGATCGAGTTCGGCTACGGCGGTTTCGAGTTCGAGTACATCGGCCTGTGGAATCGGGTGGCGCACTACAGCCTTCAGCTGTTGATCGGCGGTGGGGGGGTCACCCTGCCCCTGCGCGGTTTCCCCTCGGATGCGGTGTTCGTGGCCGAGCCGGCCGCCCGACTCGAGCTGAACGTGACGAAGTGGTTTCGACTCAACCTCGGCGCTGGCTACCGATTCGTGTCCGGACTCGATTTGGCCTCGCTGGAGAACAGCGATCTGAGCGCGTTCAGCGGCGTCCTCGAGTTCAAGTTCGGCAGCTTCTGAGAGCCGTAGCTCTTTCTAGGGCTGGACGGTAAAGCGAACCGTATCAGCCGCCGGCGGCTCGAGCGGGACGTGAGAGTGGTTTGCCAGCAACGCGATCACCCTGTGCTCACCCGGCTCGAGCTCCTCGAGCACGAACTCGGTCTGCCCGCGGCCTAGGTGGAGGATCCCGAGCACGCCCGCAGGGATGGTATCCCGGAGCGGCGTGACGTCACGATCAACGAAGAGATGATGGTGCGCCGTTCCCTCCCGTGCATCGGAGGCGGGAGCGATCTCTACGGCGTGAGCCTGAAGAACCACGCGGACGTTTCCATCGGTCAGCACGGCCCCATCCGCCGGCTCGACAATCAGGACGCTGGCGGGCTCGGCATCGGTGCACGCGGCAAGCGCCACGACCACCAGGCTGGCCAATAGAGGTCTCACCCGCGAACACCGACTGTTTTCCACTAGATGCCTCCTGAGGGTCTCCGACACCCACTGAAGAACCCAATTGACTCGCTCGCATCGACGGGCGCCCAGCACGGCGGCGCCCGAGAAGCGGTACCCCGGGGAGCTCACGCCTGGGAACCCGGGAAAACCGTTCCGTGTTTCCCGAGCGACGAGAGCAACGAAACACTCGACGACTACATAGTGGAGATAGAACGATGCGAAATCTACTCGCGCTCCCCGGCCTGGCCGTAATCGGCCTCACGGCGCTGGGCGACCCGATCGCGGACACGCGCCCGTTGGACTGGAACGTGGACGCCAGCCATACGGAGATCAACTTCTCCGTCCGCCATTTTTTTACGCCGGTCACCGGTTCGTTCAGCGACTACGAGATCGACCTCGATTTCGATCCGAAGTATCCCGAGAAGAGCAGCGTACGTGTCAAAGTCAACGTGGCCAGCATCGACACGGGCAACGAGAAGCGGGACAACCACCTGAGATCCGCGGACTGGTTCGACGCGGAGAAGTACGCCTACATGACGTTTGAGAGCAGCTCGGTGAAGCGCGTTGCCGAGAACCGGTTCCTGGCGAAGGGCACCCTCGCCATCAAGGATGCGAAGCGGCAGATCGAGCTCCCGATCACGTTGCTGGGCGTTCAGGAGATCCCCGAGCAGATGCGGGAGATGCTCGGGGGAGTCGGCCGGGTCGCCAGCTTTGAGGCCAAGGCTGAGCTGGACAGGCGGGACTTCGGCGTGGGTGTGGGGAGCTGGGCGGAGACGGCCATCGTCGGAGCCGGCGTCGACATTACGATCGCTGTCGAGGCGAACCGGCCGTAGCTGCAGCCCGGCTGGCCGCTGACGGAGAGCCCCGCAGCTCGGGGCTCTCCCCGTCGGCCGATCCTCCCACCAACGCCGCTTCCCTGAACAGGGTGATCTCCCACACGTCCTCGAGCATGTCGTACCGAAGGATGTATGTGTCGCCGCTCCGCGTCCCGACCTTCACGTACAGGTGGTCGGCACCCGGCCAGCTGTCGTCGATGCTGGTCACCTCGTGCTCCGCGCCTGCACGGCCGAAGCGGGTCGGGAAGAGAGAGCCCGCCTTTCTGAGACAGGTGACGCTCAGGCTCGAGGAGATTTCCCCGCACGCGAAGGAGGCATCCTCCCGATTGCAGGGCCGCTGGTCATTCCTGTAGATATCGTATCGTCGCATGAGAAGAGTCTGCCTCCGAGTGTCCCGGTCGCCTCGGAGGGTCGGACACGGGTGACAGGTGAGCGATGGCCAACTACGACTACCACTGCAAGGACTGCAAGGCGACGTTCACGATCCACGAGGCGATCTCGAAACACACGGGCAGGAAGAGGCCAAAGTGCCCGCAGTGCGGCGGGCACAGGACGGAGCAGCTTTTCTCGTCGTTCTTCGCGAAGACGAGTTCCAAGAGCTAGGGCTCCATCTGTCGGCGTCAACCAGGCTCGCTGCGGATCAGAGGTACTCCCGGTCCTGAAGTTCGGCGCAGATCTGCTTCGCCACGACCTCTAGCCGCGCGCGCGCCTGCGGGTTGGAGGTGGACTCGTTGAGCCAGCTTGCCGGCACGCGGTCGATCTCCGTGTCGTTCGGATCGCACACGCGCACGTGCTCTCCTCGAGGACCGGGGTAGCACGAGAAGTCCGACCCGGGGTTTCTGTGCGGACAGACGTCCAGGATAGCGCTCTCCAGGAGGTCGATCATCTCGTCGATCGTGAGCTTGCGCGCTGCCACCGGCGGTAATCCAGAAGCTCCAGTCAAAGGTCTTTGCGCCGGCTCAATCTAAGGGGAAACGAGCCCCGACGCGGCCCGAGCAGCCCCACGAAGGTCGGCCCGCGGCCGCCCGCTCCGGCCTCGGAGGGCGACGATCTCAGAAGAGCACCCCTCCGGTGAGCACGAACTGCTCGCCGCCGGCGAGCTCGACCCGCAACTCGAAGAAGGGCAGCACCGGGCCCGATCCGAACAGCGTACCGCCGAGCAGGTTCAGGCCCAGGTCGGTGTGCGACGACCCATCTCCTCCGCCCTCCGGATTTCGTGAAGAGTGTGCGATGTTCAACCCTCCACCCGCGTACGGGGCCACTGCGGTCGTGCCCTCGATCTTGAACCTGTAGGCGACGTTCCCGTTCAGCTCCCAGTAGGTGCGGCTCTCGCCCGCGCCCTCGTCCGGAAAGAACCAGTCGAAGGCGCCGATGATCACCAACCGGTCCGGGGACCTCAGGTTGGCATGCAGCCGGCCTCCCAGTCCCAGCTTGGAGCTGCTCCCGTAGCTGAGCTGGGGTCCCAGGTGGACCTGTCGGGTCGACCGTTCCTGAGCGTTGAGCCCCTGAACGCCCGACACGCACGCAGCCACGAGGAAGATCAAGACGGTTCGTCCCACAATTGGTTACTCCCTATCGGTCGTGTCGACTCGGCTCTGCCGGTTGCCCAGCCCCGTCGGACCTCCAGACCCACGTCTAGAGTGACGGCAACGGTCGTGCCGGAGGGCGAAGTTTCGAGAACACTCTGTATGATATTGCAATATAGAGTGTTACAGATTTGGCAACATGCCGCGGAGTCTGACTGGGGTTACCCGTACTGCCGAATCCCGCCAAAAAGTGCCGGCCGCGGCACCTAGGCGAACGCGACTCTAGCGTATCGGCGATTCAGGCGCGGCGTCCTCCGGCCCGATTGCCTGCCGGCAAAACCGAAGCTCACGCTCGCTCCAGGAGATGAGCAGCGGACAGCGGAGGAGGAAGGGTGAGCCGAGAAGCATCGCGGGACGGTCGTCGAGGCCGAGGCGGCCGAAGATCGGGAGGTCCGCCACCTCGCCATCCAGTACCTCGAGGCTCGTCCCGCCTATTCTGATCGATGCAATCCGAGCGCCGTAGGTGGGGACCTCCTCGGAGCCGATTCCGCGAGATTGCTCGCTTACAGGCTCATCCGTGACCGTGACACCCGTCGCATCGGCGGCTGTCGGGTTAAGGAGTAGCACTGGAGAGCCGGAATCCAGCACGGCATCGACGGCCGACCCGTTTACCAGCACCTCGAAGCGAATGATCCCTCGGCGAACGCGCTCGAACGACACCGCGTCGTCCGGCCCCACCACCGGTCCGCTGTCCTCATCTGTCGTGCCCCGCTTGTAGAGCCGGAGGATTCGCCCGGGCGCGTCGATGAGGACGTCGTAGTATTTGAGAAGATCCGAGCCGACGATCCCATCGAAGCGGCGATCGTCGCCGTCGGCGAGCACCTCATCGTCGAGAACGTACTTCTCCCAGCTCCCGGCTCGCGCATCCCCGAGGCGTAGCATCTTGGTGGTCACGACAGGCACCCGGGCCTGGCCGCTCGCCCCGCTCAGCTTCGCCTCGGCAACCGCTTGCAGCCCGAGCTGCCGTGCCAGGCTCCGGCTAAGCGCGCCTGTCGTGGCCCCCGTGTCGAGGATGAAGCGGTAGCTGCGTCCCCGCGCCTCCACTGGGACGATGAGCCACTCGCCGTCCACCTCGATCGGAACCTCGGCGAGGAGCTCGCCCTCGAGGCCGGAAAACGACTCGATGCCGTCGGCGGCGCGAAAGTCCTGCGCACGGCCGGGAACGGCCGAGAGCGTCACGAGGGCGACCACGATCGCCGGCCCCGCGCCCCACCTCCAAAGGTTCGTTCGATCGGTGCCTCTTCGCCTCATGCCCGTTCGAACGCCTCAAGACCCCGACGGTTCCACCAGCGTCCAGCCCCACGTCCATCGACGACCCCGCAACTTGGCGAGGTTGCCCGGGCGTAAGGCTTTCCACCACAAGTCACGCGGCGTATCTCCCTACTGCCTCGGCCATTCGTTCAGAGTAGCTTCTGGGAGCCGCGGGATCTGCCCGCAGGAAGCCATGCACGAGTTCCTATCGAAGCTCCAGCGTTTGCTCGCCGACTTCAGACGTCGGCGAGTGTTTCGGGTCGCCGCCGTCTACGCGGTGGTGGCGTTCGTGCTCCTCGAGGTCATGGATGCCCTCTTTCCGGCGCTTCTTCTCCCCGATTGGGCGGACACCCTGGTCGCGGTCCTGCTTATCGTCGGCTTCCCGGTCGCCGTGATCCTGGCATGGGCGTACGACATCACGCCGGAGGGCGTGCGGCGTACTCCGGCCGGGGGTGAGGTGGCGGCGCCGGCCCCCGCTCGCACGGACGCTTCTGTGATGGCTGCCGGACCCCGAACAGCGGCAGAGTCCATCGCCGTTCTCCCGTTCGTGAACCTCAGCGGAGAGCCCGAGAGCGAGTACCTGAGCGACGGAATCACGGAGGAGCTGATAAACGCGCTGAACCAGATCGAGGGACTGAAGGTCGCCTCCCGAGGGACCTGCTTTCGCTTCAAGGGGAAGACGGCGGACGCCCGCGAGGTGGGCGCCGAGCTCGGTGTCGATGCGATCCTCGAGGGAAGCGTTCGAAGGAGCGGCGATCGTCTCCGAATCAACGTGCAGCTGGCGGACGCCGGGGATGGCTTCGACATCTGGTCGGGAAGCTACGATCGACAGCTCACGGACATCTTCGAGCTGCAGGATGAGATCTCCCGATCGATCCTAGATGCACTGTGCTGCGAGCTTCCCGGCGGCGATGGTGCGGCGTTGGTCGAAGCGCCGACGGCCGACGTCACGGCGTACGAGTATTACCTTCGGGGTCGCCAGTTCTTTCACGAGCGCCGGAAGAAGAGCCTCCGCTTCGCCAAGGAGATGTTCGAGAAGGCGATCGAGATCGACCCGGAGTATGCCCTGGCCCACGCTGGCGTGGCCGACTGCTGCTCGCTCCTCGCGCACTGGTACCAGGACGAGCGGGAGGAGTCGAACATCGGCGCGGCCGACCGGGCGAGCCGCCGGGCGATCGAGCTGGCGCCGGATCTCGGACAGGCGCACGCTTCGCGAGGATTCGCGCTCTACCTCATGGGCCGGATCGAGGAGGCCCAGGGCGAGTTCGAGACGGCCATCCGGCTCGACCCGAAGCAGTTCGACGCGCGCTACTTCCAGGCTCGGGCCTGCTACGAGCAGGGCGACCTGGAGCGGGCGGCCCGATTGTTCGAGGAGGCGGCAGCGGCGAGGGAGGATCACGAGGCTCGCTACTTCGCGGCGCAGACCTATACGGCCCTGGGCCGCGCCGAGGAAGCCGTGGCCGCCTACCGGCGAGCTCTCCCCGTCATCGAGCGGCATCTGGAGCTGAACCCAGACGATGCGCGAGCCTGGACGATGGGCGCCGTGACGCACAGCCGCTTGTCGAACCGGGAGCTGGGCCTCGAGTTCGCCGAGAGAGCAGAGGAGGTGGACCCGGAGGATGCGGCCGTCTGCTACAATGTGGCTTGTCTGTACGCGCTGGAGGGAGAGGCTGACCGTGCGATCTCCTGCCTCGAGAAGGCCTCCCGAGCGGGATTCGCCCATCCCGAGTGGATCCGGCAGGACCCCGACCTGGACTCCCTGCGAGACGACCCGCGCCTTCACGCACTCCTGGACGAGGACTGAGCGACCGACTCGCCCGTTCGCCAGCCCGAGCTACGCCTCCAGCAACACCTCGCGAACCCGGTCGGCGTACACCCGGCTCTCGGCATCGCCGGTGACCAGCTCGATCGCCTCGGGGCCGTCAACGCCCAGATCCAGCTCGACCGCCCGCGCGATCTGCTCCTGCTCGAAGATGGCTCCGCGGCTCACCTCCGGCGTCGTGCCGAAGTAGCGCAGGATCGCCACGCCCACGGCATCCAACGCGACCCGGTCGCTGCTCGCCAGCACGACTTCGCTGTCGACACGGCTTCCCTCGTGCGGCCCCCCGTCGACGAAAGCCTCGACGCCATCAAGCAGAACGAGATCAGGCACGTACTCGGCGTTGATCTCGGCGATCATCCGCCGCTGGTCGGAAGACCCGTGCAGCTCCTTCATGTAGTTGTACCGATCGCCGGGCACCCGCTTCGCCGCGAGGCCCACGGAGTTCTTGAGCGACAGAGTGAAGTGTCCACCGAACTGGTGGGTCTTGAGGCAGCAGGCCTGGACCACCCCGTCGGCTTCCAGGACCGGACGTGGTAACGCGAAGCCCCGTCGCCAGTGGCTTCCGGGCGGGTTCACGATCAGCCACCCGGACTCATCCAGTTCATCGAACACGACCGTGTCGAAGCCGAGCTCGTCGCCCATGCGGAAGGTCGATTTCCGCTCCATCACGCCGCGAGTGTCGCCCATTCCGCTGCGGTCCCCGACCGTAATGCGGCCGGCGCCCATCGCCCGAAAGTGTTGCACAAGGGCGGCCAGCGTGTCGTTGTGCGTCGAGCCGGGGCTGTCGTGGTGGCTGTTGAAGTTCGGCTTGAGAAAAAGGTCCTTTCCCCGTGCGGAGTCGAGCTCGAGCATCTCCAGCGCTCGGCGCACGCCCGCGGCCCGGTCCCGAGTCCGGACGAAGGCCACTCGCGCGGTGGCGCGCGGCCGGCCCCTGAGATCGGTCCGGGGCCGTCCAATCGGCAGGTCGATCAGCCTCGCGGCGTCCACGAGTGGCGTCGTGATCGCCACGCCGGCCAGCCCGGCCGTTGCCTGAACGAAAGCTCGCCGTTCCATCGTCTCCTCCAGCGGATTGCCAACGGGAAGAGCCTGTCGTGCAAGCATCCAGGCTAACGTTCTGGCCGGATGCCGCTAGCAGGAGATCACCGCCGCAAGGTGTCCGGAGAACCCCTACATCTCCGCCCCCTGCTCGACCTCGCCCAGCACCTCGTCCAGTCCGGCCACGAGCTCATCCGCGTTCTCCCGTGAGAAGACGAGCGGCGGCTTGATCTTGAGGACGTTCGCGAAGGGACCATCGGTGCTCAGCAAAACTCCCCGGCCCTTCATCAGTTCGATCGCCTCGGCGGCCCCTCGTGTGGCCGGTGTGAGCGACTCCGGCTCGCGCACGAGCTCGATGCCGAGAAAGAGGCCCAGACCGCGCACGTCACCGATCACGGGGTGCCGCTTGGCGAGTGACATGAGGCTCGACTTCAGATGAGCGCCGACCTCGGCCGCATGTGCCTGCAGGCCCTCCTCTTCGATCACGTCGAGGACCGCCAGGGCGACGGCGCATGAGACCGGGTTGCCGCCGAATGTGTTGAAGTACTCCATCCCCGTATCGGCCGCCTCGGCGAGGCTGCGGGTCGTGACCACGGCGCCGATGGGATGGCCGTTCCCGATCGGCTTGCCGAGGGTGACGATGTCCGGCACCGCCCAGAAGTGGGAGCCAACGCGGCCGAAGCCCACCTGCACCTCGTCCGCCACGCACACACCGCCCGCCTTCCGGACGTGCCCGTAGGCTTCGTGAAGGTAGCCGTCGGGAAGAACTATCTGGCCGGCACAGCCGAGCATCGACTCGCAGAAGAAGGCGGCGATCTCCCGTCCGTCGGCTTCAGCTCCGGCGATCTCATCCGCCACAGCGGCCGCGTGCATCGTGGCGATCTCGGGATCCCCGTAGCGGTACGCGCCACGGAAGCCGTCGGGCATCGGCGCTACCCGCACGTGCGCAGGTCTTCCCTCGCCACCGGGCCCGTCGAACTTGTAGGGACTGATCTCGATCAGCCCCGTCGTGTTCCCGTGGTATGCGCTCTCCACGACGATCACGTCCCGGCGGCCCGTGGCTGAACGCGCCAAC
>JBDHIM010000035.1:0-17610 GCA_039587445.1 Gemmatimonadota bacterium
CACCGTCCAGCCAGCGGAAGTAAGCGGTGAAGGCCCGCCCCGGACGCGTTCTCTCGACGGGCAATCCGACCGCGAGCGTCACAGGTACGTCAAGCTGTTGCGTGAGCGCGTGTACGGCGGAGCCGTAGGCCTGAGGATCCGACGCGATGATCTCCACGTCATCCCAACGGGCCCCTGCCTCCGAGACCCGCCGGAGCACTTCGCGCAGCTCGCCGGCTATGCTTCCGGCGGCGAAGAGGTCGATCGCCTCCCTCGGCGCGTGGGGGGCGACTGCTGGTGCGTGCAGAAAGGACAATGAACTGCTCGGCTGACCGGCCTTCCAGAGCACCTCTGCCGATGGGTCCAGGCCCTCGACCGGGTCCGTCTCGATGATCTCCGCTCCGAGCTTCAGTAGACGACCGACGAACCGGCCCGGAAGCCCTCGCCGGGACAGTCCTGGAAGCAGGTAGATCCTGCGGCCGGCCAGCGACGAGGTTTGTTTGTCATCTCGCGGATCGCGGAGCACATCGGCGGCTCGGGCAAGCACGGCGGCCTGGTCGGCCAGTCGATCGGAGCGGAGGCGGGTCTCGTATTCCTCGAGGATCGCGCCCACCACGCCGATCTTGTCGGGATCCGCCACCGGCGTGTGCCGTACTTTATCCGGCCCGACGCCAGCCAGTCGTAGGGTCCGAACGCTCTTTCTGAGCCATTCCCGGAAGCCTACGCTGTCGACCAGTCTTGCGAAGCGCTCGGGCGGGTCGGGCAGGAGCACGCGGTCGATCGCCTCGTCCAGAAGGGCCTGCTCCTCGAACTCGTCGAGCGGCCGGATCCCCCGTTCGGCCAGAGCCGGGCCCGCCGCCTCCATGGCGAGCGGACGAATCGTGGACACCTCGAAGCCGATCCACGAGCCTCGTCTCCTGGCGAGCTGCCGAATCAGCTCGTGTGCTTCCCCACGGGAACGTCCAACGATGATCTTGCGATCGCGCGGGTATCGGAGCGCCACGGCCTCCAGTGATTCGAGGATCGTCGCGGAGCGCCCGCGACCATCTGACGGAGCCGGATCAGCCGGTCCAGTCGGATCGGTCGGCGACAGGAACTCGAAGCCGAGTTGCTCTTCCACTATCCTGAGACGACGATTGCGGGTAGGGGTGCGGACATACGTTCAGCAAACCTAGAGTGCCGGAACCGCCCGGACGAGAGCTTTGGTCGCGAACACGGCAATCGATCCGCACGTTACCTGGATATGAGTAGCCCTGAGCGACAAGGCGAGGAATGAAGCTCGGACTGGGATGCCGGAGCCCGCGGCCGCGGGCCAGGCCTGGAAGACTCTGGAGGTTGTGGCTCTTCGGGACGATCGCGCTCGCGGGCGTTATCGAGTCCGGCCTCCCGGAAACGGTCCGCGCCGGAGGGTCGGAGGCCGCAGCCGATCCGGACCGGCTCGCCGCCGCTTACGAGCGCGCGGCGGAGCTGCCGGCGTTGAGCAGTCTCATCGTCGCCGAAGGCGGCGACGTTATCGGCGAAGAGTACTTCAGGGGCATGCGGCCGAGCCGCCAGGTCAACATCAAGTCGGCCTCCAAGAGCATCCTCTCCGCCCTCGTCGGGATAGCTCTGGAGGAGGGCCACCTGGAGAGCCTGGACCAGACGCTGCCCGAGTTGCTTCCCGACCACTTTCCGGCTGAAGCGTCGCCAGAGCACAGAGAGATCACGCTCAGGCACCTCCTCACGATGACGTCCGGGCTGCAGACCACGAGCTTTCGGAATTACGGAAACTGGGTGGCGAGCCGGGATTGGGTGCGCTCGGCGATCGACCGACCGATGGTGGACCGACCGGGAGGTCGGATGATCTACAGCACCGGCAACTCTCACATCGTGTCCGCGATCCTCACCCGCTCCACCGGCATGAGCACGAAGGCGTTCGCTCAGCGCCACCTCTTCGGACCGTTGGGCATCAGGTCGCCGGCTTGGGATCGGGACCCTCAGGGATTCTACCTCGGCGGAAACAACATGGCGCTCTCTCCGCGAGATCTGTTGAAGATCGGGGAGCTGTACCTTGCCGGCGGGTCGATGGATGGGCACCGGATCCTATCCGAGGCGTGGATCCGGGAGTCCTGGCGTCCCTACAGTAGATCGCGATGGAACGGTTACGGCTACGGGTACTTCTGGTGGCACCGGCGATCCGGGCGCTACGACGTCCACTTTGCCTGGGGGTACGGAGGACAGTTCGTGTTTGTCGTGCCGCAGCTCGAGTTGGTGGTCGTGGCGACCTCTCGCATCGGGGGCCGCAGCGCGGGGCGAATGCACCGGCGCGAGATTCACCGCCTGCTCGACCGCTACATTTTGCCGGCCGTTAGCGCCGACCGCCGGCCAGACGCATCGCTTCCGGCCGGCGCCTGAGGCGCAGCATGGCGATCGTGCCGATCGCCGGCCCGATCGCGAGGGGGGCAAAAGCCCAGTCCCAGCCGAAGCGCTCCTGCCACACGGGAAGCATGCGGATCGTCACGTTGGTCAAGAGGAATCCCACCGCCGTCTGAAGCGTCAGCGCGGTCCCCACGTACGCCGGCTCGGCGAGCTCGGTGATGCAGGTGGAGAACTGGGCCGAATCCGCGACGATGGCAAAGCCCCACAGAAGACAGAAAGGCGTGATCAGCCAGGCCGGCGTCGCGAACAGGAAGCCGGCCGTGAGGCAGCACGCTCCGCTGATGAGCATGCTGAGGCTCGTCACCGCGGTTCGGCCGCTGCGATCAGCGGCCAGGCCCGCCGCCCAGGCCCCCGGTCCGCCCATCGCGATCGTCGCGAACGCTATCATGCCCGCGAAGATCGGGGTCGTGAGCTCGTTGCCGTCTTGCCGGAAGCTGGCGGCGAGATAGAGTGGGATCCACGTCCAGACCGCGTAGAGCTCCCACATATGCCCAAAATAGCCGGCGTTGGCGAGCATCGTCGCCCGATCGCGCAGGATTCGGCCGACCGCCCGCGGGTCGAAGGGCGCCGTCGGCGCTTCGTAGGGTCCGGTCTGCAGGCCGAACAGCGCGATCAGTCCGCCGGCCGTCGCCAGCCCCGCCGACAGGTAAAGCACGTGCCGCCAGTCGCCGATCCCCCCCGCCACCCTCAGAAGGTGCGGAGCCGCCGATCCCACGGTGAGAGCGCCCACCATCACCCCTATGGCGAGCCCGCGCCTGTCGCGAAACCAACCGGCCATGATCTTCATGCCCGGTGGGTATACGCCGGCGAGCGCCATACCGGTGATGAAGCGAAGCAGAATGGCCATGGCGGCGCCGCTGGCAAAGGAGGCGATCGCCGCGGTAGCGGCCGCGCCCAGCAGCGTCGAGGCCGCCACGAGCTTCCGGGGGTTCACGAGATCGGCGAGCGTGGTCACCGCCGACAGGAGAGCGCCCGCCACGAAGCCTAGCTGGACGGACATGGTGAGCCACGCGGCCGCACCGGCGTCGAGCCGCCATTCCTCCGTGAGCTCGGGGACCACGGCGCTCGCGCTGAACCAGAGTGACATGGCGAGCAGCTCGGCGAGCGCCAGCCGAAGGAGGGCCCTTCTCTGCTTGTCGCGCTCGATCACAGGTCTAGATCACAGGTAGGGAGCGAACAGTCGTGCCACACCGTCGCGGAGCCGAATCGGCAGAGGGCGGGCTTCGACCTCCTCGAGGCTGAGCCGTCGACCCCGTCCAATCTTCTCGTCCGTGATGCGAAGCAGCTCGGCAGCCAGCTCTTCGTCGTAGCACTCCACGTTGTACTCGAAGTTCAGCCGCAGACTGCGCGAGTCCCAGTTCGCCGAGCCGACCAGGCACCAAACGCCGTCCACGACCATGACCTTGGAGTGATCGAACGGGGGAGGGACGAGCCAAACACGGCAGCCCGGCTCCAGTACCTGCCACAGCTGCGCCTGGCTCGCCCACCCCACGAACCTGAGGTTGTTCTTTTCCGGAAGGACGATATCGACGTCCACGCCGCGGTACGCGGCGAGGCGGAGCGCCGTCAACGTGGGCAGATCCGGGAGAAAATACGGCGTCGCGATGCGTATCGATCGTCGAGCCGCCCCGACGGCGGCCAGGATCGTCCACAGGATGGTCTCAAAATCCTCATCGGGCCCATCGGGAAGCCCTCGAGCCCATACATCGCCGGCCGGGCTGGTCGCCGAGTGCCAGGCAGCGTCGCCGAGCAGTTCTCCGGTGGTGAAATACCAGTCCTGGTGGGCAGCGGAGAACATCTGATCGACGATCGGGCCCTCGAAGCGGAAGTGAAGATCCTGCACCGGATGAGAGGACGGCTGCTCCAACAGGCAGCCTTCGCGGATGTTGAGTCCGCCCGCGAAGGCCGTTCGTCCATCCACGATCAGCAGCTTCCGATGGTTGCGCATGTTGACGTAGGGGTTACGAAAAGGCACGCGTGAGGGGAGGAACTCCGCCGTCCGGACGTTCCTCGCTCTCAAGGCGCGCGTGATCCGCGGCCGGCTGTACCGCTTGCCGACGGAATCCACCAGGACCCGGACTTCGACTCCTCGGAGCGCGGCGTCCGATAGCGCGTCGACGAACAGGCGGCCCGCCCGGTCGTCGTCGAAGATGTAGGTCGTCAGCAAGACGCTCCGCTCGGCACGAGCGATCGCTTTCAGCATCTCCGGATAGGCTTCGTCGCCGTTGACTAGGGACCGAACGACGTTGCCGGCCAGGAGCTGGTTGCCGGTCGCTCGCCCGACCGTGCGGCTCAGCCGGCCAAGCTCTTCGTCGAGGTGGGCGGGAAGCGCCGTGGATCGAGCCGGAGCCAGAGCGCCCTCGTCCAGCTCCGGACGGAGGGCGACCAGTCGTGCCGCACGTCGCTGGATCCGGTTGATTCCGAAGAAGTAGTAGGCGAGCGCCCCGACGTAGGGGCTGAACAAGATGAGCGCGCACCAGCCGATCGCCGCCCGGACGTCGCGCTTGTGCAGGATCACGTGCCCCGCCGCGACGACGGTCACGACCGCGTGAGCCGCTCCCGCGAGCCATGGCCAGAAGACCCCGAAGCTCAAGGTCCCGGCCGAATGCCTCGCGGGCGATCAGCTCTCACGTTCGCACGATGCCGGATACCGAAGCGCTACCCATCGCTGTCCTCGTACCGCTGTTTCAGCTGCTCCACGACCGCCGGGTCAGCCAGCGTCGTCGTGTCGCCGAGCGTGCGTCCTTCGGCGATGTCGCGCAGCAGACGGCGCATGATCTTCCCGCTTCGCGTCTTCGGCAGGTCGACCGTGAACATGATGTCGGCAGGCTTGGCGATCGGACCGATCTCCTTGGCCACGTGGTCGCGCAGCTCCTTGATCAGATCATCGGATATCGGCGTGCCCTCCACGACCGACACGAAGGCCGCGATCGCCTGCCCCTTGAGCTCATCCTGGCGGCCGACGACGGCGGCCTCGGCCACCGCCGGGTGATCCACGAGCGCCGACTCGACCTCCATCGTACCGATTCGGTGCCCCGCCACGTTGAGGACATCGTCGACCCGGCCCGAGATCCAGTAGTAGCCGTCCTCGTCTCGCCTGGCGGCGTCGCCCGTGAAGTAGGCGCCGTCCCACTTAGACCAGTACGTCGTCCGATAGCGTTCCTCGTCTCCGTAGATGCCGCGGAGCATGGCTGGCCAGGGCGAGGTGATCGCGAGAAGCCCGCTCTCTGCCTCGTTCCCCTCGCTGTCCAGAATCGTCGCATCGGTGCCTGGGAAGGGAACCGTCGCCGAACCCGGTTTGGTAGCGATCGCGCCCGGAAGCGGCGTGATCATGATCGCGCCCGTCTCCGTCTGCCACCAAGTGTCCACGATCGGGCACCGGTCGCCGCCGATGTTCTCTCGATACCACATCCACGCCTCCGGATTGATCGGCTCGCCGACGCTTCCCAGCAGGCGCAGGCTCGAGAGATCGTGTTTGGCCGGCCACTCGGCCCCCCACTTCATGAACGCACGGATCGCCGTGGGTGCCGTGTAGAGGATCGTCACGCCGTACTTCTCGCACAGCGTCCAGAAGCGCCCGCGGTCCGGCCAATCAGGTGCGCCCTCGTACATGAGCTGGGTCGCACCGTTGGCGAGCGGCCCGTAGACGATGTAGGAGTGCCCCGTCACCCACCCTACGTCCGCGGTGCACCAGTAGATGTCCTCGTCCCTGAGGTCGAAGACCCAACGAGTGGTGGCCAGAACCTGGGTCATGTAGCCGCCCGTCGTATGCACGATGCCTTTCGGCTTCCCGGTGGTACCGGACGTGTAGAGGATGTAGAGAAGATCCTCCGAGTCCATGGGCTCGGCGGGACATTCGGCGTCGGCCTCCGCAACGAGCTCGTGATACCAGTGGTCTCGCTCTCCCATCGTGGCGTTACCGAGCACCTCTCCGTCCGGATGACGGCGGACCACGACGACGTGTTCCACGATGTCCACCCCGTCGACGGCCGTGTCGGCGTTGGCCTTGAGCGGCACGATGCCGCCGCGCCGATACCCGCCGTCTGCGGTAATCAGCACCTTGGCTTGCGCGTCCTCGATCCGATCTCGAAGCGACTGAGGGGAGAACCCTCCGAACACCACGGAATGGGGAGCTCCGATCCGGGCGCACGCCAGCATGGCGATCGCGGCCTCCGGGACCATCGGAAGGTAGATGGCCACCCGGTCACCCTTCGCCACGCCGAGCCCCTTGAGGGCGTTGGCGAACCGATTGACCTCCGCGTGTAGCTGGCGATAGGTGTACGTTCTCACATCCCCGGGCTCCCCCTCCCAGACCAGGGCGCGCTTGTCGGCTCGTCCCGGGGTAAGGTGGCGGTCCAGACAGTTGTAGGCGGCGTTGAGCTTGCCTCCCACGAACCATCGGGCGAACGGAGGTTGCCAGTCGAGAACGCGCTCCCACGGCTCGAACCAATTGAGCTCGCGGGCCCACGACTCCCAGTACCTTTCGCGATTATCGGTGGCGGTCAGGTAGGGTTGCTCACCGACCACGTGGGCCCGGTCGCGGAAGTCGGGAGGGGGATCGAAGGTGCGCTCTTCGCTGAGAAGGACGGCTATTTCACGGCGCTTGGCGGTAGTCACTCTTGCACCTCTAGATATCTCGGATTCACAAACCGTAGGTCTCGAATTGCGGTCAAAGGCGCGTCGGCAGCGATCCAGCGGGCTGACGGACGCATGCCGGCAGCGATCCCAAGGGCTGACAGACGCATGCCGGAAGCAGACATTGAAGAGCATGACGAAGAAGCGCAAGCAGCGTCGGGGGGTCTCGACGGTTGAGTGAGGATACGCTCTTTGTCCTGGTCGTGGCCGGAATGATCCTGGCCTTCGCAATCGGGATCTGGATCGGCCTGGGTTACCCCGGTCTGTACGACAAGTACGAGCAGACGGGAAGGGCGCCGAGGGTCTCGCCATTTGCCATGCTGGTGGGCTGGCTGGCGGGAGGACTGGGCCGGCGCCGCCCGCCGGGCCCTTCCAGCCGCAGCAAAAACCGCCGCAGGTTCTTGGATCGCGATCGGCGCGGCCGGCGCTGATCGACGCCGTGGGCACCTATACCACCGAACCGGGAACCTGGACCGACGGCAGAAGACTGCAGGTTCGGCGCGTCCTCTGGTGGGTCCTGGCGGCCAACGTCCTCGTCATCATCGTCAAGCTCGCCGTGGGCCTCCGCTCGGGCTCCATCGCCATCCTCGGGGACGCCGGCCACTCCGGCGTGGACGCCCTGAACAACCTGGTGGCCCTGCTGGCCATCCGTTTGGCCGCCGAGCCGCCCGACGCCGAGCACCCGTACGGCCACGGCAAGTTCGAGACGATCGGGGCGCTCGCCATCGTGAGCTTCCTCTCGATCACCTGCTTCGAGCTGATGACGGGCTCGATCGGGCGGCTGTTGGCCGGCGTGTCTCCTCCACGTCTGGAACCACTCACCTTCGTTGTTCTGGGGGCGACGATGGTGGTGAACCTGGGAGTGGCGTCGGCCGAGATGCGCTTCGCGAAGCGGCTACAGAGCGAGATGCTGGCGGCCGATTCCAGGCACACGATGGCGGATGTCCTCGTGACTGCCTCCGTGCTGGGCGGCCTGGTCCTGGTCGGGCTGGGTTGGGCGGCGGCCGATGCCTGGCTCGGCATCGTGGTGGCCATCGTGATCGCTCACAGCGGTTGGCAGATCCTCCGCACGACGGTTCCGGTCCTCGTGGATCGACGCGCGATCGATGCCGATACTATCCGGCGCATCGCCAGCGACACGCCCGGCGTGGAGGCGGCCACCGACATCCGATCGAGGGGACGACCCGGCGAGGCGTTCGCGGAGCTCACGATCAAGGTCCATCCAGGCACGAACGTCCGCGAGGCGCACGAGATCGCTGATGCAGTTGAGGAAAGGCTGAGGAAAGGGGAAGGCTTCTACGGCGTGGTCGTCCACGTGGAGCCGCGGGCCGATTGATCCCGTCCCAGGCCCGTGGTTCGCGGCGGTCCGGTCCGGGACGGTCCTGTCCGCGGTGACTCAGGCCGTGGTGGGTCTCCACGTGCACTTCCGGTCGCCGCGGCCCTCGCACTCAACGTGCGAGATAGGACCCTCTTCGGCCCGGTACAGCTCCAGGGACCTCTCGAGGGCGGCATTCAGAAGTAAACAGCCGGCGTCGGAGCGGCAGGCTTGAGCCAGAAGGCCGCCGTTCATGATGAGGCCCGGCGGGCGAAGCTCCGTTCGCACTTCTCCGTCGGGAGCCAGCTGCCTCGCGATGCGGGTGACGCCGCGCAGACCCATCCGTCGCCGCACGCCAGCTGGAAGGCCTCGAGCGATAGACCGCACTCCTCCCCGCCTCTTCGACGCCTCTTGTGCGAGACGCCGTCCAGCATCCGAGAAGACCGAACGTGCGTCGGGCCGGCGGCTCACCAGCTGAAACAACTCCCCCACCTCCTGGGCGCGGAGGGAGCCGCCATCACGTGAGAGTGCGGCGTACCTGCGGATGTTCGCTTCGACGACCGAGCTGAGACCCAATCTCCTGGGCAGGGACTGCTGTACATCCTCGTGCTTGAGGTGCTCAGTCGGGATGTCGGCGTCTCGAAGCGACTCGAGGAGCGCCAACGCCACTTCCGGAGAGATCTCGGCTTCGGTCCACGGTCTGCTCATCTTGAGACGCAACGCTACCGAGCACGACCCTGAGGGGCAAGCGTGAGATCCCTTGCAGTGGTGGCGCTCGGCGGCATCGTGCTGGTCGTCGCGGGACGGCTTCGCTGGCTCACCCCCTCCGGACAGCTGGCTGCCGCCGTCGTCGGTCTCGCCGTCCTACTCGGCTCCGGGATGCTCGGGGTCGCGCTTCTCTTCGTGTTCTTCCTGAGCTCGTCGGTGTTGAGCCGGTTCCGGGCCGAACGGAAGGGCCGAGCCGGCGAGCCTGGAGGCCGCAGCGCGATGCAGGTCGTGGCCAACGGCGGCGTTGCGGCCGGGTTCTCGTTGTTGGCTCTGGCAGGCTGGGTTCCAGCGGCCCACTATGCGCTGATCGGCGCGTTGGCGGCCGCCACGGCCGATACGTGGGCGACGGAGATCGGAACGGCGGGTCGCTGGCCGACGTGGTCCGTGATCGGTCGAGGGCGCGTAGCCTCGGGCGACTCCGGGGGAGTATCGATCCCTGGAACGCTCGGCGGGATCGCAGGTGCTGCGCTGATCGGGGTCGCCGCCGCCCTGATCGCCCGGTCGGGCGCCGGGGTCGATGATTGGGTCCGGATGGGCATCCTGGCGGGCACCGGAGGGATGTTCGTCGACTCGATCCTCGGAGCGACGCTCGAGGATCGGTTGGACTTCATTGGCAACGACGAGGTGAACCTCGGATGCACGCTCGTCGGCTCAGCCGTGGCCCTGGCGCTGCACGCCGTCCTCCCTTGAGAGGCGAACGATGGCGGCGGAAGCGGTGTAGTCCGTTCGACCGTTTTCGGGTGCCGCGGAACCCCCTATCATCCCGGGCACTCCGACCACCAGACCCGAGAGAAGAAGCGAGAGGATGACGGCCACGCCCAACGACGACGCCTACCGTTCCGAGAGTGTCGAAGCGAAGTGGCAACGTTTCTGGGAAGAGCACGGCACCAACCAGGCCGACCTGGATGCCGCGGATCGACCCTACTTCAACCTCATGATGTACCCCTACCCGTCCGCGGAAGGGCTTCATGTAGGTAACCTATACGCCTTTACGGGAGCGGACATCAATGGCCGCTATCGCCGACTCAGGGGGGAGGACGTCTTCCAGCCGATCGGCTTTGATGCGTTCGGAATCCACTCGGAGAATCACGCGCTGAAGGTCGGCATCCATCCGATGGAGCTCATCCCGAGGAACGTCGCGAACTTCGAGCGTCAGCTCCGGCGTGCCGGCCTGATGTACGACTGGACGAGGACCGTCGACACGACGGACCCGGGCTACTACCGGTGGACACAGTGGCTCTTCCTGCAGCTCTTCAAGGCCGGGCTGGCCGAGAAGAAGGAGGCACCGGTCAACTGGTGCCCCTCCTGCAAGACCGTTCTCGCCAACGAGCAGGTCATCGCTGGTCTCTGCGAGCGTTGCGGCACCGCGGTGGGTCAGCGGCTGCTCAGCCAGTGGTTCTTTCGCATCACGAAGTACGCCGACCAGCTGCTGGACAACCTGGAGTGGATCGACTGGTCGGAGACCACGAAGACGGCTCAGCGGAACTGGATCGGGCGATCGGAAGGGGCTCGCCTCTGGTTCCCCTTCGGGGCGGAGATCAGGGAGGACCCATCGGCGGCCGCCGGACGGGAACACGCGATCGAGGTGTTCACGACCCGAGCCGATACGGTCTTCGGCGCCACCTTCCTGGTACTCTCGCCCGAGCACCCGCTCGTCGACGAGGCGACGACGCCGGACCGACGGGAGGCCGTGGATGCGTATCGGGCGGCTACAGCCGCTCAGGATCTCACCGAGCGCCGCAAGACCGAAAAGGAGAAGACAGGCGTCTTCACCGGAGGCTTCGCGCTGAATCCCGCCAGCGGGGTAGAGATACCGATCTGGATTGCCGACTACGTCCTGATGGATTACGGCACCGGGGCGATCATGAGCGTTCCCGCCCACGATCAGCGCGACTACGAGTTCGCCACCGAGTTCGGGCTTTCGATCGTGCCGGTGGTCGCACCGGAGACCGCTCTGCAGGGGCAGGCCGATCTCGCGGATGTGGCGTTCGACCTCGGCTCGAAGGCGTTCGTCGAGCATACCCCGGACGAGGTCCTGATCAACTCGGGCCGCTTCAGCGGGCTGCCGGCCGACGAGGGTAGCCGGGCGATCGTGGAGTGGCTGGCCGAGCGCGATTTGGCCGAAGCCGCGATCAACTACCGGCTCCACGACTGGTGCATCTCGCGGCAACGCTACTGGGGACCGCCGATACCGGTCATCTACTGCGACAGCTGCGGGACCATGCCGGTGCCGGAGGAGGACCTGCCCGTGCTGCTCCCGTACGTCGAGGACTTTCGCCCCGATGAGGGTGGCGTCTCGCCCCTGGCCCGGGTGGAGGAGTTCTATCGGGTGGAGTGCCCGGGCTGTGGGGGGCGAGCCCGCCGCGAGACGGACGTCTCCGACACGTTCCTCGACAGCGGCTGGTACTTCCTTCGCTATCCGAGCACCGAGTTCGACGACCGACCGTTCGACGACACCAGGACCCGAAAATGGTTGCCCGTCGAGAGCTACATCGGGGGCGAGGAGCATTCCGTGCTGCACCTGCTCTACTCGCGCTTCCTCATCATGGTGCTCGACGACCTGGGGGTGCTGGAGTTCGAGGAACCATACAAGCAGTTCCGCAAGCACGGCATGCTGATCAAGGAGGGCTCTAAGATCTCGAAGTCTCGGGGCAACGTGGTTCTCCCCGATGACTACATCGATCGATACGGGGCCGACACTTTTCGCACGTACCTGATGTTCCTCGGGCCGTATCAGGAGGGTGGGGACTTCCGTGACCGGGGGATCGCGGGTCCGGAGCGCTTCCTCTACCGGGTGTGGGATAGCGTGACGGCGGCTGCGCTTGCTGCCTCCGGAGGCACGGCGCCGCCGGAACCGGTCCCGGAGATCGAGAGGGCGCTTCACCGCACGACCAAGAAGGTCACCGAGGACCTGGAGAGCCTCGCGTACAACACTGCGATAGCAGCGTTGATGGACTACGTGAACGTGATTCGGGCGGAGGGCCGAACGCCGAGCCTGGAAGAGGTGCGTCCGCTGGTGGTCATGCTCGCACCGATGGCACCGCATATCTCCGAGGAGCTGTGGGAGCGCACCGGAGGGGAGCCGAGCCTCTTCGACCACGCGAGCTGGCCCTCGTACGATCCTGCCATGCTCGAGGAAGATGTGGTCGACCTACCGGTTCAGGTGAACGGTAAGCTTCGGGCGACCGTCCGGGTGGGGCGGGGTGCGAGCCGGGACGCGGTGCAAGAGGAGGCCCTCCGGGACGAGAACGTGCGTCGGCACCTGGAGGGGGTGGCGATTCGCAAGGTGATCCACGTCCCGGACCGACTGATCAACCTCGTAGTCGGGTAGGCGCTCTTCTCCTAGTTCTTCTCCCCGATCAGCGCGTGGGTACCCACGCTTCGCCGGTAGACTACCAGGAGACGTCGCCTTCCTTCGAGGTGTCGATCGAAGCGCCCGCGGGCCCCTCCGCGAAGAGGAAGGACTTGAGGTTCGTGATCAGGAAGGTCCGGGCGTTCGAGTCCTGCAGGTTGAGGCCGTAGTGGTTGATCAGAAGCATCTGGTGGTGCTTCCAGGCCTCCCAGCATTCCTCGCACACCTCGGCGGAGATCCTCTGGCCGAGCTCGTTCGGGAAGGGGGCGAGGCCGATCGCCGTGACGTCGTCTCGCTCGCAGCGAGCACAACGGATCGTGTCCTGAGCGTCTTGGCTCGTGTTCGTCATATCACCATTTGGTCTCGTGCGTGCTTCCTGTGTCCTGCGCTTCCCGCCTCAGATGGGGACGGTGAGCACCGAACACGGCGCGTTCCTCAGGGCCTTGCCGGTCACGTGCCCCATCAGAGCCCGCTCCGTCCGCTTCTTCAGGTGGGTCTTGCCCATTACGATCAGGTCGACGTTGTCGCTCTCCACCGTCGTGAGGATCTGACGCACCGGCTGACCCCTCGCCACCCGCGCCTGAACGTCGAGATGCTCTCTGCACTCGGCCGGTATCCTCGCCAGCGCCTCCTCGCGGGCGCTCGACTCGGCTTTGCGGAGCGTCTCCTCGGTCTGGTAGGCGGAGCTGGCGGCGCGCAGGAAGCCCTGGAAGGTCTTGGGCAATACGTGAAGCACGACGAGCCGGGCGTTCAGTTGGCTGGCTACCTGCCCCGCCATCTTCCCCACAGGTTCGGATCCATCCCGCAGATCCAGGGGCGTGAGGATGGTGAGCTCGCCGGTGCGCTCGGTCGGTCGAAAGATCAGGATCGGCAGATCCACACGGTCACAGGTTTCCTCGGCCGTCGCGTCGTAGCGGTCCCAGGGCCAGATCCGCTGCTCGTGCGCAGCCAGGACCACGAGGTCGACGTCGGAGTCCCGAGCGGCCTGCTCGAGCTCTCTGACCGGAGGACCGTCTCGGAGGATGACGTCGGCATCCGGGCTTATGCTGTGGACGAGGACCTCGATGTTGTCCTGCGCGTCCAGCTCCGCGGTCTCCTCCGGGTCCACCTTGCCGCTCAGCGATTGCCGCACGTCCGCCGACGCTTCCACCTTCTGCAGCGCGTGGAAGAGCGTGAGCTTCGCGTCCGGAAAGGACCTCGCGGTCCAGCGCAGAGCGCGAACGGACGCGTCCGAGAAATCGATGGTTACGAGAATATGGTCGAACATGGCAGCGCCAAGTTACTGGCCGACCTCGGCCTCCGCACCCGTAGCGTCCGGGGTCGCCACCAGGCTGTCTACCGCGTCCCACGGAGGCATCCGGCTTCCCGTCTCGATGATCGTCGCGACCGCGCCGCGCAGGTCGCCGTGCGCTTCGTAGATCAGCTCGAAATCGTCGAGGCGGGAATAGTAGAGGACGCGCGCCAGGAGCCACGCGTTGTTGAGTCGCTCGGGGTCGAGGGATCCGTAACGGCCCGACCGGAGCTCGGGCTTGATCGCTTCGAACTCCCCGGCTCCCCAGCCCATGACCTCCGCCTTGCGCTGCCTCTTGAGATCTCCCGGCATCTCCGCGTCGTACACCGCCTCGAGGCTGTCCACGAGGCGGTTGAAGAAGCGGCCGAAGATCTTCGTATCGTGCCATCGGTCGCGAGCTTGGCGGCAGCGGCTCTCGTCATCCACCGCTTCGCAGAAGAACTGGATGGTGCCCCGGTGCCCCACGAAGTTGGCGAAGCTCTCGTTGAAGTGTGCCTGGCCGGATGGGAAGAACGTCGTGTGGGTGATCTCGTGGATCACCGTGTCTACGAGTGCCAGACTGTCTGCTCTCAGCGTCGTCGAGAGCATCGGGTCAGGCAGCCAACCGAGTGTGCTGAACGCCGACGAGGGTCGCACCCACACGTCGTAGCCCTGCTCCTCGAGCACCTCGGCGTCGCGGCGGGCCCGATCGAAATGGAAGTAACCTCGGTAGGGAACGCGACCCACGATCGGGAACCACCAGGTCTTCCAGGCGAGCTGAAGCTCCGGTGCCGCGGAGACGACCAGCAGGAGGGTGTCGGACTCGACCCGGGCGTAGCTCATGAAGCTGTCGCCGGCTTCGAGGCCCAGCTCCCGCACTGCGAACGCCCGGGCGTTCTGAACGAGGCGGAGCTTCTGGCGCATCTCTGACGAGGTCGTCGTGTCGTGCACGACGTCCGCAATCGGGCGACGGTCCCGCAGGATCTTCGCCTCCTCCCAACCGGCACGGAGGACGTAGCCCGGCGAGCACGCTCCGAATATCGCCGGCAGGAAGGCCAGACACGTCGCCGGGACCGTGAAGGTGGAGCTTCCCCCTCGAGAAAATGGGCTCATGCTTCCTCCTACCTTCGTCGCCTCCGGCGAGATCCCGGCCCGCGAGAGGCCGAACCGGGCATCGCCCTGCGGGTATGTCGTGGATGCTTCGGGAAGACGGCGTGCCGGCCCTGTGGTGCGGCGCGGGTCCCATTCGATACGGGAGGGCTCCACGGATGGCCGAGGATCCAGGCAGAGCGCGTCCGCCTGACGCGGATACGGTCCGAGCCGCTTTGCTCCACTTCGCGAATCTCATCAAGCGGCTGGAGGAGGAAGGGGCGCTTCTGGGTGCCATTCCCCTGCTTCTCAGGCGTCTCGGGGATCTCCGGCAGGTTCTCTTCGACTACGAGGTGCGCGTGACGGAGCGGCTTCTTCCGATCGAGGATCCAGTCGAACGGGAATCGCGGCGGGTCGTGCGCGACGCCGGCTCGCGCGAGGATGAGTTGGCCGAGGAGTGGAAGCGCGGCTTCGATATCGAAGACCTTGACGAGCACTCGGACGGGGGCGTCTGAGCTCGGCCGGATCGCTCGGCTAAGTCCGCCTGACGTAGTGCAGCTGCTCCTGGACCCTGTCACGCAGGTAGGTCCGGGACGGGCCATCCCCGTCACTCCGGTATCGCCGATACTCCACGTCCGCTCTCCGATAGCTGTCCTCGTCTCCCGCCTCGCGGAACACGGCCGCGATGACCTCGGCCGCTAGCAAGCCCTCGTCGTTGTAGCTGAGCAGGATATGTTTGGCGTCCACCCGGTCGATCAGCGTTCGGAGAGCGGCTTCACACCCAACCCGTCGACACCAGTCCGAGCGCAGCGCGTCGTCCGGGATGAGGCCCGTCTTGCCCCGGAGCTCGGGTGGCGGGCTCCAGCCGGCGGCGATGACCTCCGGCACGTGGTAGTAGGCGGGGTACTGCCGCTCGTTGTACGGCGGATCCAGATACAGAAGATCAACCGTCCCGACCGACGCGACGAGCTCCTCCGCCTTTCCGAGGTACGCGGTGCTCGGGCGCCCACCGTTGCGTCGTGAGGTCGGTTTCAACGGTCGCAGCTCCAGCTGTCGGCGTGCGTTCGGCTGCCATGATTTGACGAACGAGGCGTATACACCGGTCGTGTTCGCCACCCGATCGGCCGCCTCGACGAGCGTGGCGATCAGAAACTGGCTGCGTGCCGGGTCCAGACGCTCCTCCTCCGACCAGGCGGCGATCTGCTCTCGCGCCGCGTCGATCGCGCCCGCGTTGTCAGGCGTGAAGTACATCCGGCCATGTCGAGCACCGGCGCGGCCGGCCGGCGAGTAGTTCTCGCTGATGAAGCCGTGCCGAGGGGGCAAGCCGTTCAGGTAGGCCAGAATCCTGGTGTAGGAGAGCCAGCGGTCGGCACCCCTCTCCTCGGCATCCTCGATCAAGGGCGCGGGGAAGCGAGGGGTGCGGTCCAGCTCGACGTGCGCTACCTGGAGCGCATACGAGAATGCCAGGAGATCGCCGGAGCGCACCGTCCACCCCCGGTCCTTCAGGGCCCGGCTCACGCTCGCGGTGCCCGCGAAGGGATCGCAGGCGACGCCGGCATCGGGCTGCACGTCACCCACGACATCCAGGATGAAGGGAACGAGGCGGGTCTTGTTGCCGATGTATCTCACGTCAGAGGGCTAGTCCGCTCTGCGGTGCTCGCTGGACGGTCTGGTGCCGACGAGGTTCGGCTTCGGGCCCAGACTGAACCAGAACAGGCAGCCGAAGATCGGGCAGAGGATCACGATGCCCGACCACAGGACCTTCTCCTTCCGACCGGCGTCCGAGGCGAGCGTCATGCCGATCGCCCAGATGTCCAGAACGAGAAGCGCGCCGACCAGTACGACGCGCGTATCGATCTGCGTGATCGCGTCGAGTAGCTCGTTCACGGGACGGCGGCGGCCGGAGCGGTGAACTGGAGCTGGTGAAGGCGCGCGTAGAGCCCCCCCTGCCGCAGCAGCTCCTGATGGGTGCCCGATTCCTTGATGCGGCCGTGATGGACGACGAGTATGCGGTCGGCGTTCTGAATGGTTGAGAGGCGGTGCGCCACCACGATGCTCGTCCGCCCCTTCATCAACTCCTCGAGTGCCCGCTCGATCTGAGCTTCGATCTCGGAATCGACCGAGCTGGTGGCCTCATCCAGCAGCAAGACCTGCGGGTCTCCCGCGAGAGCGCGTGCGAAGCTGAGGAGCTGGCGCTCGCCGACCGAAAGCTTGCTGCCACGCTCCCCGAGCTCCTGGTGGTATCCCGCGGGCAGACGTTCGATGTGCCGGTCCACCCCCACGCGCTCGGCCGCTTCCCGCATCTTCCTGTCGGTGACCTGCAGTCTATCAAGCTTGATGTTGTCCGCGGCCGAGCCGGAGAAGAGATACACGTCCTGCAAAACCAACCCCATGCGGGAGCGCAGCTCGCGCGTGGGAATCTCGCGGATGTCCACTCCGTCAAGGAGGATCCGCCCGCGTTGGGCCTCGTAGAAGCGCATGATCAGGTTCATGATCGTGGACTTGCCGGCGCCCGTGGGGCCCACGATCGCCAGGCGATCGCCCGTCTCGGCGACGAAGCTCACATCTTCCAGCACCCAGTCGGGCTCCTCCGCCATCGGCTCGATCCCGAGTCGCTCGGGGTTCGCCGATTCCAGCTCCGCGAGCACTGAGATGCCCGACAGCTCGAGGTCCACCGCCTCGGGCGTCTCCGGCTCCACGACCTCCGGCTCCTCAAGGGCTATCCTCGGCGGCTCGCGGTCAAGTTCGGTGCCGGGCGCCCCGCCCTCGAGGGCTTCCGAGGCG
>JBDHIM010000193.1:0-3800 GCA_039587445.1 Gemmatimonadota bacterium
TTCGACGGTGTGCACCGGGGACATTGGGCCGTCTTGCGTGAGATCGGCGAGCGGGCACGGCGCCGTCGACTAACGAGCGTGCTCGTGACGTTCGACCGCCATCCGCTGACCGTCGTGCGCCCGGAGGCAGCCCCGCCGATCCTGACATCTCCAGACGAGAAGAAGGAGATCCTGGCCCTCTCCTCGCTCGACTACGTCGCGTTTCTCGCCTTCGACCGGACCCTCTCGCTCTACCAGCCGGAGGAGTTCGTCCGCCTCGTCCTGGTGGACCGGTTCCGCGTGAAGGAACTGGTCGTCGGCTACGATCATGGGTTCGGGCGGGACCGAACGGGCGATCGAAAGACGCTGCGGAGACTGGGGGCGGAGCTGGGCTTCGACGTCGATGTGGTGTCGCCGGTCACCGCAAACGGCGCCCACGTCAAGTCCACGAGAATCCGGGAGCTGGTGAGGCGCGGAGAGGTCGAAGGGGCCGCTCGGGCGCTGGGCCGTCCCTACTCGCTTCGCGGTGTCGTGGTGCACGGTCTCGGCCGAGGCCGACAGCTCGGCTTCCCGACGGCCAACCTGCAGGTCCCCGAAGGGGGGAAGCTGGTTCCGGGATCGGGGATCTACGCCGTTCGCGCGAGCCTTGGCTGGAGGATTTGCGACGGGCTTCTCCATCTGGGCCCGAGGCCGACGTTCGCGGGGTCCCCTCCTTCGATCGAGCTCTATTTGCTCGATTTCGAGAACGATATCTACGGCGAGAGCGTGCGCGTCGACTTTCTTTCACGACTGCGGGATGTTCGCCCGTTCGCGTCGGCGGAGGAACTCGTGCGACAGATGCGTGTCGACCGAGAGCAGGCGCTGGCCTTCTTCGCCGAGCGAGCGCGGCGGGACGGCGACCTCGGGACGGGTGGCGAGGATGAGGGCAGGCGGGATCGCTGATGTTTACAGAACCGCCCGATCTCGGTAAATTTTCGGGCTTTGCATCTTAGGGAAGACAGCGAGAGAAGAGGGTGAAAGCGAAACATGGCGTCTGGAAACACGGATACGACCAGCATCGTAGAGAAATTCGGCGAGCACGAGAACGACTGCGGATCCACCTCCGTCCAGATCGCGCTGCTCACGGCGCGGATCGAAGAGCTCACCGAGCACTTTCAACAGCACCCCAAGGATCACCATAGCCGACGCGGTCTCCTGAAGCTCGTCGGACGGCGTCGTCGTCTCCTGACCTACCTGAGACGTAGTGACCTGGAGCGCTACAGGAACCTGATCGAGGAACTGGGGCTCAGGCGCTAGGGGGAGCTGGTTCATGATCACCGGATGCGGACGTTTCGTGTCGGGGTGGTCACTTTCAGAATCTGTTTCAGGCTTCGCAAGTAAGTCAGACAACGAAGAGGAATAACGTGCACAGACTAGAGAAGGAATTCGCTGGGCGGACACTCATCATGGAAACCGGCCGGATGGCCAGGCAAGCGGACGCGGCGGTCTACGTCCAGTTCGGTGATTCCGCGGTGCTGGTCACGGCGGTCGCGGAACGGAAGCGCAGCCACCTTCCGTTCTTTCCGCTCACGATCGAGTACAGGGAGAAGACGTACGCGGCGGGGAAATTCCCCGGTGGCTTCATCAAGAGAGAGACGAGGCCCGGCGACAAGGAAACGGTGTCGGCCCGGCAGATCGATCGACCGCTCAGGCCCCTGTTCCCCGGGGACTACCGTAACGAGACGCAGGTCGCCTGCTTCGTGATCTCGGCGGATCAGGAGAACGATGCGGACGTTCTAGGCATGCTCGGCGCATCCGCGGCTCTCTCGCTATCGTCGATCCCCTGGGATGGGCCGATCGCCGGCGTGCGGGTAGGCCGGGTGGAGAGCGAGTGGATCGTCAATCCCACCTTCGAGGAGCTCGATTTCTCCGACATGGACATCGTCGTGGCCGGCTCGGAGGACTCGATCGTCATGGTCGAGGGTGCCGCTCTGGAGATCAGCGAGGAGGAGTTCGTCGAGGTGCTGAACGTCGCGCACCCCGCTATCAAAGAGCTGATCGGGTTCCAGCGCGAGCTCGTGGAGATGGCCGGAGGCGCGCGCGAGAAGTTCGAGTACGAGGCCTCCAAGCCGCCGGAAGGACTCGAGGAGGCCGTCGGGAACAGGGCCGCCGCTCAGGTCCAGACGGCGCTGCGAATCGCCGACAAGGCGGAGCGCGAGGCCGTGCTCTCCGAGCTGCGCGAAGAGATCGTCGCGGCGCTCGAGGAGGAGTACGGCGATGAGGTGGGTCGCGTGCGAGGGATCATTCGAGACCTCGAGAAGAAGGAGATGCGGCGTCAGATCCTGGAGGAGAACGTCCGCGTGGATGGGCGTGGACTGGATGACATCCGCGAGATCAACGTCGACGTCGGAGTGCTCCCTCGCACACACGGGTCGGCTCTCTTCACACGCGGCCAGACTCAGGCGCTGTGCGTCACCACGCTCGGCACGATCAACGACGAGCAGCGGATCGATTCGATCGACCTGCCGGGTGAGACGTCGAAGTCGTTCATGCTCCACTACAACTTCCCGCCGTTCTCGGTGGGAGAGGTGCGCATGTTCCGGGGGCCGGGCCGACGCGAGATCGGCCACGGCATGCTGGCCGAGAAGGCGCTCCAGTCCCTCCTGCCGCCGTACGACGACTTCCCGTACACGATTCGGATCGTCTCTGACATCCTCGAATCGAACGGCTCCAGCTCCATGGCCACGGTCTGCGGAGGCTCGCTCGCCCTGATGGATGCAGGTGTCCCGCTGCGAGGTCCGGTGGCCGGGATCGCCATGGGTCTCGTGAAGGAAGGCGAGGAAGTGGCCGTCCTGACCGACATCCTCGGGGTAGAGGATGCTCTGGGCGACATGGACTTCAAGGTTGCCGGCACCGAGCGGGGCATCACCTCCATTCAGATGGACATCAAGGCGAAGGGGCTGAGTGTCGAAACGATGCAGGAAGCGCTCGAGCGAGCGAGAAAAGCACGTCTGAGCATCCTCGAGGTGATGGGTCGGACGCTCTCGAGCGCGCGCGAGGAGATGTCGGACTACGCGCCGCGCATCGTTACGATCCAGATCAATCCGGAGAAGATCGGCGAGATCATCGGGCCCAAGGGGAAGACGATCCGCGGAATCGAGGAGAAGACCGGCGCCAAGCTCAACATCGAGGATACCGGGGTCGTCACGATCTCTGCGGTTTCGGGCGACGTGGGTCGGGCCGCGAGAGAGATGGTGGAAGCCATCGTGGAGGAACCGGAAGTCGGTCGCATCTACGAGGGCGTGGTGAAGAACACCACTACGTTCGGCGCCTTCGTGGAGATCATCCCGGGCGTCGAGGGCCTCTGCCACATCTCCGAGCTCGAAGAAGGTCGCACCGAGCGCACCGAGGATGTGGTCCAACCGGGCGATGTCGTACAGGTGAAGCTGCTCGCGGTCGACGAGCGCGGTAGGCTGAAGCTCTCACGGCGAGCCGCCATGAACGGCAGCTAGGCAGCGAAACTGCCCAGGTCGACGACGGCTCAGGCCGGTAGCGCCGGAGCTACCCAGGCGGTCGAGCTGCCCGACCGGCTCGACGAGAACGTCTGGTCATGGAGGAGGGCCGACGGTCTCCGCGTCGTGGCCGAGAAGATGGAGACGGTGCGCTCCGTGACCCTGGGCCTATGGGTCGAGCACGGCGGCGCCCACGACGGCGAATCGGAGCAGGGCCTCGCCCATCTTCTGGAGCATCTGGTGTTCAAGGGCACCCGGGCTCGATCCGCCAAGCAGGTCGCCCTCGAGATCGAGCGCGTGGGAGGCTCTTTGGACGCCTACACGAGCCAC
>JBDHIM010000194.1:0-6717 GCA_039587445.1 Gemmatimonadota bacterium
CATCGCGAACGAGTACGGTCTAATGGGGACGTCGGTGACATCGTCGGCCGCGCTGACCGCTCTGACCAGTTCACCATCTGGCGTGAATTCCGCGATCCCACCGTGCCCCCCCGGCCGAGTAGTGTCTGCCGACAACGGGCTCGGGCCGTCGCTCCGAAGGTATCCGACGAGAACATTGCCGCTGGGCATGCGAACCATGTCATGCGGGTACCGATACGGTGGGACGGCATCCAAGGTGCGTACAGCTTGCGGCCGGATCGGGTCTTGAAAGTCAATCAACAAGACCTCCTCCGTAAGGTGGGCATTGGCGAAAAGATATGTCCCGACCGGTGGCAGTTCGTACTCGGTATGGTGTGGAAGGGACTCCCGCATGCCGACCGGCTCGGTGCTGATGATATCTCCGTAGCCGTCGCTGGTTGGATCGGCGTCTACGACCGCCAAGAAGTCGGGGTCGGCCCCATCGACGTCACCCATCCAGATGTACAGGTACCTCGCCGCCGTCCCGACCGGTCGTGGCTGGCATGCAGAGAGTGAAGCCAACGACAGGGCGACGACCACGCCAAAACCGAAAGTCTGCACCAATCTCATCCGAGACCCGCTCCGGTTTCCTTGGCCAACTTGGCAAGCGACAACGGTAGGATAATTAGGGTAGCAGGGTGCAGACCGCACGATCGCGGTCCTACTCAGGTGGTCTCAGCTGCTTCGCGGGCACCTCAGTATCCGAAGCGCGGGAAGCGGACGAAGCGTGTCGTTCGCCCTGCGAGTTCGCCCACCAGATGAGAAGATCCCGCTGCGAAAGCGGGCTCCTTGCGTTCGCTAGAACAATGCCCGGCCCACGATCTCCTCGACGACGCCGGCGAGAACCCAGGACGCCACAGGAATGAGCATGTACAGGATGAGACGAGCGTACGTGGAGGTGGTGAACGGCCACTCGGGAACGTCCTCGATGAGGCCTCGGTAGGCGACGAGATCCGCCATCTCGCCAACGCGCCGGCCGGCGGCCGGGTTCTCGAGAGCTCTCTGCTGACTCGAGATCGCCTCGTTGATCCGGCCGAGCATCTCCTCCTTCGAATGCCGGATTCTCTGGTGCACCCCCTGCACCGGAGCGAGCAGGGCTAGAGTGGCCACGACCACCGTTGCCCCACCGTTGACCGCCATCACTCGCCCGAATCCCGTCTCGAGCAACATCAGACTGTAGATCGAAAGCAACCCGATCACCGCGAGCGCGTTCGTGAGCCCCTGCCGTGTGAAGGGCCTCAGCGGTGAGAGGTCGAGGAGGTCGATCCGGTTCAGCTTGCGCGCGAGACGCGACAGTCGCAGCGAGACGGCGACCACGGCGTAGACGAGCCACCATACCCACAGGCTGATCAGGGGTCCGAGGATTCGGTGCCACGCAACCTCCGGGCTCCAAGTCGGCGGGCTCCAAGGGGTCGGCGGCACGGGAGGTACCACGTACGGTCCGATGAATGACAGCATAAACCCGATCAGGCCGGTGATCAGGAGCCCGCGTCCGCTGAGGCGGACCGACGCCGCCAGCTCCTCGCATTCCTCGCGAGTGCAGTCCAGTGCTCCCTGGAGCACGAGCACGGTCCGTCTGCCGCTCTGTAAAACGTAGAAGAAGGCGGCCGGAAGGTATCCGATCAGCAGGCAGTGTACGATCGCCAATCGGAAATCTCGCAGGATGCCGCCGGAGACCCGAGCCAGCGGATCGAATCCGCCTTCGGCAAGTAGAGCGTGCCACCGTCCGAGCGCGGTCTCCGTGACCAACAGGATGACGATGAGCGTTCCCGTGATCCCGATCCCGAGCCACACGGGCGATATCCGGTCGATCCTCACAGTCCCTCGCGTCTGCCGTTCCGCCACCCCGGCTAACTATTTGTAGCTAATCTACTTAGAGTCGTGCCTCTCGGCGACTCTAGCCTAGCTGGGCGAACTTCCTGGGCGAGGTCTGCGCGCGACTAATCATCCAGAGGTTCGAAGCTGTACCTGCCTGACTGCGTGTTGAACCGGACCCGGTAGTGCCCGCCTCTAACCGGCATGTTCAGGCCGTTGAACCACGCGCTGCCGGAGGGAAACGCATCCTCCAGCGAAACCTGGCCCGCTTCAAATCCCCCACTGGTCGCCACCCACGGACGGGGTGCACCCCAATTCATGGTCCACTCGTGATTCGCCAGGAACTTGACCTCACCGTCCGCAAGCGCAATGTCCAGGACCCAGTCATTTGGACCCAGGCGCTGCATATCGATGCCCTCGGGTTGATTCCACCCCGCTGGCGTAGCAGACCCGATGATGCCCAGGGTCTCGATGGGCAAGCTGATGTCCGGCAGGTAATCTTCCAGTGCCCAGCGAATCGAGAGCGCCATGCTTCGATTCCAGGCCAGTTGCGCAGCTGCGTCTCGGCGAACGCGGATAGCTCGTCGCAACGCCGTTCTGAACGTCTCGGACTGCACGGCCTGGACGGCAGCCGCGTGATTGATCGGTGCGGAGAGGCACTCGCCATCATGATGGATGGCCTCCTGGACCGGTGCAACTTGGTTGACTATATCCAGCGCTTCGAACCTCTCATCCTCGATTGGGAAACCGTCGAGAGGATCCCGACAGGAGATCACTCCCGTGCCATACCAGTGCTGGGTTCCAAGGTCGCGGAGCTCGGCCTGGAGTCGGGCATAGCTCTCATGGCCGTCGACCAGAAGCCCGTAGAGGTTGTCGAGCGAGAGTTGGACGTCGTTGACGGGGATATTCAGGGCGGTGTTCGTCAACCGTGAATAGCCTCCGAGGGTCAGCGAGGGGCTGTAATTGTAGAAAACGCCGTCGAGCACCTCGAACAATGCCTCCGATTCCTGTTCGCTCATGTCATGGGGGAACGCCGATACTGTGTCCCGCAATGCCAGATTGGCTGCGTACTGCAGCGCCTGGCTGTTGCTTGCTGCCAGGCCAGTCATCGCGCTCTCGTCGAGAATTACGTTGTAATAAATCTCACCCAGTATCCGGTGAAAGGTATCCGTGTCCTGGCGTTCCCAGAACGAGGCGGTAATGCCGATGAAGATGGCGGCGATCTCGAGCAGCAGTAGGCGCCATCGGCGTTTGAGAGTTCCTTCCGGGTTACTCAACGAAGCCTCGCTGTTAGGAGGAACGGACTGAGCTTCAATGCATCAGCAGGTCTGAAGCGACAACGGTAGGATTATAAGGTATAGACCACGCGATCGCGGTCCTTCTCAGGCGGTCTCAGCTGCGTCGCCGGCTACCGAAGCATCTGAAGCGCAGGTCCAGCGAAGTGCGTTCTCGTTCGCCCTCCGAGTTCCGCCATTCGATGAAAAGGACCCTTTTCATGTCGACGACAGTCACATTGGTCAATCCGAGTTCCTTAAGGGCCTTACCGGAAAGAGAAGCGCGGGCCCCCGACCCGGTGCTTTCAAGCAGGAAAAGGCATCCCCCCGGCACCCGGTCCTTGCTGGCACCAGGTGAACCGGGGGGTCCTGTCACCCTCTCCTTTGACGACCAGACCTAGGGAATAATGTCGACGCCTCGGGCCGTCCTCGAATCGACTAATCGTCCAAGAGCGGGTTGCAGTCCGCGCCTGTTGGGAAGTCTGCCTCGGCCTGTTCGAGGCAGGACGGCCCCGGTCCAGTGAGGCCCAACGGACTGCAGGCCGGTACGACCGCCGCGAGCAACAGCAGGAAAAGCAAGGCAGTGGTGGGTCGAGTGCGACGCATGACGGACTCCTTGCTCCTTCGGCTTCTCATGGTGCCCTCCTTTTCTCGGGACTGAACTCAGGCCCGGCCAGCACGCCGGGCGGAGTTCGTCGCCTTTGAGGAGTTACACGAAAAAAAGGAGGGAAACGGCCAGCGCAGGTTGTACCCGCGTCGACTAACTGCTCTCTTTCGCACATCTAGCGAGCACAGCGAGACAGGACGCCTCGCGTAGCTCGGCCCGGTCCACCAGCCAGCACGTGAGTGGTGAGAGTCCAAGACGGTTCAGACGTGACGCATCTCCTGCGAGAGGCGAGTAGCGGCAAACGAGAGGCCTTCGATGAGCTGGTGCCGCTGGTCTACGAGCAGCTGCGCCGGCTGGCTCACCAAAGGCTCCTTGCCCAGCGTCCCGACCACACCCTCAACACCACGGCCCTGGTCCACGAGGCCTATCTGAGGCTCGTCGATTCAAAACGAGCCGGCTGGGGGGACCGGGCCCATTTCTTTGCCGCGGCCGGGACGGTGATGCGCAATCTCCTTGTGGACTATGCCCGGGCAAGGAACGCCTATAAGCGAGGCGGAGGCCGGGTGAAGGTGGAGCTCGACGAGGGGGCGCTGCGGCTCTCGGAAGAGTACGCCGGCGCGATCGAAGATCTCGACGATGCCCTTTCGCGGCTGGCGGAGCTGAGCCCGCGGCAAAGCCAGCTCCTCGAGCAAAGGTACTTCGGAGGGCTCAAGCTCAAAGAGTGCGCCGAGGTGCTGGGAGTGTCCCTCACCACCGTCAAGAACGAACTCCAGTTGGCGCGTGCCTGGCTGGCACGTGAGCTGACCCCCCCAGGCCATGAATCCTGAGCGTTGGGCTCGGATCCAGGCCCTCTTCGTGGAGGTGAAGGATCTGGAGCCCGAGGAGCGAGTCCGGCGGCTTGGCGGAATCTCCAGGAGCGATCCCGAGCTTTACTCGGAGCTGGAATCGATTCTCGATGCCCACGATCGGGCGGACGAGCTGCTGGACAGCTTCGAGAGGCTCGTTTCCCAGCCCGGCTTCGAGCCCTCTGCGGCTGACGAACAGGACCTCTCCACTCCCGATCCACACGGGCTGATCGGCCGCACGATCTCCCATTATGAAGTGACCGAGCTGCTGGGCGCCGGCGGGATGGGAGTGCTCTACCAGGCCGAGGACATCGAGCTCGGCCGCACCGTGGCGCTGAAGTTCTTGCCGCCGCAGTGGAGCCTGGATGCGGCCTTCAAGAAGCGCTTCCGGCAGGAGGCGCGGGCGGTTGCGGCACTGGATCATCCGAACGTCTGCGCGATCTACGAGGTCGGCGAGACGGACGAGGGGCAGCTGTTCATCGCCATGGCTTACTACGAGGGCGAGACGGTAAGGGAGAAGATCGCGCGCGGCCCGCTGGCGGTCGAGGACGCCGTGGATCTGGCCGAGCAGGCGGCGAGCGGGCTGGCGGCGGCTCACGGCGCAGGGCTGATCCACCGGGACATCAAGCCGGCCAACCTGATGGTGACGGAAGAGGGAGTCCTTAAGATCCTGGACTTCGGACTGGCGAAGACGGCCGACGCGGCCGTGACGGAAGCGGGAATGCGGCTCGGGACGCCGGCCTACATGTCCCCTGAGCAGACGCGGGGAGCGGAGGTTGACGCTCGCACGGACCTGTGGTCGCTGGGCGTCGTGCTCTATGAGATGCTGACGACCCAGCGTCCGTTCCGCGCGGATAGCAACAGTGCCGTCATCAATGCCATCCGGCACGAGGAGCCCACTCATCCGGGCGAGCTGCGCGAGGGCGTGCCGGAGGAGTTAGCCGGGCTGGTGCTCCGGTTGTTGAGTAAGGATCCGAAGACACGGTACGCGGGGGCCGAGCTTCTGTCAGAGGAACTGGCCACCTCGGCCCCGACTCCGACCGGAGCGAGGGGCATGCTGTGGGGCCTTCGCCGCTCCCCGTGGCTGGCGCTAGGAAGCTCAGCGGCCGCTGTCGCTCTGGCCGTCGCGCTCGGGGTGATCGTTCTGGGCGATCGCGGCCCGGCGGAGGGGGCCGCTGACGCCACCGGCCTCGAGCGCTCGCTGATCGTCGTTCTCCCGTTCGAGAACCGCGGGCCCCCCGAGCAGGAGTATTTCGCGGCGGGCGTAACTGACGAGATCACGAGCCGGCTCGCTGCAAGCGGCTCCCTGGGCGTCATCTCCCGCACGAGCGCGATCCGCTACGCCCGCTCGGACAAGACGGCGAAGCAGATCGGCGAGGATCTGGGTGTCGACTACATCCTGGAGGGGTCGGTGCGGTGGGCCGAAGGCGATGACGAGTCGGGCCGGGTTCGCATCACGACTCGACTGATCCGCGCGGCGGACGACACGCATATCTGGGCCCAACCCTATGACCGGGAGATCGCGGACATCTTCCAGATCCAGTCGGAGATCGCCGGTCAGGTGGTCGAGCGTGTCGGGACGGCGGTAGGAGACGCCGTAGGGACGGGCACCGTAGGACGGCCGCTCGCTGGGCCTCCGACCGAAGACCTCGAGGCCTATAGCCTCTACATGCGGGGCCGATTCCACCGGCAGCAGTTGACCCGGGAGGGGCTAGAACAGGCCTATCAATACCTCCAGCGTGCGATCGATCGTGACCCAGGCCTTGCTCAGGCGTACGCGGAGCTGGTTCGTGTCGACCTGGCCTGGCAGGGATTCCGCTTCGGGCCGTCCGACGAGATCGTGCCGCGCGCGAGGGCCGCGCTGGCGAAAGCGCTGGAGCTGGATGCGTCGGCACCGGAGGTGCAATTCGTCCTTGGAATGTTTCAGAGGATCGACGGGGATTGGCGGGCAGCCGAGGAGACCTACCGCCGGCTTATCGAGCTCAGCCCGAGCTTCGCCGAAGCGCACTCGGGGCTGGGGATCGTGCGAGGAACGGGCTTCGGTGACCTCGAGGCAGCGGTGCGCGAGAGCCGACTGGCCACGTTACTGGATCCGCTGTCGCCCGCCCAACACCAACGGCTTTCGAGGTGGCTCTACCATGCCGGCGACTACGAGGGG
>JBDHIM010000195.1:0-6889 GCA_039587445.1 Gemmatimonadota bacterium
CGCATCCTGGGGCTGGAGAAGGTCCCAAGGGTCGGGCTGTTCGCCCGTTAAAGCGGTACATGAGCTGGGTTTAGAACGTCGTGAGACAGTTCGGTCTGTATCCGCCGTGGGCGTAGGAGATTTGAGGGGAGCCGCTCCTAGTACGAGAGGACCGGAGTGGACTGACCGCTAGTGTACCTGTTGTTCCGCCAGGGGCATCGCAGGGTAGCTACGTCAGGAGTGGATAACCGCTGAAAGCATCTAAGTGGGAAGCCCACCCCGAGATGAGATCTCCCGCACCGAAAGGTGCCTAAAGGCCCGCAGAAGACTACTGCGTTGATAGGCGGCAGGTGTAAGGCGTGCGAGCGCTTCAGCCGAGCCGTACTAATAGGCCGTGAGGCTTGATCCCCTTCCTCTCTTTTATGGAAGGGTTGTGACTCCACGTCTCGCGCCTCGGGCGCGCGACGTCCATTCGCTCACCCTGTTGATAGATGTCCGTCGACCACGGTCGGTGGACGCACGTTTTGCCGGTGGCTATAGCGAGGGGGAAACACCTGGTCCCATCCCGAACCCAGCAGTTAAGCCCCTCAGCGCCGATGGTACTCGGGCGTAAAGCCCCGGGAGAGTAGGTCGCTGCCGGCTTGAGTTCTGAAGGCCCGTCCGGACGATGTCCGGGCGGGCCTTTGGCATTTCAGGTTGGGGCGAGTAACGTGGGGAAGTAACGAACTCGAGGAACGAAACAGGAGTCGACGAGCCATGACTGCAACACTGATAATGATAGGAGCCCTCGCACTTACGGCAGGAGTGGCGGCGTGCGCCCCGGAGCTGGGCGAGGCCGACGGGACGTCGGCCGAGGTGGCGCTCACTCAGGACGCGTCGGCGGAAGAGGGGTCCACCGAGCTCGGGACCGCCGATCCCAAGGCCGATGAAGCGGCAGCCGACCAGGAAGAGCCACAAGAGCAGGAGGCGCCGCCGATCCGCCCGCCGAGAAGGGATGTACAGGCGACGATCGATGCTTACCTGGCGGCCGATCCCGGGCTGTCGAAGTTCTTTGACAACGCAGCCGGCTTCGTGGTTTTTCCGGGCATCGGGAAGGCCGGTCTCGGAATCGGGGGCGCGCACGGGAACGGCGAGGTGATCGCCAAGGGCAAAGGGGCGATCGGCAAGGCCTCGATGACCCAGGTCACCGTGGGGGTGCAGATCGGGGGACAGGAGTACAGCGAGATCATCTTCTTGGCTGAACCTGTGGATCTGGAGCGCTTCACGTCCGGAGGGCTGGAGCTCGCCGCCCAGGTCTCGGCGGTGGCGATCACGGCCGGCGCCGCCGATGGCGCTGATTACAAAGATGGAGTCGCCGTCTTCACCCGGACGAAGAGCGGCATGATGGCCGAAGCCTCGGTCGGCGGCCAGGACTTCAAGTACGAGGCGTACTGATCACGTCGGCGCCCTATCAGATCACGCCCGTGCCACGCCTGCCGTAGTCTCGAGGATCTGGCGGAGGATCCGGCGGACGACGTCGCCCGGCTCGGCGGCTCGCATCACCGCGCCGAGCACCGCCACTCCCGCTCCGGTGGCAGCGACCTCGGCGGCGTTCTCGGGCGTGACCCCGCCGATGCCGACGGCCGGAAGGCCGCTCGCGCGCATCACCTCGCGGATCCGGTCTGTTCCTATCGCCTCGTCCGTCAGGCCCTCCTTGCTCTGGGTGCCGAACACGGCACCGACACCCAGATAGCTCGCACCGGCGGCCGCAGCCCGCCGACCCGCCTCGGGGTTGTCCGTGGAGTAGCCGATGAGCAGCCGGGCGGGAGCGATTCTGCGGGCGCCGGCGATCGGGATGTCCTCCGGACCCAGGTGTACGGCGTCGGCCTCGAGCGCCACGGCGACGTCCGCGCAGTCGTTCACGACGAACAGCGCGCCGTGCCGACGGATCGCCGGAAGCAGCTCGAGCCCCTGCTCGTACAGCTCGCGGGTCGTAGCGGCCTTGTCGCGCAGCTGGATGGCCGTGGCTCCGGCGGCAAGACAATCCTCGACGACCTGGGCCAGCGGCCGTTCGCTCTGCGGCTCGGTCAGCACCATCAGCCGCAGGCGCGCCCGCAGGCTAGTCGCCCGCACCTCGCTCCGCCGCGTCACGTTCCCGGCGGATACGGTTCTTCGCGTTGATGTGCTCCCGCTCGGTGCGCGTGAACTCGTGGGAGCCATTCGGCCGGGCCACGAAAAACAGGAAAGGGACGTCGGCCGGCTTGAGCGTGGCCCGCAGAGCCGCTTCCCCTGGAGACGCGATCGGACCGGGGGGCAAGCCGGCGTGGGTGTATGTGTTGTACGGGTTGTCGGCGACCTGCTCGATGTCTCGGTAGAGCAGACGGGATCGCACCGAGTCCAGAGCGAACTGCACGGTCGGGTCCGCCTGGAGCAGCATCCCGATCTCGAGCCGGTTCAGGTAGACTCCGGCGATGACCGGGCGCTCCTCCCCGACCCGCGCCTCCTTCTCCACGATGCTCGCCAGGGTGACGAGCTCTCGCTCGGTGAGACCCAGCGAGTCGCGTCGAGCCAGTTCGGCCGGTCCCCAGAACTCTCTGTAGCGGGCCGTCATTGCTTCCAGAATCCGGTCGGGTGGCGTCTTCTCGGCGAAGTGGTAGGTGTCGGGGAAGAGGTATCCCTCCAGCGTTGGTCCGGGCACGCCGAGACGGGCCACGAAGGCGCTGTCGCGGGTGAGCGTCAGGACGGAGTCGGCGGGCACTCCTGCCATCACCGCCACGCGCGGTGCTATCTCGCGCAGGTTGAACCCTTCCGGGATGGTGACCGGGAAGGTCACGACCTCGCCCCGCTCCAACATGCCGAGCATCTCGGCCCAGCTCGCGGCGGCGGGAAAGCGATACAGGCCCGCCTTCAGGGACCCGGCCGAACCCCGGAGCCGCGCGTAAAGGGTGAAGGCTCTCGGAAAGCGCACCAGCCCCGCCTCGCCGAGCGCGCCCGCGATCCCTCGGGCCGTCGCTCCGTCGGGGATTCGGACCTCGACACGATCGGCGAGTCCCTCGTCCGGTCCCGCGGTC
Organism: Gemmatimonadota bacterium; assembly: GCA_039587445.1. Lineage (GTDB taxonomy): Bacteria > Gemmatimonadota > Gemmatimonadetes > Palauibacterales > Palauibacteraceae. The sequence continues at coordinate 3,030 of JBDHIM010000195.1, forward strand.
GGTCCGTCTCCACACGCTGATAGCAGGCTCGAGAGAATCAGGCCCGCCGCCGTCACGGCCCCTCGCAGCCGGAGGGTGCGGAAGGCACGCGCTGCCATGCTCGCCCCTGCCTCCGGCGTTCGCGTTGGCGTCCATGTAGCCCCGAAGCAGGTGCGCCGCGGCCATCATGTCTTCCTCGCCCTTCCGTATCCGTTTGCCGCGTCGCCCGGTCTCGGCGAGGCTTCTACGGGCGCGCGCACTGGTCAGTCGCTCGTCCCACCCGACGACCGGAACGCCGGACGCCTCACCGAGCCGACGCCCGAACTCGCGCGCTTCGGCGGCCATCTCTCCCTCGGATCCATCCATCTGGATGGGAATGCCGACGACGATCGTGACCGGCCCGGCTTCGCGGACGAGCTCCAACAGCTGTTCGGGAGGTTGGCGCGGCTCGCCACCGTTTTCGATCGCCGAATGGGGGGAGGCGATCGTTCGGGTCGGATCGGAGACCGCGACGCCTATCCTGCGACGGCCGTAGTCGACCGCGAGGAGGCGGCCGGTGGGTGTACTCAGTGGCCCTTGATCGCGTTCTCGATCGGTTCGCCGGCAATCAGCTTTTCGTGGATCGCTTCCAAACGGTCCTTCGCGCCGAGAAGGAACCAGCATCCATGCGAGCCGTCGGCCCGGCACTCGATCTCGAGGACGGCGATCGACTGGTCGGCGGCGCGGCTGAGGAGGCCGCCCAATAGCCCTGTTCCGAGGTGACAGCCCGCGCTGCTCCGCTCGCCGATCTCTTCGCCGCCGGCCTCCGGAAAAGCGACCAGGGATACGGCTGCCAGTCCCTCGTCGACCTGCTCGTAGCGAACCGGGCCGAGACCGAGCTCGATGAACTTCTGGCCCACGGACGCCCAGAACTCAACCGGGTCGAGCGCGTCCACGCCCGCGTCCGGCACGAGCACATCGTAGATGCTCAGGCCGAGGCCACGGCCGGTCTCGCGCAGCGCCGCGATGCCGGCCTCGCCGGCCGCCGCGCACCGATCCGCGAGGTCGACGAGAACGCTGGAAGGCAGGGTTACCACGCTATCGGGCATAAGGCTCTCGATGGTAAGTTCAGGGCGGTCGACAAAGCCCTCCAAGCCAAGCTAGATGTCGCTTCGGACGGCAACAAGGTTGCGTGCAGACGGCGACGAGGCGGCAGCGAACGGCTCGGGAGCGGGCAATAGGAGGTAACTATGGTTTTCGACGATGGAGACGAATTCGTACTGGGTGTGCTCGTAGGAGCGCTGATCGGTGCGGGCGTGGCCCTGCTTTTGGCGCCCGAGAGCGGAAAACGGACGCGACGCCGGATCCGCCGCTCGGCCGAGGACCTGACCGATGCGGCCGGTGACACGCTGCAGACTGTCGCTGACGACGCGAAGCGGCTGGCGGACGACGCGCGCCGGGCCGCCGAGCGCTCGAGTGAGCGTCTGGTCGACTCGGTGGAGCGAGGCGCCAAGCGGCTGCGGGTTCGCACCTAGGCGGCGAGATCAAATAGCCGGGCAGCAGTCAGCGAGATCGAATGGCCGGCCAGCAGTCAGCGAGATCGGGGCGAATCACGAAGAGGTGACCGCCCCGGCGGAATCGGGCGTGCCCACCTGACGGCCCTCTCCGGCACGAGTGCCCGGGAGGGCCGATCCGCATCCTGGCAGTGGACCTGAAGGAGTGGAGGACCGAACGTACCGGACGATGAGTGGCGATTCGGGACCCGACCCCCGGGACGGCGGCGAGTGGCGCCTCTGGTTGAGGCGGGTGATCTTCGGCCACGATACGGCCGCCGGCAAGGCGTTCGACGTCGTTCTGATCCTCGCGATCCTGATCAGCGTGGCCGTCGTCATGCTGGACAGCGTCGAGCGGTATGCGCTTCGCCACGGGCCGGCTCTTCGCTGGGCCGAGTGGATCTTCACGATCATGTTCACGATCGAGTACCTGCTCCGTCTCTACTCGGCTCCCAGCGCCCGGAAGTACGCCACCAGCTTCTACGGCGCGATTGATCTGCTGGCGGTACTGCCCTCGTACCTGGCGCTCGTCTTCCCCGGCGGTCGGTATTTGATCTCGATCCGCATCCTCCGGATTCTGCGAGTGTTCCGCGTGCTGAAGCTGGCCCAGTTCGTGGGCGGCGAGCGCGTGATCATCGATGCCCTGAAGGCCAGCCGGCACAAGATCGCCGTCTTTCTCATCACGGTCTCGACCGTGGTCGTGGTAGTCGGATCCATCCTCTACGTCGTGGAGGGAACCGAGGCCGGTTTCACGAGCATACCGCGGAGCGTCTACTGGGCCATCGTGACCCTCACCACCGTCGGATACGGGGATATCGCGCCGCAGACTACCATCGGACAGATGCTCGCGTCCCTGATCATGATCCTCGGATACGGGATGATCGCGGTCCCGACGGGTATCGTGACGGTGGAGATGGCGGCGGCCTCACGGTCGAAGGCGGCTCCGCGCCCGTGCGCCGGATGCGGCCAACAACGACACGACCCCGACGCCGGATTCTGCAAGCGCTGCGGCCGCGAGCTCGAAACTGACCGCGAGCTCGATACTGGTCGCGAGCTCGAACCTGGAGAGGGCGCGTGACCTCATTCACCGGGGAACGCCGATGCTGATCACGGAGCTGATCGAGAGAAAGCGGGACGGTCAGGAACTCCCGGTAGAGGCCCTGCGGGCGTTTCTGTCGGACTACATGGATGGTGAGGTCACGGACTATCAGATGTCCGCGTTCCTGATGGCGGTTTTTCTGCGCGGCCTCTCTCCGGCGGAGCTCGCCGAGATGACGCGCTCGATGATCGCATCCGGCCATCGGCTGGACTTCCGAGACGGCGGCCCTCCGGCCGTCGACAAGCACTCCACCGGCGGGGTCGGAGACAAGGTCTCCCTCATCCTCGCTCCGCTGCTCGCCGCCTACGGCCTCCGGGTCCCGATGATGTCGGGGCGGGGGCTCGGGCATACGGGGGGGACGGTCGACAAGCTGGAATCGATCCCCGGTTTCAGGACGCGGATCGGTCTGGACGAGTTCAAGACCGTGCTGAACGAGGTCGGGTGCGCGATGATCAGCCAGACGGAGGAGATCGCGCCCCTGGACGGTCGCCTCTATGCCCTTCGGGATGTGACCGGAACGGTGCCTTCGATCCCGCTCATCGCGTCGAGCATTATCTCCAAGAAGGCGGCAGAGGGCATCCAGGCGCTCGTTCTGGATGTGAAGTGTGGGAGCGGAGCGTTCATGGTCGACGAGGAGCGGGCGCTCGCGCTCGCCGGGACGCTCGTCGACCTGGCGACCGATCAGGGCTTGGAGACGCGGGCGTTGCTGACCGACATGGAGTCGCCGCTCGGCCGCAAGATCGGGAACGCCCTGGAGGTGGCCGAGTCGATCGAGACGCTGCACGGGGGCGGGCCGGCGGACCTGCGGGAGGTAACGCTCGCCCTCTCGGCGGAGGCTGTCGTCGCGGCCGGCGCGGAGGAGGACGTGCTCTCGGCACGCGAGGCGCTGGAGCCGCTGCTCGACGACGGACGAGCCGCCGACCGGTTCGCCCGCCTGGTCGAGCGGCAGGGCGGAGACCCGCGCGTTCTCGACGACCCCGGGAGATTGTCCGCCGCGCCGGTGCTGGCTGATCTGGAAGCGCCGGCATCGGGCTGGTTGGCCGGGCTCGACGCCCGACAGATCGGCCTAGCCGCCGTGGAGCTCGGCGCCGGCCGGACCCGCGTCGAGGACGACGTGGACCCTGCGGTCGGATTCGAGATCCACAGGAAGGTAGGTGAGGAGGTCGAGTCCGGAGAGCCGTTGATCACCGTGCACGCGGCGAGCGAAGATCAGCTCGAACAGGCGCGCCAGAGGCTGAGTGAGGCGATCT
>JBDHIM010000036.1:0-33571 GCA_039587445.1 Gemmatimonadota bacterium
TCGTCGAGGGCCACGCTGCCCACGACAAGGATCTCGATCATGGGACGGGAGTCCTTTCCGTTTCCTTCTCTCTCACCATCCGCCTCGGAGCCGACACTCCGAGGAGCTCCAGGCCGTTGTGAAGCGTGATCTGCACGGCTCGTGCGAGTGCGAGTCGGCCCGTCTGAGCCGGACCCTCGGCGATCACCCGGAGAGACGGGTCGAGGTTACCCTCATGGTACCAGGCGTTCACGAGGCCAGCGACCTCTTCCAGGTACGAACACACCTGGTACGGCGCCCGGGCCTGCGCCGCGTTGCGGACCACCTCCGGGAGGCGCAGCAGGCTCTTGGCCAGCTCGCGCTCGCTCTCCCGAGTCAGCTCGGCGAGGTCGGCCTCCGAGGCGTCGATCGACCCGGCCTCGACGCCGGCCCGCTCGAAGACGCTGCACATGCGCGCGTGCGCGTATTGGATCTTGTAGACCGGGTTGGCTTCAGAAGTATCCAGCGCGAGATCCAGATCGAAGCTCATCGGCGCTTCGGCTCGGCGCATGAGGAAGAAGTAGCGTGCCACGTCTACGCCCGTTTCCTCGAAGAGCTCTCGCAGAGTCACGAATTGCCCGGCCCGCTTGCTCATCCGCACTTCTTCGCCGCCTCGCATCACCGTCACGAGCTGGATGATCAGCGCCTCGAAGAAGCCCGGCGGTAGCCCGAGAGCCTCCAGCGCGCCTCTCATGCGTGAGACATGGCCGTGGTGATCGGCCCCCCACACATCGATCGCGAGATCGAAGCCGCGCGAGCGCTTGTCGATGTGATAGGCGATGTCGGGCAGGAAATAGGTGAAGGAGCCGTCGCTCTTCACGAGCACTCGGTCCTTGTCGTCGCCGAAGCGAGTGGTGCGCAACCAGGTGGCACCACCCTCGGCAAAGGTGAGACCCTCCGAGTCCAGGCGCTCCAGGGCATTCCTCACTTCGCCTCGCTCGTAGAGGCCGCTCTCCTCTCGAAACACCTCCATGTGGACTCGAAAGTCCTCCAGGTCCCGCTCCTGCTCCTCGCGAAGCCAGCCGGTCGAGAGCGCCCCGAAACGTTGCATTCGTTCCTGGCCATCCATCTCCGCCAGCTCCTCGGCTCCCACCGCCGCCGCGGCCCGCTGGGCGAGCTCCTCCACGTACTCTCCCATGTAGCCGCCGTCCGGCACTTCGGCCTCCTCACCGGCCAGCTGACGAAAGCGTGCCTCCAGGGAGGCAGCCAGGAGATCGATCTGCCGTCCCGCGTCGTTGACGTAGAACTCCCGCACGACCCCGTGTCCCGTCCACTCCAGGAGAGAGGCCACCGCATCGCCGATCGCCGCACCCCGGCCGTGCGCCACATGTAGCGGACCCGTCGGGTTGGCGGAGACGAACTCCACGTTGACCTGAAGCGGCCAGTCGGCTTCGCTCCGACCGTAAGAGCGATCCGCCTTCAGCGCTTGGCGCAGACCCCGCCAATACACGGCGTCGCCGAGGCGGAAGTTGATGAACCCTGGGCCGGCTATGCTCACCTCGACGACGCCCGCTGCGCTGGCGTCCAGGACGCTCACGAGCCGGTCCGCGATCTGCCTGGGTGGCTGGCCGAGGCGACCCGCCAGAACGAGGGCAGCGTTCGTCGCGAGGTCCCCGTGTTGGAGATCACGCGGCCGCTCCAGCTCCGGCTGGAAGTCCTCCGGCGCACCGACCTCCCGAGCCGCCCGCTTCAGCTCGACGGCGAGCGCAGCGGCCAGGTCAGACATTGCCGGCTCCGGCATCTCCGCCGGGAGCGTCTCGATCAGTCACCCGACTTCTCACCCGTCTTCGAGCCCGATTCGCCGGAGTCGGGCTTCGGTTTTGGCTCCGTCTTCGGTTTCGACGTCTTCTCTGCACCGGGGGATGGCTTTCGGTAGTCCGTGGCGTAGAAACCCGGACCCTTGAACAGTACGCCACCACCGGAGGAGATCCTGCGCCGCACCTTGAGCCGACCGCATTCCTGACACTTGCGGACCGGATCATCGCTCATCTTCTGAAACCGCTCGAACTCGTGCCCGCAGGCCTCGCACACATACTCGTATGTCGGCATGAACTTCCTGTCGGTTTTGTCAGCCCTTTTCGTACGTTCCCCAGACTCGGCGAAGCTCACCCGAGATCTCGCCGAGCGTGACGCCCGCCTTGACCGCCGCTACCAGCGGCGGCATCAGGTTCGTGTCCGACGCCGCCGCCACGCGCACCGCATCCAGCGCCTCGGTCGCCGGCGTCGCTTCTCGGCTCTCCTTCCACTCCCGGAGGCGGAGCCTCTGCGCTTCGGCCAGCGCCACATAGTCGGGCGTCTTCACCTCCAACGGCGGCTCCGTCTCCTGGTGCACGTTCACGCCCACGACCTCGACGTCGCCGGCTTCCAGGGCTCTTTGGTACGCATAGGCGGAGCGGTGGATCTCCTCTTCCATGAAGCCGATCGCGCCACGGGCGCCGCCGACCTCATCGATCTGCCCGATGTACGCCTCGGCCCTCGCCTCGAGCTCGTCGGTAAGAGCCTCGATCGCCCACGAGCCGCCCAGCGGATCCACCGTGTCGGCCGCACCGCTCTCTGCTGCCAGGATCTGCTGGGTCCGAAGGGCGAGGCGGGCCGCATCCTGCGACGGCAGGGCGAGAGCTTCATCGTAGCTGTTCGTGTGCAGCGACTGGGTGCCGCCAAGCACGGCAGCCAGCGCTTGAACCGCCACGCGGACGACGTTGTTGTACGGTTGCTGCGCGGTGAGCGTGGACCCCCCCGTCTGCGTGTGGAAGCGCAATCGGGAACTGGCTTCCGATCCTCCCATGTCGGCTATGATCCGCGCCCAGAGTCGGCGGGCGGCGCGAAACTTGGCAACCTCTTCCAGGAAGTGGTTGTGAGACGCGAAGAAGAAGCTGAGGCGGGGGGCAAAATCATCCAGCGCCAGGCCAGCGGCGAGCGCGCAACGAACGTACTCCAGCCCGTTCGCCAACGTGAACGCGATCTCTTGCGTCGCGGTCGCTCCAGCCTCCCGCATGTGGTAGCCGCTGATCGAGATCGGATTCCACTTCGGCACTTCGGTGGCGCAGAACGCGAAGAGGTCCGTGACGAGGCGCAGGCTGGCTTCCACGGGGTAGATGTAGGTTCCGCGTGCCACGAACTCTTTGAGGATGTCGTTCTGAACGGTACCGCGAAGCGATGCTCTCGGCGTGTCGCGCTCGTCGGCCAATGCCACGTAAAGCGCCAGAAGGATCGGAGCCGTGGCGTTGATCGTCATCGAAGTGGACACGCGGTCCAGGGGAATGCCTTCGAGTAGACGCCGCATGTCGTCCAGCGTGTCGATCGCTACGCCGACGCGACCCACCTCGCCCTCCGCCATCGGGTCGTCCGAATCGTATCCCATCTGGGTGGGAAGATCGAACGCGACCGAGAGGCCCGTCTGGCCAGACTCGAGCAGATAGCGGAATCGGGCGTTCGTCTCCTCCGCGGTGCCGAATCCGGCGTACTGACGCATCGTCCAGAGGCGGCCCCGATACATCGTCGGGTGGATGCCGCGGGTGAAGGGGAGCGAGCCGGAGTCGCCAAGATCGGCGTCGTAATCGACAGCTGCTTCGTCTGGACCGTAGAGGCGCTCCAGCTCGATGCCGGAGGGCGTCTCAAAGCGCTCTCGGCGCTCGCCCGTCCCCATCAGTCGTCTTCCCTGGCGAAAGTGAGCAGTAGATCGCCGGGATTGACGGTCTCCCCCTCCTTCGCGGCGATCGAGGCGACGATGCCGGGCCCCTGCGCTCGGAGCTCGTTCTCCATCTTCATCGCTTCGATGACGATCAAGCCCGTACCGGAGTCGACCTGCTGCCCCTCGGAAACCTCCAGCCGCAGCACCATCCCCGCCATCGGCGCGCGAACCTCTCGAGGGACCCCGGCTCCGAGCCCGGGCGCGAGCTCTCGAATCGCGTGCGTGCGCTCATCCTCGATGGTGAGCCGTACCACGCGGCCGCCGATCCCTATCACCCATCCGTCATCAGCTCGCCACGCGGCAAGCGGGACCCCACGCTCGTCGATGCGCAGGTGGCGACGGGTCGAACCGGCTACGGTGTCGATGTGGGCGTCCAGCTCCCGATCCGCGATGCGCACCCCGGTCTCGGTTGCCTCCACCAGCAGCGTCTCGCCGGCCCCCGTCACGTAGTACTTCACGAGCGAGGCCCCCAACCAGTGCCGACCGCTGCCCCGGCACGCTGCCAGCTACTGAGCGGACGCACCCGCGGTCGGCCGTCCACTCGGGCCGACTCAGAACTGGGCGTGCCGCGCCGTTCCTCCTCCAGGAGGACCGCGGCGATCGCCGCAGCTTCCAACAGACGCGTATCGCCATCGTGCAGCAGGTCGGGATGGTCGTCCAAGTATTCGATGGACAGGCGACCAGCCAGGAAATCGGGCTCTTCCATGACGGCGAGATGGAACGACTGCGTGGTGATGATACCGGCGACGTGCAGCTCCTCGAGCGCACGTCGCATCCTGCCGATCGCCTGCAAGCGGTCGGCGCCGTGGACGACGAGCTTCGCGAGCAGCGGATCGTAGTGTAGCCCCACCTCGTAGCCGGTCGATATGCCCGAATCCCAGCGCACGCCTGGTCCCGCCGGTGCCTCCAGTTCGGTGATGCGGCCAGCGGACGGGAGAAAGCCGTTGAACGGGTCCTCACCGCCAATTCGACACTCGATCGCGTGACCGAGAGGCCAGCCGGGATCCGGCTCCCAATCCAGCGGATCCCCCGCCGCCACTCGGAGCTGCTCCTGGACCAGGTCCACGCCGGTCACCAGCTCCGTCACCGGGTGCTCGACCTGGATTCGGGTGTTCATCTCGAGGAAATAGAACTCGCCGTCGACGAAGAGAAACTCCACGGTACCAGCTCCGCGATACCCCACCGCCCGAGCCGCCTCGATCGCCACCCGTCCCATCCGCTCCCGCAGAGCCTCGTCCACGACCGGGGAGGGCGACTCCTCGATGAGCTTCTGGTGGCGTCGTTGGATCGAGCACTCGCGCTCCCCTAGGTGGACGACCGTTCCGTATCCGTCGGCGAGCACCTGAAACTCGATGTGGCGAGGTCGCTCGAGAAACCGCTCCAGGTAGACCCTCGGATCGCCGAACGCCTGCTCGGCCTCGCTCCGCGCCCGCTTCAGAGCGGGCTCCAGCTCATCGAGGGCGCGTACGACGCGCATGCCCTTCCCACCACCGCCCGCGGCGGCCTTGAGCATCAGCGGGAAGCCGATATCGCGCGCAGCCGTCGCCGCATCCTCGCCACCGGTTACCGAGTCCGAGCCCGGGACGACGGGCACTCCGGCATCCTGCATGAGCTTGCGGGCGCGGGTTTTGTCGCCCATCGCCTCGATCGCCTCCGGAGGTGGGCCGATGAAGACGAGGCCCGCTTCGCCGACGGCACGGGCGAAACCCGGGTTCTCGGCCAGAAAGCCGTACCCCGGGTGAACCGCCTCCGCGTTCGTTTGCCGGGCGGCGGCGATCAGCTTGCTTCCATCCAGGTAGCTTTCGGTCGCCCTGGCGGGCCCGATCGGAACGGACAGATCAGCCTGCAGCACGTGCGGCGCCAGACGATCCGGCTCGGAGTAAACAGCCACGGACTCGATGCCCAGCTCGCGACAGGCGCGGATCACGCGCACCGCGATCTCGCCCCGGTTCGCCACCAGGACCCGGGAGAACGGTGGACGGTTCAAAGAGGGATATTGCCGTGCTTCTTGGGCGGATTCGAGTCCCGCTTGTTTCCCAGCGCCTCGAGGCCGGAGATCAGATGCTGCCTCGTATGGCGGGGATCGATGACGTCGTCGACGTAACCGCGCGCGGCCGCCTTGTAGGGATTGGCAAATTTCGCGCGGAACTCCCGCTCCAGCTCTTCGGTCTTCTCCTTTGGATTCTTCGCGGCCGCGATCTCCTTTCGATAGAGGATCTCGACGGCACCCTTCGGACCCATCACGGCGATCTCCGCCGTGGGCCAGGCGAAGTTCAGGTCGCCACGTATGTGCTTGGAGGACATGACGTCGTAGGCGCCGCCGTAGGCCTTCCGTGTAATGACAGTGAGCTTTGGCACCGTCGCCTCACAGTAGGCATAGAGCAGCTTGGCCCCGTGCTTGATGATCCCGCCGTGCTCCTGGCTCACGCCGGGGAGGAAGCCCGGCACGTCCTCGAACGTCACGATCGGGATGTTGAACGCATCGCAGAAGCGCACGAAACGAGCACCCTTGAGGCTTGCATCGATGTCGAGGACTCCGGCGAGGACCGCCGGCTGGTTCGCGATGATCCCGATCGCCTTTCCGCCCAGGCGTGCGAAGCCGACGAGGAGGTTCCTCGCGTACTCCGCGTGCACTTCGAAGAACTCGCCTCCATCCACAATGCGGCCGATGACGTCGTGCATGTCGTACGGCTTGTTGGGCTGATCCGGTACGATATCGAGCAGCTCTTCGGCGGCCTGCTCCGGCGGATCGACCGGCTCGACATCCGGCGGGACCTCGCTGTTGTTTGCCGGCATATAGCCGAGGAGGCTCCGGATGCCCCGGAGGGCCGAGACTTCGTCGGCGTACGCGAAGTGCGCGACGCCGGAAGTGCGGGCGTGCGTCGCGGCGCCGCCCAGCTCGTCGAAGCTCACGTCCTCGTGGGTCACCGTCTTCACGACGTTCGGGCCCGTCACGAACATGTGGCTGATGCCGTCAACCATGAAGATGAAATCGGTGATGGCGGGCGAGTAGACCGCCCCTCCGGCACACGGGCCAAGGATGGCGCTGATCTGCGGAATCACCCCGGACGCCATCGTGTTGCGCAGAAACAGGTCCGCGTAGCCGCCGAGGGATACGACACCCTCCTGGATGCGCGCACCACCCGAATCGTTCAGGCCGATTACGGGGACGCCGGCCTTGAGCGCGTTGTCCAGCACCTTCACGATCTTCTCGGCGTGCGCCTCCGAGAGCGAGCCCCCGAACACGGTGAAGTCCTGGCTGAAGACGTAGACGGTTCGGCCGTCGATCGTTCCGTATCCGGTGACGACCCCGTCTCCGGGATATCGCTGATCCTCGAGCCCGAAGTCGGTGCATCGGTGCTCGACGAAGCGATCCAGCTCGACGAAAGAGCCTGGGTCCAACAAAACGTCCAACCGCTCGCGTGCGCTGAGTTTGCCTTTCTCGTGCTGGCGAGCCAACCGGTCGGCTCCGCCACCTTCCTGGCTCGCACGTCGCAGCTCTTCGAGCTCGTGCAGCTTGGCTCGCATCGTCATCTGAGCATCCTCACGCCGGGCTCTGAAGTCATCCGCCTTCGTCCTCTGCCGCTTCCGCCCTGCGGGCCGCCTCTTCCGCCTCCGCATCCCGCCACTGGAGCAGCGATGCGACATCGAGGGGTCGAAGAGTGCCGTCGCGCAACGCACGGATCAACGTCCGGCGAACCACTGTCGATGTGCCGGGATCAAGACGAAACAGACCGGTAGCGCCGGCGACCTCGAGCTCCGCCGCCGCACGCGCCACTCGCGCCGGATCGGCGGTGCCCGAGCGAGCGAGAGCCGAGAGAATCAGGCGCATAGCGTCGTATCCGAGGGCGGGCAGCATGTTGTCCCGAAGCGACTTCCGGTACTCCCGCTCGTACTGGTCCCTGAAAGTGGCCCACGGGGACGCCTCGGCCGCCCGATCCACGTAAGCGCCCACGATCCAGGCATTCCCGATCGTGCCTTCCAGCCGTCGCAGCGCCTCCGGGGCGCCCCACAGGGCGCTGCCGGCGACGATCAAGCCCTCGATACCGTAGTAGGGAATCTGTGGGGTCAGCTGGAGAACGGTCGGGAGGGCATCCGCGTCCACGAAGATCGCTTCCGGCGTCGCCACCGCCAGCCGGCCGATCGGTTCCTGGAAGGTCGTCGTATCGGGCCGGTATCCACTGGCCGCAACGACGGCGGCACCCGTCTGGCGGGCCGCCTGCTCGAAGGACCGGTAGGAACTCTGGCCCAGGGGGCCGAACGGATACAGAACGCCGAGTCGCGTCAGGCCGGCGTCGCCGCTGAGGAACTGCGCCACGTCCCGAGCCACATCGGTGTGACGCCGGTCCCTGGCCCACAGCGTGAACGCGTTCTTGGCGGGATCTTGGACATCGGTGACGGTTGGACTCACCATCAGCAGTCGGTCATCTCGTCGAGCGGCCGTAGCCTCGGCGAACGCCTCTGACCGCATGGGGCCGACGAGAGCCATGACCCCTTCTCGCTCCAGCCGCCGGACGAGATCGACGATACCCACCTCACCGGAGCCGTCGTCCACGACCACGAGCTCGATCGGCAACGCTCCGGCGGATCGCTCGTACTCCTGGAGCGCGATCCTCGCACCCTCCTCCACGAGCTCTCCGGCCGCGGCGAAACGGCCCGATCGCGGGATCAGCAATCCGATCCGCACTCGCGCCGCCTCCCGGTAGTCACCCGCGAGAATCTGCCGAGCGAGCTCCCGATCGGAAGACCACGCCTCCGCATCCAGAACGCGTCGCGCGACGGCACTCGCCGAATCGTCCCTACCACCGAGCGCCAGCGCCCGAGACAGCTCGGCGCGGAGCAGGCCCCCTGCCCGGCCGGGGTCGGCCGAGGCGGCCAGTTCCTCGAGCTCGCCGAGGGTGATAGACCCGGCGGCCTGCCGCATCACCCGTCGGGACTCTTCGCTCATGGATCCCGGATACTCCAGCAGCAACTGCAGGGCAGCCAGTTCCTGGCCGTTGCGGACTCGGATCTCCGCCAACCGGCCGACGGCCATCTCAAAGAGCGTTCCCGAGGCGCGTCCGATCAGAGCTTCGTACCGGGTGGCCGCAGCCTCCGTTTCACCCGCCGTCTGCAGCGCCACCGCGCCGACAAAAAGCGCCCGGTTCGCCGCCGACACGCGACTCGGATCGGAGCGCCAAGCGGAGAACAGGGAATCTGCCAGTTCGCCTGCCCGGATAAAGCTGCCCGCCGAGACGAGAGCATCCAGGGAGCGAAGAGCTTCCCGATCGGCCGTACCGATACCTGTCGGCTCGGCCATGCCCCTGTCGGACGAAGACGCGCAGCCGCCGGCGAGTACGACAGATAGACCAGCGAGGAGTATTCGGCGCCGCGCGCTTCGGCGAATCCTCAATGAAACGGGGTCCGGAATAGGGCGCCCGGACCCCGCAGCTGAATATTTCATCGGAACCTCGGCGGACCCTACCGTTCCTTTTCCTCCTCCACATCTTCGACCTCCGCCTCGGCCTCCACTTCCTCGACCTCCGCCTCGGCTTCTACTTCCTCGGCCTCCGCCTCGGCTTCTACTTCCTCGACCTCCGCCTCGGCTTCTACTTCCTCGACCTCCGCCTCGGCCTCCACTTCCTCGACCTCCGCTTCGGCTTCCACTTCCTCGGCCTCCGCCTCGGCCTCCACTTCCTCGACCTCCGCCTCGGCCTCTACTTCCTCGACCTCCGCCTCGGCCTCTACTTCCTCGACCTCAGGCGCTGGCGCGACCGGGGCCCTCCGCTCCGGGACCACAGTCACGGCGAGCACGATTCGGCGGTTGACGGGATCGGATTCGAGCACCTTCAGCTCCAGTTCCTGCCCCTCGACGAAGTACTCAGAGGCATCTTCGAGCTGCTCCTCAACGCCCAACTGGCTGGCCGGCACGAATCCCTCGACGTCACCGCCCAGGTCCACGACGATTCCCTTGTCCACGAAACGGGCGACCTGCCCGGTTACCTCCTTGCCCGGGTCGTACCGCTGCGCCAGCTCGTACCAGGGATCCTCTTCCGTCTGCTTGAGTCCGAGCGAGATCCTCTTCTGGTCGGGATCGATAGACAGGACCATCACCTCGACTTCCTCGCCCTTGCGCATCACCTCGGAGGGATGCTGCACCCGCCGGGTCCAGCTCATGTCGGAGATGTGCACGAGTCCGTCGATCCCCGGCTCGACTTCCACGAAGGCGCCGAAGGAGGTGAGGTTGCGGACAACGCCCTTGAGGCGCGTTCCCGGAGGATACTTGTTCGGGAGCGAGAGCCAGGGATCCTCCTCGGTCTGCTTCATTCCGAGGGAGATCTTCTGGTCCTCCTCATCGACGCGGAGCACCACGCATTCGACCTCTTCGCTGATCGCGACAAGCTGCGAGGGGTGTCGCACGTTTCGGGTCCAACTCATCTCGGAGATGTGGACGAGTCCCTCCACGCCTTTCTCGAGCTCGATGAACGCGCCGTAGTTGGTGATCGATACGACCCTGCCCCGAACCCTGGTCCCGACGGGGTACTTGTCGGCGACGTCCTTCCACGGATAAGGCTGCAGCTGCTTGAGTCCAAGCGAAATGCGCTCACGGTCCCAGTCGATATCGAGGATCTTGACCTCGAGGTCCTGGCCGATATCGCACACTTCCGAGGGGTGCCCGACGCGTCCCCAGGACATGTCAGTGATGTGAAGCAGGCCGTCCATGCCGCCAAGATCGATGAACGCGCCGAAGTCGGTGATGTTCTTCACCACGCCGGTGCGAATCTGGCCGACCTCGAGCTCCTCCTTGAGATCATCCCGCTTGCCGGCTCGCTCCTCCTCGAGGATGACGCGCCGGCTGACGACGATATTGCGGCGACGCTTGTTGAGCTTGAGGATCTTGAAATCGTACTCCTGACCGATCAGATCCTCGATGTTGTGGACGCGGCGGAGAGCGATTTGCGACCCCGGCAAAAAAGCGTCGACACCCATTAAATCGACGGTGGCCCCTCCCTTGATCTTGCGCTTGATCATCCCGGGAACAGCCTGATTGTCGTCGAAGGCCGTCTTGATCCCCTCCCAGACGCGGAGGAAATCCGCCTTCTTCTTCGAGAGGACGACGACGCCCTCCTGATCCTCCAAGCTCTCGAGGAACACTTCGACCTTGTCGCCGGCCTTGAGCTCCGAGGGATCGCGGAACTCGTCGAGCAGCACGGATCCTTCGGACTTGAAACCGACGTCGAGGATCGCCGCACCGTCGGTGATCCGGACGATCGTCGCCTGCACGATCTCGCCTTCGGCGATCTCGCGCATCGTCTCATCATACATTGCGAGCATCTCCGCATACTCCTCGGAAGAGTACTCGCTATCGTCCATGTCGAGATACGAGACCGACTCATCCGCGGCGGAGGACTCCGTCATCGGCGTGAACTCCGTCGCCGCCTCGTCGGCATCCGCATCGGCCTGCTCGGTCTCGGCCAGCGCCTCGGCCTCAGCGTCAGCATCTACGATCTCGGCCTCAGCGTCAGCATCTACGATCTCGGCCTCAACGTCGGCATCTGCGATCTCGGCCTCAGCGTCGGCATCTGCGATCTCGGCCTCAGCGCCGGCATCTGCGATCTCGGCCTCAGCGTCGGCATCTGCGATCTCGGCCTCAGCGCCGGCATCTGCGACCTCAGCCTCCGCATCGGCCGTCATGGTCTCGGCCTCCGCCGGCAGCCCCTCGGTGTCGAGTCGCTCCTCGGCGCCTACGTTGGCCTCGGCCACGGGCGCTCCGTTCTGGTCGGTTCGTTCCTCAGTCATGACGGTTGGTTCCGTTTTCTTCTGCGACCGCCAGCCGACGGCAAAAAAACAATCGGCCGGTACCGAGCCGTCAGCTCGTCACCCAGCCGCGTCGAGGGGGCCGCTCTTTGGGTTAAGGGTTTCGCTGCCACAGTTTGGACAAGTTGAACCCACGAATGTCAAGTCAACGCGAGCCCTCTAGGATAGGCGTGGAATTACGCACAGTCAACCGGGTTGGGCACCCAATCCGCGCTCAGCGGCGAGATCCAGGATGAGCCTGACCACGGCGTCCGGAGTGAGGTTGGTGGTGTCGATCTCCACGGCATCCGGAGCCCGAATCAACGGCGCCCTCTCACGTGTACTGTCGGCTCGGTCGCGCACGCCGAGCCGTTCGGCCTCTGCAGAGATCGCCTCATCCGACGGATCAGCACGGTAATCGAGCAGACGCCGGCGGGCTCGCTCCCGTACATCGGCGACGAGGAAGATCTTCAACGGCGCATCCGGAAACACCACGGACCCGATATCCCGCCCGTCGCAGACAACGTCCGCAAGCTCTGCCGCCGCCCGGAGAAGGGTTAGCACCCGATCCCGAACGAAGCCGTAGGCGGAGACCGTCGACACGTGAGTCGACACCTCGCGACCCTGCAACTCCGCTCCCGCAGCCTCTCCCTCTACGCGAACATCTACGAGACCCTCTCCGACTACGGGCTCGATCTGCAGGTCTGGCACCCAGCGGCGAAGTCCCGACTCTTCGCCGATCAACCCCTTACGAAGCGCTGCCCACGTGATCGCCCGGTAAAAGAGCCCGGAGTTCACGTGCAGGAAGCGCAGACGCTCCGCCACCTGCCGGGCGGTTGTGCTCTTGCCCGAAGCCGCGGGCCCGTCGATCGCTATGACCCTTCTACTCACGCCGCCTCCGACGCCGAGATGCGCTCCAGATCCTGCCAGAAGGATGGATAGGAGATCGAGACGCACGACGCCTCGTCCACCGAGACCCGGCATCCTGGCGCCGCACCGAGAGCTCCGAACGCCATCGCGATCCGGTGATCTCCTGCACATCGCACCCGGCCGGCCAGGGGCGCGTCGGTTCCCTCGATCTCCAACCCGTCGACGAGCTCGCGGCACCGGACGCCCAGCCGCCCGAGATTTCCGGCCAGAACGGCGATCCGGTCGCTCTCCTTCAGTCGGAGCTCCTCCGCGCCCCGGATTCGTGAGACCCCGGCGGCCCGGGCCGCCAGGACGGCAAGGACGGGGACTTCGTCCACCAGGTGCGGCAGATCCCGGGAATCCACATCGAACGCACGTAGTCGAGATGGTATCGCCCGCACCCTGCCAGTCGGCTCACGGGCCTGGACATTCTCCTCGGTCAGGTCGAAGCGCGCCCCCATCTCACGTGCAACGTCGAGCAACCCCGTCCTCGTCGGATTCAAGCCGACATGTACAACCTGGACCTCTCCCGCCCCAAGCCACCCGGCCGCGAGGAGGAACGCGGCCGACGAGAAATCGCCCGGCACCCTCAGGCGCAAGGGTGACAGCTCGGAGGGCTGCCGGTCCGGCTCCAGAGAGACCACGGCTCCACCATCCTCGGTCCGATCGACGGAGATGGCCGCACCCATCGCGTCGAGGAGCCGTTCGGTGTGGTCACGCGTCGCCCGCGCCTCCGAGACCTCGACCCGGGTCCCCCCGGCCAAGCCTGCAAGGAGAATGCATGACTTGACCTGGGCGCTCGCCACCCGCGGACGGTGCCTGAGGGCGCGCAGAGAGCCCGAGCGGCGTGCCTCGAGCTCGACGGGAAGCCTCCCCTCACCCGCCAGGTACCGAATCCTGGAGCCCATCGCCTGAAGCGGGTACACGACCCGCTCCATCGGACGACGAGAGAGCGACGCATCTCCCCGAATCACGGCGTGGATGCCGAGGCCGGCCAGCAGGCCGAGAAGCAGCCGTGCCGTGGTGCCGCTGTTGCCGCAGTCGATCTCTTTCTCCGGAGCTCGCCATTGGACTTGGCCGGCGATCCGGGTCTGATCGCCCTCCTCGCTTATCAAGGCGCCAAGCTGGCGCATCGCCTCGGTCGTGGCATGCACGTCGTCGGAGCGCAGGATCCCGTGCACGGTCGACGGGCCGGCGGCGAGGGTGGCCAGTATCAGGGTGCGATGGGAGATCGACTTGTCGCCCGGCGCCTCGATCGAAATCACCCCCGACTCGCCGGTTTCGCTGCATGCTCGCCCGGCCGGAAAGGCACCTGAACCGCCAAACCATCGTGTGCCACGCGGCTTGGCCGGAAGATGGCGCGCGACTCTTTCTCCAGTTGCTCCGGCTGCTCCGAGTAGCGCGCGCTGACGTGCGTCAACACCAGCTCGCGCACACCCGCCTGCTTCGCCGTCCGGGCGGCATCTTCCGCCGTCGAGTGCCCGGTTCGGCGTGCCCGCTCCTTCTCGTCGCGACTGAACGTGGACTCGTGAATCAACAGATCGGCCCCTTTGGCCGCGTCCACCACCGTTTGGTCCGGTCCGGTATCTCCGGTATAGACGAGCTTGCGCCCAGGACGCGGCGATCCGACGACGTCGTCCGGTCGCACCGCGCGGCCGTCGGGAAGCTCCACAGCATCGCCGCGGTGGAGGGCGCCGAACATCGGTCCCTCGGGGACGCCCATCTCGCGAGCTCTATCCACGTCGAAGCGACCCAACCGGAGGTCCTCTTCGAGGGAGAAGCCCATCGAATCGGAGGTGTGTCTCGTCCGGAAAGCGCGGATGGAGTATCCGTCCTGGGAGATCTCCTCGCCCGGAGCGAGCTCCCCGATCTTCACCGGGAAGCCGATTCGATCGCCACCGAGCTCAACCACCAGACCCAGCTTCTCTTTGCTGGACGGCGGTCCCCAGATGTTTATCGGCTCGGTTCGATCCTGCAGCGTCATCGTTCGAAGGAGCCCGGTGATGCCCAGATAGTGGTCGGCGTGTAGGTGCGTCACGAAGATCGCCTCGACGGTGAATCCAACGCCGAAGCGCATCATCTGCCTTTGGGTGCCTTCGCCGCAGTCGAAGAGAAAAAGGCTCCCCTCTCGCTGCACCGCGATGGCGGAGACGTTTCGCCGTACCGTGGGTCGAGCCGAGGCCGTGCCCAGAAAGGTCGCTCGTAGCAAGGAGAGTCGCTCCAGGTGATCGTCGGGGCCGCCCAGGTGCGACCGACAGCGAGCAACCTACCGCGGTCGGATCTTTCGGGCATCCCGCGCCAAGGGGTAGGTTCCGATGATAGTAGCCGTCCCGGCTTTGGCGGCCCGAAACCAACGGAAGCAGAGACCGGAGACTTATGGGTCACGAGGTCGCGCCCGCCCTTGCCCGAAAGTTCGGCGAGCCAGGCGGTCTCTTCGACACCGTTCTGCAGAGACTCGTGTCGGAGTGGCATCGCTTCCAGGTGGACCTTGATCCCGAGCGACTCGCCACGCTGGGCGCCATTCTGGAGGCCGGGCTGTCTCAGCTTCGCTCGCTCGAGCTCCTTCTGCGAACGGATGACCAGCCGGAGGCCGAACTCGAGCTCGATCTCGACCTCTCTCGGCGCACCGACCAGGACGTCCGATCGGTGTACGCGGCCGATCCGCGAGCCGGACCGGAACCCTCGCCTCGCGACCGCCCAGGTGAATTGGGGACCCTGTCTCCGTCACGCCTCGATGAGGCGATGCATCTGCTGGAATCGCTTCAGGATGCGCTTCAGGATGTCCTGAGCCTTGGAGAGACTCCTCCGCTAGCGAGTTCGAGCCCGGAGCCAACCCACCTTGAGACGCGCCGACACCGGGACCTGCCGAGACCGCACGAGCGGCGTTCAAGGCCAGACACGCATCGTGCAGGAGAACCTCCGGCCCCCGATCTCACGATCGAGTCACCGGAGCCCCCTGCCCGCTCTCGGCGCCCGGCCGTCGCACGGCCGGAGCCGCCGGTGGGCGATGCTCAGCCGGTCGCCGAGAGCGGAGACGGACAATCGGGGCGTCCGATCGACGAGATCTTCCCGCGCGAAGCCTTCGATGTGGCATCGGCAGCGGAGCTGAAGCGATGCCGTCGCTTCGAGCGATCCTTTTCGCTTCTGCTTCTGGATGCGGGAGTGGAGGTGGACCGTCGAGCCGGTCGGATTCTGCTGAGCAACCTACGCGAGTTCGACCTCGTGGGCCGCTATGGGCGCGACCTCTTCGCCGTCGGCCTCCCCGAGACGTCGGCCGAGGGAGCGCGGGTGATCGCTCAGCGCCTGGTCGGCCTTCTTGCGCGGAGGGGTGCTTGGTCGGACCGTGGCCGCCTCGGGTTCGCCACGTATCCGAGAGACGGAAACACTCTGACGACCGTTGTGCGGTCGGCCCGCACCCAGCTCAGCGGCGGAGACCCCTCCTGACCGTTCCCATCAGTCGACGACCGCTCGCCGCGCTGCCTCCAACAGAACCTCGGCGGGAGCCGCACCCACCACTTTGAAGCGCCCAAACAGAAAGACCGGTGTCTGGCGGATGCCATATCGCTCCGCCTCGGACTCCGTGCGCGCCAGCTCCTCCAGGTAGCGGCCATCCTCCAGGGCCGCCGCCAGCGCTTCGGTGTCGATCCCCTCCTCCGTGGCCAGCCGGAGAAGATGATCCACCCTTCCGATGTCCATCCTTCTGACGAAGTGGGCGCGGAAGATCGCTCGGTGGAGCCTGCGGTGAGCCTCCTCTGATAGATCTCGAGCGAATTCCGACGCCTGCAGCGCTGCACGGGTGTCCGGCCACTTCTCGGGCCGATACAGGGGCACGCCCAGCTCACGGCGCGTCGACAGGCGCTTTCGACAGGCCCTGGGCGCCGATCTCTGACCTGGTCTCCAGCGGCCGCCAGACAACCCGCAGCGGTGTCGTGGTTGCTGCCGTCTCCAGCAGGGTGACGGCGAGGTAGGAGTAGGGACAGGAATAGTCGAAGTAGACGAAGACGCGAACGGCATCGGGATCGGTCGGCTCGCTCACCCGGGCTCGTCGGCCTCCTCCGGAGCTCGCTCGTCGGGTCCCTTCGCAGAGCCCTCCGCGGCGGCCGGTTTTTGCACCGCACCGCGCCACAGTGCGGAAAGCTCCTCATCGGACATCTCGCCGACATGTCCGCCGGATGCCCGCAGCGAGTCCGGCTCGCCCTCGAGGCTCGTGAAGAGTATCCCGGACCCTCCTTCCGCCGCGGAGCGGCCGGCCCATACCGGCCCGCGGCTCTGCGCCAGCCACTGGCGACCGTCCGCAGCCGCGAAGCGACGCTCCGTCTCCGTTAGCGGCCGTCCCGCCTCGTAAAACTGGAGCAGGCTCGATTCCCCCAAGGCCCGGAGGCTGACCTCCGGCGTGATAAGCGCGCGCCGATCGCCTCGGTCGCCCGCCGCCCCATCGGAGGGGAAGAAGTAGAGGACCCCGTATCCCGTCTCCGGTCCCCTCCATGCAGCCGTCACGCGACAGAGGCGGCCCTCCACCTCGAGCTCGCACTCGAATCGATCACTCGTTCCGCTCATGTCTTTCGTAGCACCTCGCATGGACTCGCGTAGATGTCGGTCTTCGTCTCCTCCGGGTCCGGCATGCTACCACTCCGGCTCGCCAGCGCCTCGTCCGCGGCCTGGTCGACTTCCGCGATGACTCCCCGCTCAACGTTTTCGAGCATCCGCCGATTGAGCGCCTCGCACGCCGCCGGGTCCGACTCCTCACCGCCCGCGAGCGCGGGACCGGTTGCCAGATACTCCTCGAAGACTCCGATCGGATCTCGCCGTCCCCAGCTCTCGAAGAGAGAGGAGTCGAACGTACGTCGCGCCTCCCGGACGTCGTGTGTCGCGTGACCTCCCATCCGGAACGTCTCGGCCGCCACGAAGACGGGCCCCTCGCCGGCTCGGCAACGCACCGTCGCCAGACGGCACGCCGCGTATACATCCAGTACGTGGTTGCCATCAACCTCCAGGATGGTGACCCCGTACGCCCGGCCCCAGCCATAGAAATCGTCGGCCAGATGATGCTGACGGAACCTCGTGCCGAGGGCGACCTGGTTGTTCTGGATGATGAACACGGCCGGCAGTCGCTGAACGGCCGCGAAATTGAGCGCCTCGTGCACCTCACCATGCTTGGTCGCCCCATCGCCAATCCAGGTCAGGGCAACCCGACGCTCGCCCCGCTTTTTGAAGGCGAGGGCGAATCCGTTCATGACGGCCGCCAGTGAACCGACCATGCTGACGGGGGCGACGATACCGTACTGCAGGCCGCCGACGTGGAGATCCTTCCCTCGCGTCGGAGAATCTGCGGTAGCGAGATAGCCGCGTAGCATGTCCGCGAGCGGCATCCCCATTTCATGACAGGCGCCTGCATTACGGATCATCGGGCCGACCACGTCGCCCGATTCGCCTTCGCGCCTCAGAGCGTGTACCGCACCTATCGTGACCGCTTCCTCTCCGGTTCCAAGCCAGGCTTTGGAGAGAACGCCCTGCTTGACCCAACGCTGGAGCGCGATGTCGTGCAGGCGGAAGCGAAGCAGGCCGCGGTAGAGCGCGAGCAGGTCCGCCGGGGAGAGCGCGCTCACCGCGGCTTGTCGCTGGGGCTGTTCCTCTATCGTCCTGCGGTACTGGCCGAGCAACGCGGAGTCCGGCGACCAGTTGACGTACTCGGGCGGATCGTACGCCGCATATCGCTTCACGACATCTCGCCTGGGGCCTGGTTGAGAGGTTCGGGTGAACGGTATCCTACTCCGCGGTACGAGCGCGTGCCACGTTTTTGACCAGTAAGAGGCGGAGCGATGAAAGAGTGCCAGGGTTGCGAGGTCATGATTCCGGACCACACCCACCACTGCCCCCATTGCCGCAAGCGCCAGCCTCGTGGCGAGTGGCAGCTGCAGGCGGTTCTCGTCTCTGCGGCGCTCGTCGCCGCCGTGTCCGTGCTCGCCGAAACGTGCTGAGCCCGGGGCTGCGAGCCCGTGCTTCGCTGCCCGCGCTCGCGGCGCTCGTTCTGGCGCCATTCGCGGGCCCGGCGCCCGTCACGATCGCCCGCCTCCACTACGACGGAGGAGGCGACTGGTACGCCAACCCCTCGAGCCTCGTGAACCTGCTTGCCGAGATTCGGCTCCGAACCGGCGTCCCGGTCTCCTCACGGCCCGTGGATGTGCGGCTCACGGATCCGGATCTCCGTGATCACCCCTATCTCTACCTCACGGGACACGGCAATTTCCGGCTCTCAGACGAGGAAATCGAGAGTCTTCGAGGCTACTTGGAGGCAGGCGGCTTCCTGCACGCCGACGACAATTACGGGCTGGACGAATCGTTCCGCCGGGAGATCCGCCGCGTCTTCCCGAACCGGGAGCTCGTCCAGGTCCCCCTCGACCACCCCGTCTTCCACCTCTTCTACGACCTCTCGGGCGGCCTGCCGAAGATCCACGAGCACGACGGGCTTCCCGCGCAGGGATGGGGAATCTTCCTGGAGCGGCGGTTGGTCGTCTTCTACAGCTATCAGAGCGACCTGGGCGATGGATGGGAGGATGCCGCGGTTCACGGCGACCCCGAGGAGCTGCGCGAGGAAGCGTTCCGAATGGGCGTCAACCTCTTCCTCTACGCGCTGTCTAGCGTTCCGAGCCGATGAGTCCCCGTCGATCGTCATGGCGCGCGTCGAGGCTCGGGCCGACGCGGCCCGACGGGGCTCGGCGGAAGCCTAGAGGAAGTACCCGTAGAGAGCCATCATCGCCACGATGATCGCGACTGCGATCGCCAACGGCCCGAAGAAGAGTCCGCGCAGGATGTTGGTGTCGTATTTGAGGTGCATGAAGAAGCCGACGACGAGGACGAACTTGGCTGCCGAGAGCACCAGGAGAATCGGTACCAGCACCGGGGCGAGCGCCTCCACGTAGAACACCATCACCTCGAGCGCGGTGAGCACTCCCAACACAAGGGCGATCGCGATGTAGGTACGGCTCGAGGCATGGGGCTCTTCGGGCGATCCGTGGGTCATCGCCGTCTCCAGACCGCCTGCCTCCGCGCCGTGGGCCATCTCGCTCGCCATCCGATCGCTCGCTCCTTTCGTCGCCCGCTCAGGCGCCCGACGCCCCGGACATCAGGTAGATAATCGTAAACAGCACGATCCACACGACGTCCACGAAGTGCCAATAGAGACCCGCCACCTCCACCTTCAGGGACTTCTCGGGCCCGAGCTTGCCGCGCATGGCCATGGCCCAAAGCGTGAGAAGCCAGATGACACCCACCGTGACGTGCGCCCCGTGGAATCCGGTCGTGAGGAAGAAGGTGCCGGAAAAGAGGTTCCGGCCGAGGCCGAGGCCCTCGTGCACGAAGTGGCTGAACTCGAACACCTGGCCGCTGATAAAAACCACCCCGAGAAGCGCGGTCAGAAAGAGGAAGAGCTTGCTGCCCCGGGTGTCGCCGCGTTGAACGGCCGACAGGGCGAGGACCATCATCAGGCTGCTCATCAGGAGCACGAACGTGGTGACCGTGATGAACGGGATGTTGAGGAGCTCCTCCTCGTACGGCCCGACGATGCTCCGGCCCCGGTATGCCAGGTAGGTGGCGATCAGGGACCCGAAGAGCATGCACTCGGAGCCTATAAAGGCCCACATGAGCATCTTCTCGTTGGGTACCCCGGTGCTCGTCCGCTCCACTTCCGCTAGTTCCCCTTCTCCGTTGTCATCCGCCTCGTGCCTCGTCCGCTCAGTGGATCGGTTCGAACGACCAACCGTAGATTCCGGCCAGCGCCACGGCGGCTCCGAGCAAGGCGACAGGGAGTCCCACCAGCGCGCCGGCCGCCGCCACCAGGATCCCGCCCGCCACGACCAGCGGCCAATAGGACGGGTTGGGCATGTGGAACTTCTCCTCGCCGGCAGGGAGCGCTACGCCGTCGTTCCACAGCGGGTCCCGGCTCGTCACCTCGGGCGTCACGTCGAAGTTGTGCACCGGCGGGGGCGAGCTCGTCGCCCACTCCAGCGTGGAGGCCTTCCACGGATTGGCGCCGGCGGTCGCCTCGCTCCGGAGGCCGCGAGCGAAGTTGAACAGAAAGATCAGCATTGCGAGGAGCGTGATCGCGGCGCCCACGGTGGACATCAGGTTGTAGCCCTCGAATCCCAGGCCGGCCGGATACGTGAACGTGCGTCGCGGCATCCCGTGGAGCCCGGCGAAATGCATCGGGAAGAAGGTCAGGTTCATCCCGACGAACATGAGCCAGAAGTGCGCCGCGCCCAGCCTCTCACCCAGAAAGCGTCCCGTCACCTTCGGGAACCAGTAGTAGATCCCGGCGAACAGGCCGAAGATCGTTCCGCCGAACAGCACGTAGTGGAAGTGCGCCACCACGAAGTAGGTGTCCGTCTGCTGCAGATCGGCCGGCGCCGACGCGTGCATGACGCCGCTGAGCCCACCGATCGTGAACATGGCGACCAGGCCGATTGAAAACAGCATCGGTGCCCGGAAGCGGATCGACCCACCCCACATCGTCGCGATCCAGTTGAAGATCTTCACGCCGGTGGGGATGGCGATGAGCATCGTCAAACCGCTGAACGCCGAGTTAGCGATCGGGCCCAGACCCACGGAGAACATGTGGTGCGCCCATACGCCGAACCCGAGGAAGGCGATCAGGATGCCGGAGTAGACGACCACGGGATACCCGAACAGCGACTTTTTCGAGAAGGTCGGGATGACGTCCGAGATGATCCCGAAAGCGGGCAGGATCAGGATGTAGACCTCCGGGTGACCGAAGATCCAGAACAGATGCTGCCAGAGAACGGGGTCGCCCCCCCCCGAGGGCTCGAAGAAGAGTGTCCCGAACATGCGGTCGAAGAGGAGGAAGATCGTCCCGATCGTGAACGGCGGGAACGCCAGGATGATCAGGAACGACACGACGAGCGTCATCCACGTAAACAGCGGTAGCCGCATGAAGGTGAGACCGGGTGCCCGCAGGTTGATGATGGTGACGATGAAGTTGAGCGCGGCGACGATGGAGGCCGCGCCGGCCAACGCGAGTCCGAGGACGTAGAAATCCATCCCGTGACCCGGCGAGAACTGGCTCGAGGTGAGGTTCGCGTACGCGAACCATCCGGCGTTCGGAGCGCCCCCGAGGAAGAAGCTCGAGTTCAGGAGGAGAGCACCAAACAGGAAGAGCCAGTAGCTGAACGCGTTCAGGCGGGGAAAGGCAACATCCCTCGCTCCGATCTGGAGGGGCACGATGTAGTTGAAGGCGCCCGCCGCCATCGGCATGACGGCGAAGAGGACCATCGTCAGGCCGTGCATGGTGAAGATCTGGTTGAAAGCTTCGGCGCTCAGCATGTCGTTCTCGGGCACCATCAGCTGGAGGCGGATCATCAGCGCCTCCAGCCCGCCCACGAGGAAGAAGAAGAGGCCGGAAAGGAAGTAGAGGATCCCGATCCGCTTGTGGTCCACGGTCGTGATCCAACTCCACAGGCCGCCGGCGGGGGTGCCTCCCGCTTTACCTTCCGAGTGAACCGCTGCTTCCGCTGTCGCCATTCCGGCTACTCGAGGCTCAAGAGATAGGCCGCGATCTGTCTGGCTTGCTCATCGTTCAATCCCATATCCAACATAAGGTTGCCTGGCTTTACATCGTGTGGATCTTTAATCCAGAATGCCAGGTTGTCCAGCGTGTTCTCCAGCACGCCGGCCGCGATCGTCTCACGGCCGCCCACGTGCGTTAGGTCCGGCCCGAGGATCCCCGCGGCCACCGTGCCCCTGATCTGGTGGCAGGAGATGCAGCCGCCGGCCCCGAAAAACAGATCCCTTCCAGCGGCCACGAGCGGATCCCCCGCTTCCTCGATCTCGACGGCTTCCCGTAGCTGTTGCTCGACCCAGCTCTCGAAGTCCTCCTCGGCTTCGACGTGCAGGCGCATCGCCATCAGAGCGTGGGAGGTTCCGCAGAACTCCGCGCACTGGCCTGGATAGACACCCACCGAGTCCGGCGTGAACCAGAGCTGGTTCACCCGGCCGGGGACCAGGTCCCTCTTCCCGGCGACGCGGGGGAACCAAAAGCTGTGCATCACGTCCGCGGAGCGCAGCCGCAGATCCACCGTCTTCCCCACCGGCACGTGCAGCTCGTTGGCCGTCGTGATTCCCAGATCGGGATAGTTGAACTCCCACCACCATTGATGCCCGACGACCTCCACCCGAACGTCGGAGCGTTCGGGCGGACGATCGATGCGCCACAGCGTGATCATCGTGGGGACGCCGATGAAGATGAGAATGATCGCGGGAACCAGGGTCCAGCCGATCTCGAGGAGCGTGTGTCCGTGTACGGGCCGCGGTCTCGGAGCGCCCGGGCGCTCCCTGAAGCGGATGATGGCAACGATCAGGGCACCCTCGACGACCACGAAAACGGCCATGGCCCACCAGAGAATCCCCCGGAAGAGGGAGTCGATCTCGCGCGCCACATCGGACTGGGGAAGCAGGGATGATTGGGGAAAATCGCCACCGCACGCCGCCGCCACCGAGGCGATAGCCAGCGCCGTGAAGATGAGGATTCGTCGGTGGCCCGGGACCCTTGGGCGCCCGTCGGTCATGTCGTCGTGAGCTATAGCTGTGGGTTGGATCTCATGTGAAAAGATTCACGAGGGGCGACAATACGGGCCGTCAGGGATGTCGTCAAGAATCGTTCTCCCTGCCGATCCGTCCCTGAGCCCTTCCCTCCTTGGTCGGTATCGGTGTGGGTAGCCTCAGTGGCGAAACAGGCGACGGCCCGTCATCACCATGGAAATGCCGTGCTCGTCGGCCGCCGAGACCACCTCGTCATCGCGAACGGAGCCGCCCGGCTGGACGATGGCACGGACCCCGAGATCGGCCGCCGCATCGATCCCATCTCTGAACGGGAAGAACGCATCCGACGCCAGCACGGATCCCTCCGTTTCGTGCCCCGCATCACCGGCCTTCCAGCCCGAGAGCCGGACCGCATCAACGCGGCTCATCTGACCAGCGCCGATCCCGATCGTGGCACCCCCACGAGCGAGAAGTATCGCGTTGGACTTCACGCTCTGCACGGCAGCCCAGGCGAAGCCCAGGTCGTCCCACTCCTCGGAAGACGGCTGCCTTTGGGTCGGGACGGTCACGCCTTCCCGGGCTGCCAGCTCCTCGGCGGTCGCCGGGATGGGCGCCGTCTGCAGCAGTAATCCTCCCTGGACCCCTCGCGCATCCATGCCCGGGAATAGATGCCCCGGATAGACCTGAAGATCTCCCTCCTCGGGCGCGAGAATCCGGAGGTTCTTCTTCTGCGTGAGGCTTCGCAGGGCAGCCTCCGCGTAGCCGGGGGCGACCAGGCATTCCACGAACAGCTCGCATAGCGCCTCCGCCACCGTTTCCGCGAGCGGCTGGTTGAACGCGACGGTGGAACCGAACGCCGACACCGGGTCGCAGGCCAGGGCTCGCTCGAACGCCTCGGAGGTCGAACGTCCGACGGCCATCCCACAGGGCGTTGTGTGCTTGACGATCGCGCAGGCCGCCCGAGAGGCGCCGAGATACGGCGCGATCGCGCCCAACGCGCCATCCACATCCAGGAGGTTGTTGTAGGACAGCTCCTTGCCGTGCAGCTGCTTCAACGCGGCCGCTCCAGACGGCCGCCTCGACGCGTCCCGGTAGAAGGCGGCCGCCTGATCCGGGTTCTCCCCGTAGCGCAGCTCCTGGATCCGGACCAGGGAGACGATCGCCTCGGCCGGCGGCCCGCTCTGCTCGCGCCCGAACGAGCGCAGATAGCTCGCGACCGCCGCGTCGTAGACTGACGTATGAGCGTAGACGCTGGCGGCGAGACGTCGTCTCCGGTCGCCGTGCTCCTCACCCTCCGCCTCCGCGTCCAGCAGCTCGAGGACTCTCTCGTAGTCCGCCGGATCGCAGGCGACGACGACGTCCCTGTGGTTCTTGGCGGCCGCACGCAGTAGCGTCGGCCCTCCGATGTCGATCTGCTCAACCGCCTCCGCCAGGGTCACGTCAGGCCTGGCCACCGTCTGCCGGAACGGGTACAGGTTCACGACCACGAGATCAATCGGTTGGATCCCCTCTCGGTCCAGCGCTTCCATGTCCTCGGGAATCGACCGCCGCGCCAGGATGCCGGCGTGCACCGCCGGATGGAGCGTCTTCACCCGGCCGGCCAGCATCTCCGGATAGCCGGTGAGCTCTCCGATCGAGCGGACCGGTACTCCCGCCTCGGCGAGTGCGGCTGCCGTGCCGCCGGTCGAAACGATCTGCCACCCACGGTCCACGAGAGCCTGCGCCAGCTCGACCACCCCGGTCTTGTCGGAAACGCTGACGAGCGCGGTCCTCTGTTCAGCCATATCAACCATCTTCTTGTTCGGTGTTCGTCAGGGTCACTCGGCGAGGTCGGAGGAAATCGGCCTCACCGACTCGAGCGTCGTCACGCCGTCGTCCGGACCGGCCCTGAACGTCTCCGCCTCGTAGAGCGGACGCGCCCACTCGGCTCGACCGGGGGAAGAAAAGCCCAGCCGACCCCGCGCGATGCCCGAGACGACCGCCGGGAGCAGGCGATGCTCCACCCGCAGAACGCGAGCGGCCAGCGCGTCGGCGTCGTCATCCTCCATGACGGGGACCGGCCACTGCGCGACGATGGGGCCCCGATCGTACTCCTCGCTCACGAAGTGGATCGTGACGCCGCTCACCTTGCAGCCTCGATCGATCACGGCCTCGTGGACCCGTCGACCGTACATGCCATGACCGCCGAAGGATGGCAAGAGGGCGGGGTGGATGTTGATCATCCGGCCCCAGAACGCACGCACGACCTCGGCCGGAATCAGGCGAAGATATCCGGCGAGCACCACCAGTTGTGCGTCCGCTTCCCCCAGGCGGCGCAGCAGAAACGCCTCGTCTCTCTCTGGATCCTCCTCGGGAGTCTGGGCGGTCTCTGGCAACACCTCGGCCCGGACTCCCGCTTCTCGCGCCCTGTCCAGCGCCCGGATCCCGGGTCGGCTCCCGACGACGAGTACGACGCGGGCCGATGGGTCGCCGCCGAGGTTGAAGCGGTCCAGGAGAGCCTGGAGGTTGCTCCCCGAACCGGATGCCAGCACGCCAACGCGAAGGGGTTCGCTCACGGCGCCTCCCAGACTTCCGATACCACGCGCGCGATATCCTTCTCCTCACCGGGCAGGATGGTACGGAAGTCCACGCAGAAGGTGTCGTCCTCGATGCGGCCGATGAGAGGCGGTGTCGCCGCCCGACAGCGCCTCTCCAGCGAATCGGGCCGCCGGCCTGCGGCGCACCAACCAGCCGATTCGAGGGTCAATTCCGGGTACGCACCGCCTCCGACGACCGCGCGCATCGGCCTGATTTCGAGCGCCTCCCGCACCACGGCGGAACAGAGCGCGAGCCCGGCTTCGGCGCGCTCCCGAACGGATCCGGGCGTTTCCCTCAGCATGGCCACGGCCGGAATCCGCTCGGCCGCGGCAGCCGGGTTCGCATAGAGGCGCAGTGTCGCCTCCAGCGCGGCCAGCGTCAGCTTGTCGACGCGGAAGGCGCGAAGGAGTGGGTTGCCGCGCAGGCGGTCCACGCACTCCGTCGAACCGTGAATGATTCCCGCCTGCGGTCCTCCCAGAAGCTTGTCGCCGCTCCAGGTCACGACGTCCGCTCCGGCGGTCGCGGCCTCTCTCGGACCCGGCTCCGCTGGCAGAGGCGGCAGCAGATCGGAGAGTAGAAGACCCGAGCCCAGATCGTTGGCGACCGGCACGCCTTCCCGCTGACCCAGGATCGTTAGCTCCGCCAAAGGCACATCTTCCACGAAGCCCCGGATTCGGTAGTTGGATGGGTGAACCTTGAGAATGAGGCCGGTCTTCGGCCCGATCGCACGGCTATAGTCCTCGATCCGCGTGCGGTTCGTCGTACCCACCTCCACCAACTCGCCGCCGCTGCGGGCGATGATCTCGGGGATGCGGAACGACCCGCCGATCTCGACCAGCTCGCCGCGCGAGACGATCACCTCGCAACCGAGGGCCAGCTCGTTCACGACGAGTGAGACCGCCGCCGCGTTGTTGTTCACGACGAGCGCCGCCTCGGATCCGGTGAATCGCCGCACCAGGTCGCTGCAATGCGTGTAGCGACTGCCGCGCCGCCCGGTCGCCAGGTCGAACTCGAGGTTGCTGTAGCCGCCCGCAATCGGCTCGAGCGCCTCGAGCGCCGCAGACGCCAAGGGCGCTCGGCCAAGATTCGTGTGGAGGATTACGCCCGTCCCGTTGAGCACGTGGCGCAGACCGGGGACTGCCAGCTCGCGGAGCCGGGCTCCGATCGTCTCCAGGATCTCGGTCGGGTCGGCAACGGATCGGCCGGCCGTCGCCCGGACCCGCTGGTCCGCGATCACCTCCCGAAGAACCCGCTTCACCTCGTCACGACCGAAGCTCTCCGACCAACGCACGGCCCGGTCGTCGGCAAGGAGCGCATCGACGGACGGGATGTCCCGTCGGAGATCGCTCACGGACTGGCACCTTCGTCTCCGCCCCCTCCCCCATCATCCGGCTCACCGGCTGGCTCTCCCTGATCCTCCTCGGCCCCGCCGTCCTGCTCTGCCCCGCCGTCCTGCTCTTCCTCCTCCTCTTCCACCAGCGGATAGGAGAACGTCGTGTCGACCCCCGCCTCCAGCAGGCGCAGGTTGACGATCCGGTCCAAGATCAGCCGATACGTCCCCGACTCCAGAGGTGTGGCGAGCTGGATTCGCAGCGTCTGAGAGGGAAGCTTCTCTTCCTCGGGAGGCGTGCCCTCCTCCTGGACGGGGGGCTGCGTCTCGCCGCCACCCTCGACCGACGTCTCAGCCTCTGCACCGGCAGCCAGGGAGTCGGTTTCAACGGCGCCGTCTACCAGCGAGTCGGCTTCCGCGGCAGCGTCATCCGGCGAAGGTCCTTCCTCCTCCTCGGCTCCCGCCGTGTCCGGAGGAGCGGGCTCGGTGGCCGCCGTGTCCCGTGTCGCTTCCACCGGCTCTCGTGCCCCGCCCCGCTGACGGCCTTGGGGCCGCTCACCCGGCTCCACGCGCACCTCCTCGACCTCCCATCTGGTGCCGCTCTCCGTCTGTCGCAGGACGAGGCCCGAGCTGGAGAGGTCCTGCTCCGGATCAAGGTAGTCGTCGAACTGCAGTTGCAGGACGAGGTCGCCCTCGCCTCGGATGAGGCCCAGAACCGGCGGGGTCGTGTCCGGTTCGACGACCCGGAAGCTCAAGGCAGCGATCCCGGCGGGCCCCAGCTCGAGACGCACGCTGTCGTACGGCTCGAAGAGCCGCTCGAGCCGGAGGTTGTTGTTCAGGTCCTGGAAGGCGAAAGACCAATAGTCATCGGGAGGCAGGTACGGCAGCTCGAACGCCCCCTGCCGGTCGGTCAGGGCGCCGTACGGAATCGAGTCACCGGTCAGGTTGTAGAACAGCACTCTTCCCGGTGAAAGGGCTGCCCCGTCCACGCGCTGACGAACCTCGCCCGTGACCCGCGTCGCGGACAGCTCCGGTCCGGTGGAGAAGACAAGCTCGATTGGCTCCTCGGTGCGGTTCCCGAGAAGATCGGCGATGCCCTCGGGAATCTGGAAGTAGTACACGACGCCGTCGGCCCAACCATCGGATGGCTTGATCCTGATGTTCGAGAAGCCCGACGACACTTCATACCGGTCGGCCGGCGACGCGACCAGGCTTTGCTGAAGGCTCCTGGTGCCGGTGATCGGCTCGTCGAACCGAATCTCGACACTCCCGCCGAAGCCGGGCACGATCGAGTTCCTGACGGGATTGAACTCGCGGGCGGAGGGCGGAACTCGGTCCGGGTGGGCTCCCGGCGGCGGCTCCTCCCTGGCGCAAGCCACCCCGAGCGCCGCCGCGGCCAGACCGACAGCTGCGCCGGTTAGTCTCCTCGATGGGTGGAGGGATGCGTCGTGCACTCGATACGGCCTCAACCTTCTCCGAGCGCGCGTCTCTTCTCGACAAGAAGCCCTCGGCGCTCCTCGAGCGACTTCTGCTTCTCGCGCTCGCGCGCCACCACCTCCTCGGGAGCCTTCTCCAGAAACGCCGGGCTCTCGAGCCGGCCACGGGAGCCTTCGAGGAGGCCTTCAATCCGGAGCAGCTCCTTCTCCAATCGCCCGAGCTCGCGATCTACATCCACGACGTCGGCAAGCGGCAGGAAGAGCTCGGCCCCCGACTGTAGCACGGCGTGTGCGCCGGGCTCGGCGGGAAGGTCATCCGCCTTCTGGAACACCGCCCGGGCGAGTCGGGAGATCCCCTGCCCCTCGGCGGTCATCGCTTCTGCCAGAACCGGCGGAGCTCCACGCACGAGAACGGTGAGCTGCCGCGCCGGGTCGATCCCGTACGCGGCACGGAGGTTCCGAACCTGACCGACCAGCTCCTGGAGTCCGGCGAAGGCGGCTTCCGCCGCAGCGTCTTCCCACGAGTCCGGCGGCTCGGGCCACGGCCCTCGCACGATCGAGTCCTCCTCGCTCCGGCCCGGAAGTCGGGTGGCGATCGCCTCAGAGACAAAGGGCATGATCGGGTGCAGGAGGCGCATCCAACCGTCCAGCGCATGCGCCAGGGTCGTCGAAGCGGCTGATCGGCTGGCTTCGCCCCGCTCGCCTCCGAGCCGCGGCTTCGCCAACTCGATGTACCAATCCGCCAGCTCGCCCCAGCCGAACTGGTAGACAACCGCCGCCGCATCGTGCAGTCGGAAGGCCTCCAACGCCTCCGTGACCTCTCTGGTGGTCCCGCGAAACCGGCTCAGAATCCACCGGTCCGCCAGCTCAAGCTCACGATCCTCGGGGGTCGCCCCAAGATCTTCCTCGCTCAGGTACGGCAAGGCAAAGCGTGCGGCGTTCCAGATCTTGTTCGCGAAGTTCCGGCCCACCGCGAACGCGGCATCCAGATCCTGATAGTTGAGCTGGATGTCGGTCCCCATCGCGGCCCCACTCAGGACCGTGTAGCGCATCGCGTCGGCGCCGTAGCGCTCCACCACCTCCAGCGGATCGATGCCGTTCCCGAGGGACTTGGCCATCCTCCGTCCGAGGTGGTCCCGGACCGTCCCGTGGATGACCACGTCCGTGAACGGGAGCTCGCCGATGAACTCGAGACCCATCATCACCATCCGGGCGACCCAGAAGAAGATGATCTCCGAGGCAGTCACCAGGGTGTTGGTCGGGTACAGCGCCTTCAGGTCATCGGTCTCATCCGGCCAGCCGACGGTGCTGAACGGCCACAACGCCGAGCTGAACCAGGTGTCCAGAACATCCGGATCCTGCCTGAGCTCGCCACTGCACTCCGGACACTCGGGAGGGTCTTCGCGCGAGGCGATCTGGGCGCCGCAGGCATCGCAGTACCAGACGGGAATGCGGTGTCCCCACCAGAGCTGCCTGCTGATGCACCAATCCCGGATATTCTCCATCCAGTGGTCGTACTTTTTGCCGAAGTGCTCCGGATGGAAACGAAGCCGGCCCTCCCGATACGCGGCCAAGGCGGGTTCGGCCAACGGCTTCATTCGCACGAACCACTGCTCGCTCAACCAGGGCTCGACGACCGTGCTGCATCGGTAGCAGTGACCCACCGCATGAAGGTGATCCTCGATCTCGACCAGGAAGCCTCCGGTCTCGAGATCCTCCACAACACGCTCGCGGGCTTTGAACCGGTCCAGCCCTCGATACGCCTCCGGCGCCTCGGCGGAGATCGAGCCATCCGCCTCCAGCACGTTCACACGCGGAAGGTCGTGTCGCTCGCCGATCTCGAAGTCGTTCGGATCGTGAGCCGGGGTCACCTTGAGGGCCCCCGTTCCGAATTCCAGGTCCACGTACTCATCCGCGATCACCGGCAGTGGCCGGCCGACGAGCGGCAGCACAAGGTCGTGGCCGATTCTCGCGGCATGCCTCGGATCCTCGGGGTGCACCGCCACGGCGGTGTCTCCGAGCATCGTCTCGGGGCGTGTGGTCGCGACGACCACGCCCTCCTCGCCCTCGACGGCGGACGGATAGCGGATGTGGTACAGCTTGCCCGGCTCGTCGCGGTGCTCGACCTCCTCGTTGGCGAGCGCCGTCCTGCATCGGGGGCACCAGTTTATGATGTACTCGCCCCGATAGATCAGGCCCTTCTCGTACAGGCGGACGAACACTTCCCGGACAGCTCTGGACAATCCTTCGTCGAGGGTAAAGCGGGTGCGCTCCCAGTCACAGGAATCGCCTATCTTCCGCTGCTGCTCGAGTATCTGGCCGCCATACTCGTGCACCCACGCCCAAACGCGCTCGACGAACGCCTCACGGCCGAGATCCCAGCGCGACACTCCATCCTTCGCCAGCTCTCGCTCCACGACGTTCTGGGTCGCGATTCCGGCGTGGTCGGTGCCAGGGACCCAGACCGCGTCATAGTGCTGCATGCGGCGCCAGCGCATCAGCACATCCTGGATCGCGTGGTTCAACCCGTGCCCCATGTGCAGAACGCCGGTCACGTTCGGAGGCGGAATCGAGATGACGTACGGCCGCTTCACCCGGTCGGCGGGGACGTGGAAGAGTCCTGCCTCCTCCCACCGCCGGTACATCGGCGCTTCGATTGCCGCAGGGTCGTATCTGGAGTCGAGCATCTGGCTCAAGGTCGGCCGCTATCCAGAGTGGCTTGGTTTCCGAGGATGCTTCGGGGGAGTTTAACGACGACGATAAGGAAATCCAACCAGGGCCGCGCCTCCCTGGAGTCCGTGCCCAAAACTCGGACAGGCTCCTAGCCGTCCGCCGTATCCGGAGGCGCCGCCTCGGTCGTGTCGCCCTCGCGCCGTTCAACCTCCTCTCGGGTGCGCCTCCGCATCTCCTTGAGGGCCTCGTCGCGCTCCTTCCGGATGTCGGTTTCGATATCCTGCTGCCGGATCTCGTTGAACTCGCGGATCATCTGGCGCGTCTTCTGGGCATTCGGGGACATGCTGTACCCGAAGAGCGCGCCGAACGGGATCGGGATCGTGATGTCGCCCAGATGGAGGCCCTTGTCGGAGATGCCCCACTTCTTGTCTCCTTCGCCGAACGTCCACTCCGTCGCCCTGCGGCGTTCCTCCTCCGTCAGGCTCAAGCTGTCCAACCAGACGCGTAGCAGGGCGCGCACGGCGCTGTCGGCCCGCGCGTACGCCTGAGCGACGTGGGCGGGCCACGGCTCCTCGGGATAGGGGACCCAGAGGCGGCGATCGGTGAACTGTGCCCTGAGGCGCTCCGCGTTCGTCAGCCCGCGCCTCTCCGGCTCCGCCTCTGCGCCGCCCACCTCGTCCGGCTCGCCGGGCGCGACCTGGATGACCTCCTGCTCGCCGGGCCGGATATCGGGACGTTCCGGCTCGGTGAGCGGCTCCAGTGGGTCGGGCGTGGGCACGTCCACGACCTCGATGCCCTCTTGTCGCGGGACGATCTCAGGGGGCAGTCCCAGAAAGCCGCGTTCGCTCAGGTCCAGGAGGCGCGAAACGAAGAGCACCAGCAGCACGTGGACGAGGAGCGAGACGCCCAGAGCCCACGGCAGGGCGCGGCTGTACGGGTCGCCCCTGCGCACGCCCCTCTCCGGCGGCATCCGGACCGGATCCGGGCCTTCCGCCTCCGGGCGTCCGACATCGGGCGGGGGAACGAGCGTGGAGGACAAAGAGGGCGCTCAGAGCGTCGCGTGGACGGACGAGAAAGGCGCCCCTTTGTGGCGAAGCTCACCGACGGCCTGAAACCGATCTCTGATCAAGTCTTCAACTCCTTCTTCTTGGCGGCCGGAAACAGCACGTTGTTCAAGATCAGACGATACCCCGGTGAGTGTCGCCGGAGCTCCAAATCTGTCGGCGGATCTCCGATCAGGTGCTGCGGATCCTCGGGATCGTGTCCGCCATAGAACGTGAACGTCCCCTCTCCATAGACTCCGTGAATGTACTTCGCGATTCCACCTCTTCCTTCAGCCAGCACGATCATGCCGGGCTTCAAGCGCGTCCGGCGGAACGAGGTCGTCAGACCGTAGAAGTCGGGCAGGACCCGAACGTGGCTCTGCGTGAGCATCGTGGGTACGGGATCGAACTTGGCGCTGAAGTCGAACAGCGTGAAGCTGGAGAGCGGGAGTCGCTGCGGCGTGTTGACCAGGTGCCCATCGATGTCGCTGAACGCACTGATCGAGGGCTCGTGAACGAGGGCCGCGTCCGCGAAAGCCATGGCCTGGCCCCAATCCATCGTCCGGTCGGCCGCGGGGTCCACCGGCGACCCATCCGCGAAGAAAGCCGCGATGTCGGTCGTCCGGGCCGCGAGGGCGAGATCCAGGGTCTCGGTGGCCGTGCACATCGCGAAGAGAAACCCTCCACCCTCCACGTACGTGCGAATCTCCCGCGCGACGGCCTTCTTCAGCTCGGGAACGCTCGGGTACCCGAATTCGGCGGCCACTCCCTCGTTGCGCTCGACCTCCTCCCGCAGCCACTCCGTGCCCGCGTAGGTGAGATAGAACTTCGAGTATTGGCCGGTGAAATCCTCATGGTGGAGGTGGAGCCAGTCGAAATCGGACAGCCTCCCTACCAGCACCTCCGCGTCCCAGACCGTCTCGTAGGGAATCTCTGCGTACTCGAGGGCCAACGTCACGGCATCGTCCCAGGGCGAGCTGTTCGGCGGTGTGTACACGGCCACCTTCGGAGCTCGCTCGAGGGGAACCAATTCCATGTTCGAGCTCTCGATCTCTGCTCGGATCCGGGCGATCTCGGCCGGACCGACCGGCTCGACGGCCACTCCCATCAGGGCCGCCATTCGCCGGACCGCCGGCATGTCCGGGATGATGAACGAGCCGTCACGGTAGTTCAGAAGCCACTCGGCCCGTTCCTCCGCCGCCAGTACCTTGTAGGCGAGCCCGTAGGCCTTGAGGTGGTTCTCCTGAGCCTCATCCATCGGTACCAGCAGCTGGCCCGATCCACGCGCAGGCACGGCCAGCACCGCCACGAGCCCGGCCAGGGCGATGCGCCCACAGAGCCGGCTCATCCGCCCCCCGCCTCGGAGAGCGAGGTGGCGAGCCACTCGGCACGCAGGCGCCGGGCCAGCGGCGTCACGGCGCTCTCCGGATACTCGAGGATCAGCCGCTCCAATCGAGACACCGGCGAGGAATCGGCGACGTCCAAGGGCCGGCGGGCTCTCTCATATCTCGCGATCGCCAACAGGGCGACGGGCGACTCCGGGGCCACGGGATACCGCTCGATCAAG
>JBDHIM010000037.1:0-54222 GCA_039587445.1 Gemmatimonadota bacterium
CGATGGATACCGGCCGCAGTTTTATTTCCGGACGACGGACGTGACGGGCTCGGCACACCTGCCCGAGGGGGTGGAGATGGTGATGCCGGGAGACAACGTGAACATGGACGTCGAACTGATCACGCCGATTGCGATGGACACGGAGCTGCGCTTCGCCATCCGCGAGGGCGGCCGCACGGTCGGCGCCGGCGTCGTCACCGACATCGTCGAATAAGATGGCGGACAAGATTCGAATCCGGCTGAAGGCGTTCGACCCCGCGGTCATCGACCAGACGGCCTCGGACATCGTCCGAACGGCCGAGAAGACGGGCGCCACAGTGAGCGGCCCGATCCCACTTCCGACGCGGAGACAGCTGTTCACGGTCCTACGCAGTCCTCACAAGGACAAGAAGTCGCGCGAGCAATTCGAGTTGAAGACCCACAAACGGCTGATCGACATCTACGACACGCGGGCCCAGACGATCGACGCGCTCACGAAGCTCGATCTCGCCGCCGGAGTAGACGTCGAGATCAAGGTTCAGTAGCGATGAGCGGACTGATCGGGAAGAAGCTCGGGATGACCCAGATCTTCACCGAAGACGGGAAGGCCGTGGGCGTCACCGTCCTCGAGGTGGGTCCCTGTCCCGTTGTCCAGGTCCGCACACCGGAGCGCGACGGATACGCCGCGGTCCAGCTCGGCTTCGGGAGCAGGCGAGAGAAGCGTGTGCGAAAGCCGGAGGCGGGTCATGCCGCCAGGGCGGGTCTCGACTACGTCCCGCAGGTCCTCGCGGAGTTCGAGCCGCAGGAAGGCCGAGAGTACGAGCCCGGAGAGCAGCTCACGGTCGACATGTTCGAGGTTGGGCAGCGGGTGAAGATCAGCGGCCGTACCAAGGGGCGAGGGTTCCAAGGGGTGGTGAAGCGGCACGGGTTCGCTGGTGGCCGCAAGTCCCACGGCGGCTCTTCAACCCTACGCTCGCCGGGGTCGATCGGACCGGGCACCGATCCGTCGCGCGTCATCAAAGGCCGCAAGATGGCAGGGCAGATGGGGAACACCGTACGGACGGCGAGCAATCGACGAATCGAGCGAATCGACGCCGAGAAGAACCTCCTGATGGTACGCGGCTCCGTGCCGGGTGCGAGCGACAACATCGTGCTCATCCGACCGGCGCGACGGACAGACTGACGTGATGGAAGCCAGAGCTTACAAGACGGACGGCACGCCTCACGCCAAAGGGGTCGAGCTGCCGGCATCCCCGTTCGATGGAACGGTAAACGAGGCCGTGCTGCACGACGTCGTGACAGCGATTCGGGCCCATGGTCGCCAGGGTACCGCGTCCACGAAAACGCGCGGCTTTGTAAGCGGTGGGGGCCGGAAGCCTTGGCGGCAGAAGGGCACCGGCCGCGCCCGAGCCGGCACGATCCGCTCCCCGATCTGGCGGGGTGGGGGGGTCGTCTTCGGCCCGTCACCTCGGAGCTACGATCAGCGGACCCCGAGGAAGGTGAGGCAGCTGGCCCGGCGCAGCGCCCTGAACGCTCGGGCGCTGGAAGATCGCCTCGTCGTCATCGATCCGCTCGAGATGGAGGAGCCGAAGACCAAGTCGATCGTGTCACTTCTTGACCAGCTCGACGTCGGCTCGCAGAACGTGCTCTTTCTGACGGACGGCCTGAAGCGCCAGGTCTACCTCTCAGCACGCAACATCCCCAACGCGCAGGTACGGCCATGGGGAGAGGCTTCGGCGTACGACATCTTGTGGGCGGACGTCGTCATCGTGGAGGCTTCTGCTTTCGCGGTTGAGGAGGGATCATGAGCCGCAGGCCGGGTGAGATACTTCTCCGTCCGGTTATCACCGAGAAGACCTCGACGCTTCAGTACGAAGGGACGAACGCCGGACCGCGCGCCAGATATGCGGATGACGAGCGTGAAGTGAAGCCCAAGTACACCTTCGAGGTGGCAGCGGACGCGACCAAAGTGGAGATACGGAAGGCCGTCGAGGGGCTCTTCGAGGTCAAGGTGGTGAGCGTGCGGACGATGAACTGTCGCGGGAAAGACCGACGGGTGGGTCGCTCGGTCGGACGTCGGCGGCACTGGAAGAAGGCCATCGTCGAAGTGGCGGAAGGCGAGATGATCGACCTGTTCGAGGGGGTCTGAAGATGCCGATCAAGAAGTTCCGGCCCGTCACGCCCGCCCGTCGGTTCCGCTCCGTGTCGACGTTCGACGACGTGACCCGGAAGGAGCCGGAGAGGTCGCTCACCGAAGGGCTCTCGAAGAAGGCGGGACGCAACCACCACGGCCGAATCACCATGCGGCGGCGTGGTGGTGGGCACAAGCGCCGTTACCGACGAATCGACTTCCGGCGAGACAAGGACGGGATCCCGGCGCGGGTCGCCCACGTCGAGTACGATCCGAACCGCTCCGCTCGACTGGCCTTGCTCCACTACGCGGACGGAGAGAAACGCTACATCGTGCGGCCGCGTGGCCTGGAGGTCGGCGACACCGTCTTCTCGGGGTCCGGCAGCGACATCCGCGTCGGTAACTCGCTTCCCCTGCGGGAGATCCCGCTGGGCACGACGGTCCATGCGGTGGAGTTCATCCCCGGCAAGGGGGCGCAGCTGGCCCGCTCGGCGGGCGCGGCCGTTCAAGTGGTGGCGAAGGAAGCGGGTATGGTCTCGCTGAAGCTCCCGAGCACCGAGGTGCGGATGGTCCGCGAGGATTGCCGGGCGACGATCGGCCAGGTGGGTAACGTGGACCACGAGCTGGTGCGCTCCGGGAAGGCGGGCCGGTCGCGTTGGCTGGGCCGTCGACCCAAGGTCCGCGGCGTCGCGATGAACCCGGTCGACCACCCGCTCGGAGGCGGCGAGGGGAAGGCCTCAGGCGGGCGTCCTCCGGTCTCTCCATGGGGGAAGCCGGAAGGCCGAAAGACGAGACGACGCAAGAAGCAGAGCGATAAGTACATCGTGCGCGGTCGTCGCCGGGGCAAAAGCACTAAGTAGAGGGCGTTCGATATGCCGAGAAGCATCAAGAAGGGGCCTTTCGTCGACGAGAAGCTCCTCGAAAAGATCGAGATCATGAACAGCTCCGGCGAGAAGAGGGTCATCAAGACCTGGGCGCGGGCGTCCACGATCAGCCCGGAGTTCGTCGGGCACACTGTCGCCGTACACAACGGGAACAAGTTCATCCCGATATACATCACCGAGAACATGGTCGGTCACAAACTGGGCGAGTTCTCTCCGACACGTCTCTTCCGGGGACACGGAGGGAAGCTGGCCAAGGACCGACGGGCGGCGCTGTGAGGATCGGGTGCCGGCCAGCAGGCACGGATAGGTAGATGGAAGCGAGAGCGATAGCACGCCACGTGGGGATGTCGGCGAGGAAGATGCGTCTCGTTATCGACCAGATTCGCGGGCACGACGTGAACGACGCGTACGCGATCCTGCGGTTCTCGAAGAAGGCCGCGGCGCGGCCGATCGACAAGGCGCTGCGCTCCGCGGTGGCCAATGCCGTCTACAAGGCTGACGAGGCGGGCGAGGCTCTCGACGTTGACGATCTGTTCGTCCGCGAGGCGTACGTGAACGAGGGCCGGACCCTGCGACGATACCGCGCGAGGGCATACGGCCGCGCGACGACCATTCGTCGACGGATGAGCCACGTGACCGTGGTCGTCGACACCAAGAAGGAGTAAGCGTGGGTCAAAAGACGCATCCGTACGGGTTTCGACTCGGCCACGCCGCCGTGTCGGCGGTCGACATCGAACGCAAGCCGTCGAAGATCGTGGTCACGATCCACACGGGCAGGCCCGGCGTCGTGATCGGCAAGCGCGGCGCGGAAGTCGACAAGCTGCGCGACGAGCTCTCCCTGCTCACCGATGCCGAGGTATCGATCAACGTCGAAGAGGTGAAGCGCCCGGAGATGGATGCGCAACTCGTCGCCGAAAGCGTGGCTCACCAGCTCACGCAGCGGATCAGCTTCCGCCGCGCGATGAAGCGTGCGGTGCAGGCAGCGATGCGCTCGGGTGCCGAGGGAATCCGGATTCAGTGCGGAGGGCGACTGGCGGGCGCGGAGATCGCCCGCACGGAGGGCTACCACGAAGGCCGCGTGCCCCTGCACACGATGCGTGCCGATATCGACTACGCGCAGAAGACGGCCACAACCACGTTCGGAACGATCGGCGTGAAGGTGTGGGTCTTCAACGGCGAGGTGGTCGAGGATCGGAGAGGCCAGACGTATACGGCCGGGGGGCGTAAGTAACCGATGCTTCAACCGAAGCGGGTCAAGTATCGCAAGCTCCAGAAGGGTCGCCTGCGAGGGAACGCCGGTCGGGGGAACAGGATCTCTTTCGGGGACTACGGGCTCCAGGCAATCGAGAAGGGCTGGATTTCGAACCGACAGATCGAGGCCGCGCGTGTCGCCATGACGAGGCACATCAAGCGCGGAGGGAAGGTGTGGATACGGATCTTCCCGGATCGGCCGATTACCCGCAAGCCCGCGGAGACTCGCATGGGTAAGGGGAAGGGAAACCCGGAGGGTTGGGTCGCGCCGGTGAAGGCGGGACGGATTCTCTTCGAGTTGGAGGGGGTCCCCACACCGATCGCCAAGCGCGCGATGGAGCTCGCCGCGGCGAAGCTCCCCGTGAGGACGAAACTCGTGATCCGAGAAGCTGACTGATGGATGCCGAGGCGATTCGCGAGCTGACGGACGAGGAGATCGCGGAGGAGATTCGCCAAGCGGAGGAAGAGCTGTTTCGCCTCCGTTTTCGTAAGGCCTATCAGGAGTTGGAGAGTTCGGCGCTGCTGCGAGCGAGGCGGCGGGAGCTCGCGCGGCTCAAGACGATACAGCGTGAGCGGCAGCTATTGTCGCTGGAGAGTGCGGAATGAGAGCTGAAGCGGCGGACTCTGTGAGCCGGACAAAGACGCGGCAGGGCACGGTCGTGAGCGACCGCATGGACAAGACCGTCGTCGTGTCCGTGCAGAGGCAGCTGCCTCACCCGCTCTACGGCAAGAGGATCACGAGGCGCTCCCGGTTTTATGCGCATGACGAGGCCAACGACTACCGGACCGGGGATGTCGTCGTCATCGAGGAGACCAGGCCGCTGTCGAAGCAAAAGCGCTGGCGCGTGACTCGTCTCGTGGAGCGGCCGGAGTAGGACGATGATCCAACAGGAGACCGACGTTCGGATCGCAGACAACTCAGGGGCCCGCCGGGCGAGGTGCATCCGTGTGCTTGGCGGATCGGGGCGGCGGTACGCCCGGCTGGGTGATGTCATCGTCGTAACGGTCAAGGATGCGATTCCGGGCGGGCTCGTGAAGAAGGGAGAGGTCGTGCGGGCAGTGGTCGTACGGACCGCCAAGGAGACGCGAAGGGGCGACGGCAGCTATATCCGGTTCGACGAGAACGCGGCCGTCCTCATCAATGACGCGGGTGAGCCACGGGCGACACGAATCTTCGGGCCGGTCGCGCGCGAGCTAAGGGACAAGCGGTTCATGAAGATCGTTTCGCTGGCACCGGAGGTGATCTGATGGCGCGGAAGAGGGTGCACGTGCGTCGTGGCGATCGCGTGAAGGTGATCGCGGGCAACTACAAGGGTGTCACGGGGCAAGTGATGACCGTGATCCCGGCCGAGAACCGCGTCATCGTTGAGGGCGTGAACGTGCGCAAGCGACATCAGCGACCTTCGCAGCAGAACCCGGAAGGCGGCATCGTCACGTTCGAATCCTCGATCGACGCCTCGAACGTGATGCTGGTCGATCCGACGACGGAAGATGCGACGCGGGTGAGAACCCGCATCGACAAGGACGGGACGAAAGAGCGGATATCCGTGCGATCGGGCAACCCGATCGCGACGGCCGAGTAGGGACAAGAGGCGGCAGGTAGCAGGTAGATGACCAAGAACGATTCCACGCCGAGGCTCCGCCGGCATTACGACGAGCAAGTGCGGAAGAGGCTGCAGGAGATCTTCGGGTTCGACAACCCGATGGAGATTCCGCGGCTCGAGAAGATCGTCATGAACACCGGTCTGGGCGACGCGAAAGACAATCCCAAGCTGTTGGATTCGGCGGTCAACGAGCTGGCGGTTGTATCAGGCCAGCGTCCGGTCGTGACACGATCCCGGAGGGCGATCTCGAACTTCCGGCTTCGTGAGGGCATGCCGGTGGGCGTCAAGGTGACGCTCCGCGCCACACGCATGTACGAGTTCCTCGACCGGTTCATCAGCACTGCCGTGCCGAGGATAAGGGACTTCAGAGGCTTCAACAGCCGCGCCTTCGACGGGCGGGGCAACTACACGGTCGGAGTACGAGAGCAGATGATCTTTCCCGAGGTCGACTACGACGAGATCGTCAAGATCCACGGGATGGACATCACCTTCGTCACCAGCACGAACAAGGACGACGAGGCGCTCGTACTACTCCGCGAGCTGGGCATGCCCTTTCGGGGCGAGACTCCAGTAATCGTTTAACCCGGCGCAAGCCGCGGACTGGTCGGAGGCGATGGCGAGAAAAGCCCTGGTCGAGAAAGCAAAGAGAGACCCGAAGTTCAGCAGTCGCGTGATCCGGCGCTGCAACCGGTGCGGGCGGGCAAGAGCCTATATCCGGAAGTTCGGCCTCTGCCGCATCTGCTTCCGGCAGATGGCGCTCAACGGAGAGATACCAGGAATTCGCAAGGCGAGTTGGTGAATCGATGAGCTTGAATGACCCAATCGCCGACATGCTTACGCGCGTGCGAAACGCCGGTCAGGCCGGACATCGCCGCGTGGACATGCCGGTGTCGAAGCTGAAGATAGAAGTAGCCCGCATCCTCGCGGAGAACCACTTCATCCACGAGTACGATGCTGGACGACGGCCATCACGGAGTCCTCCGCTTGTACCTGAAGTACACGGAGGAAGGCCGACCGGTAATTCGCTTTCTGGAACGGGCGTCGAGGCCTGGCCTGCGTCGGTACGTCGGCGCGGACGACGTGCCGAGGGTCCTGTCCGGAATGGGCATCGCGATCCTCTCCACCTCGAGAGGTGTGATGACGGATCAAGACGCTCGCGCCGCTCGAATCGGCGGCGAACTGCTCGCCACCGTCTACTAGCGTCATGTCGAGAGTCGGCAAGAAGCCAATTCAGATCCCTGACGGCGTCGAGGTGAGGGTAGATGGCGCAACCCTGAGGGTGAAGGGGCCGAGGGGTGAGCTTCAGCGCACCTTCGAATCTGAGATGAGCCTCGAGGTGCAGGATGC
Source organism: Gemmatimonadota bacterium (assembly GCA_039587445.1). Classification (GTDB taxonomy): domain Bacteria; phylum Gemmatimonadota; class Gemmatimonadetes; order Palauibacterales; family Palauibacteraceae. Next base: position 7,197 of record JBDHIM010000037.1, read on the forward strand.
CGCCCTGGTGGTGAGACGACCGACGGATCAGAGTCGGCACCGAGCTCTACACGGTCTCACTCGAAGCCTCGCAGCCAACATGGTCGAAGGCGTGTCGGAGGGATTCGAACGCACGTTGGAGATTCACGGCGTGGGGTATAGGGCGGAGGCGCGTGGAAAGGAGCTCGTCTTCCACGTTGGTTACAGCCACCCGGTCGAGGTGAAGCCACCGGAGGGGATCGAGCTGACCCTGGAGTCGCCCACTCTGGTTCACGTTCGTGGAATCGACAAGCAGGCGGTAGGTCAGGTGGCGGCGGAGATTCGGGCCATCCGCCCGCCCGAGCCCTACAAGGGCAAGGGGATCCGCTACCGTGACGAGTACGTGCGCCGTAAGGCCGGTAAGGCGACGGTGGGCGGTCTCTAGCCCGCCGATTGAGGAACTGAGCATCGAATGACGCAAAACGACAGGACCGTAGAGCGTCGCCTCAGGCGTAGGCGGCGGCACTACAGCATACGGAAGAAGATCCGAGGCACGGCGGACCGGCCGCGCCTGGTCGTGTTTCGCAGCCTTCGTCACATGGAGGGGCAACTCGTGGATGACGATCAGGGTCGAACCCTGCTCGGCGTATCCACTCGTTCGGCGGCGGTGGAGGCTGCCAAGCCCACGGGCGACGCGGAGGAAGCTCCCGATGCAGGCGGATCGAAGGTCAGAGAGAGCTACGCGGCGGGACAGCTTCTGGCGGAGCGCGCTCTGGAGGTAGGGGTGACGACGGTGGTCTTCGACCGGGCCGGATATCGCTTCCAGGGGCGCGTGAAAGCATTCGCCGAGGGAGCTCGCGCGGGCGGCTTGCGTTTTTAGGAGCCTGTCCGACGTAACGGGGGAAGGAAACTGATGGCAAGAGGAAGGCGTCGCGAAGACGACAACATTCGCGAGAGCGTCATACACATCAATCGCGTCTCCAAGGTCGTGAAGGGTGGTCGTCGTTTCTCCTTCACCGCGCTCGTTGCCGTGGGTGACGGACAAGGAAAGGTCGGGACGGCCCTCGGGAAAGCGAACGAGGTGGCCGAGGCGATCCGCAAGGCGATCGAGCAGGCGCGTCAGGCGATGCACGAGGTTCCGATCGTCAACGGGAGCATTCCGCATGAGACGATCGGCCGGTACGGCGCTGGCCGCGTGCTGTTGAAGCCAGCCGGACCCGGTACGGGAGTGATCGCGGGCGGCCCGGTTCGGGCGGTGCTGGAATGCGCCGGCGTCCAGGACATCCTCACGAAGAGCCTCGGTTCCAACAACCCGATCAACATGGTCCGGGCAACGATGGAGGGTCTCGAAGGGCTCGTGACTCCCGAGCAGATTGCCCACGAGCGAGGCGTCGACATCGAGGTGATCCGGGAGGCGATGCGTGGCTAAGCAGCTGCGGATTCGTCAGGTCAAGAGCGGAATCAACAGCCAGCGTGGGCAGCGTGAGACGCTGCGCGCTCTCGGGCTGCGGCATCATCAGGATGTCGTCGTGAAGCAGGATCACCCTGCGATCCGCGGGATGATCGGCAAGGTCCGTCATCTGGTCGTCGTGGAAGAGATGGACGGAAGCGATGAGTGAGAAGAAAGTCACCCTGGCGGACCTGTCGCCGGCAGCAGGGGCCCGCGGGACCCGCAGGCGGGTGGGCCGCGGCCCGGGCTCCGGAAGCGGCAAGACATCGGGCAGAGGCCACAAAGGCCAGAAGTCGAGGTCGGGAGGGTCCATTCCAGCCTGGTTCGAGGGCGGGCAGATGCCGCTCTATCGCAGGGTTCCGAAGAGGGGGTTCAAACCGCTTCGGCGAGTGGAGAACCAGGTAGTGAACGTGAGTCAGCTCGCGGAACTCGAGGAGACCGAGATCTCCCCCGAGGTGATGCGGGCGCACGGTCTTGTCGGCTCACTTCGGCGGCCTGTCAAGGTGCTCGGCGATGGAGAGCTGGACAGGGCTGTCACGGTCCAGGCTCAAGCATTCAGCGCCACGGCGCGGCAGAAGATCGAGAAAGCCGGAGGCGGCGCCGAGGTCATCGCCCTTCGATCGGGTAGCGAGCCGAGCGACTGAGAATGGCGAACGGCTCTAGCGTCGCGCGCGCGATACCGAGGATCTTCCAGGTTCCGGAGCTCAAAGAGAAGATTCTCTTCACGCTCCTCTGCCTCGCGATCTACCGGCTCGGCTCCCACATCACGACTCCGGGAGTCAACCTCCGGGCGCTGGAGCAGCTGGCCGGGCAGTTCCAGGGTACACTCTTCGGCATCTACGACATGTTTGTCGGGGGCGGGCTGCAGCGCGCGACGATCCTCGCACTGGGGATCATGCCGTACATTTCCGCGAGCATCCTGTTTCAGCTTCTCGCCGCGGTCTTTCCGACCATCGAGAAGCTCCAGAAGCACGAGGGCGAAGAGGGACGCCGCAAGCTTACGCAGTGGACGCGCTACACGACCATCGTCCTCAGCATCATGCAGTCCTACGGCTACAGCATCTTCCTCGAGTCTCAACCCGGTGCCGTCATCGCGCCTGGTCTGGGCTTCCGGCTGACCACCGTTCTGATGTTGACGACGGGCGCCGTCTTCATCATGTGGTTGGGCGAGCAGATCACCGAGCGTGGGGTCGGGAACGGGATGTCCCTGCTGATCTTCTTCTCGATCGTGCAAGGCTTTCCGGGCGCCGTCTTCAGCACGCTCGAACTCTTCCGCGCGGGCGGCATAAGCCTCTTCCGGCTCATCGCGCTCGTCGCCGTCATGATTGCGATCATCGCGGCGGTCGTGGCTCTGACCATGGCGGCGCGACGAATACCGGTGCAGATCCCGCGCAAGGTCGTGGGACGGGGCAGGATCCGTGAAGGACAGCGCTCCTTCATACCTCTGCGTGTGAACTCGGCCGGCGTGATGCCGATCATCTTCGCGCAGTCCATCATCATCGTCCCGGGCACTCTCGCTGCCTTTACCGGCAATCCAGGGCCTGGAGCGACCGGCGTTTCCGGGTTCCTCTACGACCTTAGCCAGATCTTCCAGATCGGTTCGCCATGGTACTACCTGACGTACGCGATCCTGATCGTGTACTTCACGTATTTCTACACGTCGATCATCTTCAATCCGGTGGACTTGGCGGAGAACCTCAAGCGGCAGGGAGGCTTCATCCCCGGGGTCAAGCCGGGCGCACAGACGGCGGAGTATATCGACCGGGTCCTCACGCGCGTGACCTTGCCCGGCTCGATCTATCTGGCCCTCATCGCGATCCTCCCGTTCGGGATCTTCGAGCTGTTCGATATTCAGACCTTCTTTTTCGGCGGCACCTCGCTCCTCATCGTAGTTGGCGTGGCACTCGACACGGTCCAGCAGATGCAGCAGCACCTTCTTCTTCGGCACTACGAGGGGTTCATGAAGAAGGGGAGGGTTAAGTACCGCGGCCGCCAGCGCTACTTGTGATGACCGCCGTTAAACGCCTCATCTCCTCGTGCTCGACCTTCGTTCGAGTCCTCCTTCGGGGGGCGCGCTTCGCCTCGGCTCCCTGCGGCGTACCTGTTAGTACGCCGCAGTCGCCTCTGTTCGCGCGCCTTGACCTGAGACGTCGTCCGACGGTCATGACGCGCCTGGAACGTCTCGACCTGCGACGTTTCTCTTCGCCCATCGGGTCGGCCGTGGGGTGGGGGGCGTCGTGAGCGAGGGGCAGGACGTCCTTGGCGCGGAGACGGCTGCAAGCGCGGAGAGGGCGCCAAGCGCGCAGGGAACACGGACGATGAGGTTGGTGTTCATGGGGCCGCCGGGGGCGGGGAAGGGCACGCAGGGCGAGCTGCTGGCCCGCCATATGGGGGTCCCGCGTCTGTCGACGGGCGAGATGTTGCGAGAGGCCCGCGCGAACCGGACGGAGCTCGGACGCCGGGCGCAGGCGTACATGGATGTGGGCGATCTCGTGCCGGACGAGGTGGTCCTCGGCCTCGTCGCTGAGGCGTTGGACGGACCGCGGTCGCGGGAGGGCTTCATTCTGGACGGCTTTCCGCGGACGATCGCGCAAGCGGCGGCGTTGAGCGAAATCTTGGAGGAGCGGAGCACGCCGCTCGATGGCGTGATCTTCCTGCAGGTGCCCGGAGAGGAGCTCGTTCGCCGGCTTACCGGCCGCAGCGCCAACGAGAGTCGCACCGACGACGATCCGGAAACTGTACATCGGCGCCTGCAAGTCTACCAAGCGGAGACGGAGCCGGTCATTCGTTGGTACGCCGACCATGACGTTCGCATCATCGAAGCGGACGGGGTCGGATCCATCGAAGAGATACAGAGCGGCCTATGCCGGCTGCTGGATTCGTGATCAGCCTCAAGAGCTCCGCCGAGATCGAGGCGATCGGCCAGGCGGGAGCCATCGTGGCGAGCGCTCTCGACCTCGTGGCGGAACGTTGTCTTCCCGGCGTGTCGACGGAAGAGCTCGATCGCGTCGCGGAGGGGCGCATCCGAGAGTTTCCGGGCGCCGTCCCCGCGTTCAAGGGACTGTACGGGTTCCCGGCGACGCTGTGTACGAGCTTGAACCACGAGGTCGTGCACGGCATCCCGTCAACTGATCGCGTCTTGGCGACGGGCGATATCATCAGCGTCGATGTCGGTGTCCGACTCGACGGCTACTATGCCGACGCGGCGATGACCGTGTCCGTCGGAGACGTGGACCTCGAGACGGATCGACTTCTGAGCGTGACTCGGTCCGCCCTGGAGACGGGTATTCGGCAGGCTCGCCTCGGCAACCGGGTCGGCGATATCGGAGCTGCAATTCAGGCGGACGTAGAGCGGGAAGGCTTCAGCGTGATCCGGGAGTTGGTGGGACACGGCGTTGGCGCCGCGCCCCACGAAGAGCCCCAGGTGCCGAACTACGGCCGGGCCGGCCATGGACTGCGTCTGGAGCCCGGTCTCGTGATCGCGATCGAACCGATGGTGAACACGGGTAAGCGTCATATAAGGACGCTCAAGGATGGGTGGACCGTCGTCACCGCCGATGGGTCGCGATCCGCCCACTTCGAGCACACCGTCGCGATAACCGACGCCGGTCCAAGGGTGCTCACGGCGGTGCCCGTGATGACGATGGTCGACGGAGAGAGGTAGCTTGGCGAAGGAAGAGCCGATCCAAATGACGGGTGAGGTCGCGGAAGCCTTGCCGAACGCGATGTTCCGGGTGGCGCTGGAGAACGGCCACGAGATCACCTGTCACGTCTCCGGGAAGATTCGCATGAACTACATCCGGATCCTCCCCGGCGACAAGGTGGCCGTGGAGTTGTCGCCGTACGACCTGACCAGGGGAAGGATCACCTACAGGTACAAGTAGTCCTGAAGAGAGGTCGCGGCTGGTTGAAATGATAGCTCAACAGGGCTATGTTCAGCGGCTACCTTGACGACGCATCGTCGTTGGTCGGTCGCGGACGCGGCCGTTGATCAGTAAAGGAACCTGGACGGACGCCGAAAGGCTCGGGCGAGCCGGGCCGCGTTCGATTCCAGAGGAGCTCGGGGGATCAGATGAAAGTCCGATCGAGCGTAAAACGGATCTGTGAGCACTGCATCATCATTCGGCGTCGAGGCGTTGTGAGGGTGATCTGCAGCCGGAATCCGAAGCACAAGCAGCGACAGGGATAGGCTGAATGGCACGAATAGCGGGCGTCGACCTTCCGAGGGAAAAGCGCATCGAGGTAGGGCTGACTTACATCTTCGGAATCGGTCGCTCCTCGGCTCGCGCCATTCTCCTCGAGACCGCCGTGAACCCGGACGTCAGGGTACACGAGTTATCCGACGAGGACGTGAACAAGCTCCGCCGCGTGATCGAGAACCGATACAAGGTGGAAGGCGCGCTTCGAACGGAGGTGTCGATGAACATCAAGCGCTTGATGGACATCGGCTGCTACCGCGGGATCAGGCACAAGCGCGGCCTGCCGGTGCACGGCCAGCGCACGCACACGAACGCACGCACCCGCAAGGGTCCGAGGCGAGCGGTGGCCGGCAAGAAGCGGCCGCCGTCGAAGAAGTAGGAAGCGGATCGCGCCGCACGAGCGTGATCGCGAGGAGCTGAGGAATGGCAAAACCGCAGGGATCGGGTCGTAAGAAGCGTCAGGTCGAGGCCGAGGGGATCGCTCACATCAAGGCCACCTTCAGCAACACGATCGTGACGATCGCAGACATGAACGGCGATACGGTCGCTTGGTCCAGCTCCGGCAAGTCGGGCTTCAAGGGGTCGAAGAAGTCGACGCCGTTTGCAGCGACGATCGCGGCAGAGAACGCGGCCAAGGAGGCGGTGTCGCTCGGCATGAAGCGGGTCCACGTGCGCGTCCAGGGGCCGGGATCCGGTCGCGAATCGGCGATTCAGGCCCTTCAGGGAGCGGGCCTTACGATCCGGTCGATCAAGGACGTCACGCCGATCCCCCACAACGGCTGTCGTCCGCCCAAGCGACGAAGGGTCTAGCAGGAGATTAGATGGCGCGATATACGGGTCCGTCGTGCCGGCTGTGCCGGCGCGAAGGCGAAAAGCTGTTCTTGAAGGGAAAGCGCTGCTTCACCGAGAAGTGCGCGATCGAGCGGCGTGCGTATCCACCCGGAGAGCATGGCACCGGACGCCGGCGACGCCGGCAATCGGAGTACGCCGTTCAGCTGCGCGAGAAACAGAAGGTGAAGCGTATCTACGGCCTGGCCGAGCGGCAATTCCGCAGCCTGTTCCGCAGCGCCGCGCGCATCCCTGGCGTGACGGGAGAGAACCTCCTGGTGGCGCTCGAGAGCCGGCTCGACAACATCGTCTACAGGCTGGGCTTCGCGCCCTCGCGGAAGGCCGCGCGCCAGCTCATCCGGCACCGTCACGTCCGCGTCGCGGGGAACACGGTCGACGTGCCCAGCTTCTCGGTCATTCCCGGGCAGGAGATCGCGATGACTCCTGCTGCGGGTGAAATGCCTGTGGTCAAAGAGGCGGTGGAGGACAAGAAGAACCGTGATCAATTGTCGTGGCTCGGAGTGGATTACGAGAATCTAACCGGCCGGATGTTGGAGCGGCCGGCTCGCGCCGACATCCCGCTGGCTGTCCAAGAACAGCTGATTGTCGAGCTCTACAGCAAGTAGGCGAGGTCAGATACATATGTCTTCAGCATCAATTACGCTTAGCGGTTTGGTATTGCCCGAGGCCGTCGAGGAGAAGCAACGCTCCGAAGACGGCACGAGGGTCGAGTTCGTTCTGCAGCCGCTCGAGCGAGGGTTCGGGCACACGATCGGCAACTCGATCCGTCGGATTCTCCTATCCTCGCTCCCGGGTGCGGCCGTTTGGTCGTTTCGCGCCGATGGTGTCCAGCACGAGCACCAGACGATCGATGGAGTGGTGGAGGACATCGATCAGATCATCCAGAACCTGAAGAAACTGGTGCTCCGTCTGGATGACGATATCGAGGAGGCGAAGCTGGAGCTGATCGTCCGGAAGGCTGGGACGATCCGCACGGATCAGATCACGGAGCATGCCGGGGTCACGATCATGAACCCGGAGCTTGCCCTCTTCACTCTTCAGGAAGACCTGCCGGAAGGCCGCCCGTTGCGCATCGACCTCTGGGTCAATCGCGGCCGAGGGTTCGTGATGGCTGATCAGCACGTGAAGCCCGATGAGTTCCCGGTAGACATGATCAGAATCGACTCGATCTACAATCCGGTTCTGAAGGCGAACTTCACCGTGCACGAGACTCGAGTGGGCGAGCGCACGGACTTCGATCGGCTCACGATCGACGTAGAGACGAACGGCGCGATCGACCCCGGAACGGCCCTCCAGCAGGGAGCCGACATCGCGCGTGCCCACTTGGGCTATCTCACGCACATCGGTTCGGCTGACCCGTTCATGGGAGAGTCGGTTACCGATGGCGAGAGGGTCGGCCTCCATGTCGTCGAGGACGAGCTTCAGGGCCTGCTCGAAACGCCGCTCGAGGGCTTCGAGGAGATCTCGGTTCGTAGCCGCAACACCCTGGACAAGGCTAATATCCGCACGCTAGGGGACGTGGCGATGCGCAGCCGCGATGACATGCTTCGGGTCGACAACTTCGGCGAAAAGTCGCTGGAGGAGGTGGCCGAAGTGCTCGCTCTGCACGGTTTGCGTTTCGGCATGACGTTCGAGCGGGGCGAGGACGGCACCCTCTACGTTACCGAGGAGGTGGCGAGCAACGGTGCCGGCCAGGGCGTCGAGGACGAGGAATGAGGCACCGCAAGAAGGGGCGTGAGCTCAGCCGCACTCGCAGCCACAAGCTGGCTACGCTTCGCAACATGGCCGCGAGCTTGTTCCTCCACGAGCGCATCCGTACCACCGAGGCGAAGGCGAAGGAGTTGCGGCCCTTCGCCGAGCGTTTGATCACCTTGTCGAGACGGGGTGATTTGGCGAGTCGCCGTCGTGCCCGCCGGCACGTGGCCGACCGGGAGGCACTCGCGAAGCTGTTCGATGAGATCGGACCCCGTTACGGGGGCCGCGATGGTGGTTATACTCGAATCCTGAAGCTCGGGGCGCGGCGTGGGGACGGGGCCGAGCTCGCAATCATCGAGCTCGTCGAGAGCGAGTCCTGACCGACGTGGAGTCAAGAATGGGGCGCTTTCCAATGACGCAGAGAGGATCCACGGGCCTCTCCACCGTCCTGATCATTATCGCGGTCGCGATGGTCGGCGGCTTTCTCCTGTGGTTGTACCGTACGGCGCAGTCCCTGGAAGACGAAGTCGCACCCGTCATGGTCGAAGAGGGCGAGGGGAGCCTGGATCTTCTCGCACTGAGCCAGGATCCCGCGACGTCGGTCGGCAAGGTGGCGGATATCGGGGAAGTGTCGGTACTACAGAGCCTGGGCCGAGGGGTATTCCTCGTGCAGCTCACCTCCGTCGAAGCGGAGGGTGAAGGGAGTCCTTACCCGGTGTTGATGTCGCCTGATCTGATCGCGGGCAACATCCAGGTTTACGGGGGCGATGTGGTGAGCTTACACGGACGGGTCTACTCGCTCAACGATTCGATCAGAGGCCAATGGGTCGAGGCCGGTGCGGTCAACGAGGCAGCGGCTGGGAGCATCCCGGGGATCGCGAGCTTTCTCCTCGCCGACTCGCTCGAGGTTCAATAGTAACATGGCGAACTTCTGTTACGTGTGCGGGAAGGGACCCGCATCCGGCAACAATGTGAGCCATGCTCACAACAAGACCCGGCGCCGGTTCATGCCGAATCTTCAGCGGCTGCGCATTCGAGATGCGGGAAAGCTGCGGCGCGTTAAGGTCTGCACGCGATGTATCCGGTCGGGCAAGGTTCAGAAGGCGTGAACCCTCGGGCTCTCCTCTCGTCCGAGAGTGAAGGGTCGGTAGCTGAAAACCTGTCGTCCCAGCCCCGCTTGCGGGGCTTTTTCGTCCCATGACGTCAAGCTCTCCACTCTCCGGCCTCAGGGTGCTCGTGACCCGGCCCTCTCATCAGGCCGAGCCGTTGGTTCGAATGCTCACCGACATCGGGGCGGATGTGGAATGCCTCCCCACGATTCGGCTGCGGGATCCGCACGACCGAACTCCGCTGCTGGAAGCGGCAGCCCATCTGGGCGAATACGATTGGGCGGTTTTCACCAGCGTGAACGGAGTCCAGCGCTTCGTGGAGGCGTTGGCGGAGCAGGGGCTGGATCCGCGCTCTTTCGCCGGCCTGCGGTGGGCCGCGATCGGACCGGCCACGGCGAGGTCGATCCACCGTGCCGGAATCACCACGGTTCTCCTCCCATCCAGCTACCGGGCCGAGGCGCTGGCCGACGCCGTTCTCGAGAGTATTGCCAGCGGGGACGTCGACGCGGACCGACCACTCCATGGTCTCAAGGTTCTCCTGGCTCGCGCTGCCGGTGCTCGCGCGGTTCTCCCGGAGCGCCTGCGCGCCCTCGGCGCGGAGGTGGACGAGGTCATGGCCTACGTCACGGAGGCGAACAGCGAGGCGGCGGAGAGCCTGCAGACGCCGGCCCGCGAGAACCGGTGGGACTGGATCACCTTCACCGCCTCCTCGGCCGTTCGGGCCTTCGGCGAGCTGGGAGGCCGCATCGGCGACTCGCGAATCGCGGTCATCGGACCGATCACCGCGGAAACCGCCCAGGCCCTGGGCTTTCCCGTACACGCCGTGGCCTCGGAGTACACGGTTCCAGGTCTCGTCCGCGCTATCGAGGAGGCCGAGGCTTGAGCGGCTTCCCGAACGTGCGGCTTCGACGGTTGCGGCGTACCGGCATCTTGCGGGAGCTCGTACGCGAGACTGAGCTAAGGCACTCGGATCTCATCTACCCGTTGTTCGTTTCGGAGACGGAGGCGGGCCGATCGGCGATCCTCTCCATGCCGGGTGTGGACCGCCTGTCCGTGGCCGAGCTCGCGCGTGAGGCTGCGGCCGCTTGGGAGGAAGGCATCCGCGCGGTCTTGCTGTTCGGAATCCCGGCCGAGCGGGACGAGACAGGAAGCGCAGCCGTCGCCGCCGATGGTGTCGTGCAGACGGCCGTTCGCGAGCTCAAGGGATCGCTTCCCGATCTCGTCGTCATCACCGATGTGTGCCTGTGTGAGTACACATCGCACGGCCACTGCGGCGTCGTGCACGAGGGAGAGGTCGCCAACGACCCGACGCTCGAGCTGTTGGCGGCTCAGGCGGTCAGCCACGCCGACGCCGGTGCCGACATCGTGGCCCCGTCGGACATGATGGACGGGCGGGTGGGAGCACTTCGCTCTGCACTGGACGCGGCAGGATTCGAAGCCACCGCGATCCTCTCATATGCCGTCAAGTACGCCAGCGCGTTCTACGGCCCATTCCGGGACGCTGTAGATTCAGCTCCCAGGTTCGGCGATCGACGTGGCTACCAGATGGATCCGGGCAACGTGCTCGAGGCCTTGCGGGAAGCGGCGCTCGACGTCGAGGAGGGTGCGGACATCCTCATGGTGAAGCCGGCCCTCCCCTATCTGGATGTTCTTCGCCGGGTCAAGGAGGCGTTCGGTACACCGATGGCCGCGTATCACGTGAGCGGCGAGTATGCGATGCTGCAGGCGGCCGCCGAGCGAGGTTGGATCGACGGCGATGCGGCAATGCTGGAAGCGGCTCTCGCGATCCGGCGGGCGGGAGCCGACCTCGTGATCACCTACGGCGCAAGAACGCTGGCACGCCGGCTCGTCTGAGCCCGGCGTCCATCGACCGCAAACGTGAGCGTACTCGTCACCGGAGGGGACGGATTCGTAGGCCAGCATCTTCTCAGGGAGCTGCTGGCCGCCGGTGCCGATGTGGTCGCCTCGGTCCAGCGCTTGCCGCCGCGTCCCTCCATTCTCGAACGTCGGGAGGTGGACGCTGCCACCTGGAAACAGGCGGAGATCCTGGACGCCGGCACGTTGTTCCGCCTGGTCGCCTCCGAGAGGCCGGATCTCATCGTCCACCTCGCGGGCTTCTCCTCGGGGGCCCTGGCTCGACAAGCGCCCGGCGAGGCGTTCTCCCTCAACGCAGAAGGCACTCTGAACCTGTGCGCGGCGGTCGGTCGGGTGAGAGAGGAGTACCCGGATTACTCGCCGCGAATCCTGGTGATGGGTTCCGGTGATGCCTACGGCTCGCACACGCAGGAGCCTCTCTCCGAAGAGATGCCGCTGAGACCGAACTCCCCGTACGGACTGTCGAAGGCATGCCAGGAGCAGGTCGCTCATGCCTTTCGTCGCTCGCACCAGCTCGACACGGTCGTCGTTCGCAGCTTCAATATGGTCGGTCCGGGTCAGGCTCCGCATTTTGCGGTACCGGATTTCAGTCTCCAGATCGCCGCGATCGCGGCGGGTGAGGTCGAGCCGCTCCTGGAGGTCGGCAACCTCGACGTAGAGCGGGATTTCACCGATGTGCGAGATGCGGTCCGTGGCTTGCGGGTCATCTCGGAACTGGAAGCGCCAAGCCGCGCGTACAACGTATGCTCGGGACGGCCAGTGTCGATTCGGCAGCTTGTCGAGTGGATACTGGACGAGGCCGAAGTGGAGGTGGAGATACGCGTGATCGGTGAACGGGTCAGGGCAGAAGAGAGCCCCAGGATCGTCGGCGATCCTCGGCTTCTCGAGCGGGACACAGGGTGGAAGCCGAGGCGCGATCTCGAGGACAGCGTGCGAGGGGTGTACCGCTGGGCCCGCGCAGTGCGCGAACGAGGCGGAAGAACGGGTCCTGAACGTCTCGAAGGAGAACCATGGACATAGCCGTGGTGGGAACGGGATACGTGGGGCTCGTGGTCGGAGCGTGCCTGGCCGAGACGGGAAACCACGTGGTTGGCGCCGACATCGATGAGAGCAAGATCCAAGGCCTGCGGGAGGGGCAAATCCCGATCTACGAACCTGGTCTGGATCTTCTCATCGCACGAAACGTGGCCGAGAAGCGCCTCCGCTTTACGACGGACATCGGGGCGGCCGTGCTCGAGAGCGAAGTCATATTCATCGCCGTCGGCACCCCGCCGGACGAGGATGGGTCGGCCGATCTTCAGCACGTTCTGGACGTGGCCCGCGTCATCGGGCAGAGCATGACCGAGGGCGCCGTAGTGATTACGAAGAGCACCGTGCCGGTCGGCACCGCGAGTCGGGTGCGAGATGAGATCGAAAAATACACGGATCGTGCCTTCCACGTCTGCTCGAACCCGGAGTTCCTGAAGGAAGGGGCGGCGGTCGACGATTTCATGCGTCCCGATCGAGTCGTGTGTGGGATCGAAGACGATGAGGTGCGGCCGGTGCTCGAGGAGCTGTACGAGCCATTCGTACGCACCGGCAACCCGTTGATCTTCATGGACATCGCGTCCGCCGAGCTGACCAAGTACGCGGCCAACGCCATGTTGGCGACGCGGATCAGCTTCATGAATCAGATCGCCGAGCTATGCGAAGCCACCGGGGCGGACGTCACCGTGGTGCGACAGGGTGTGGGCTCCGATCCGCGCATAGGCCAGTCCTTTCTGTTTGCCGGTGCTGGCTATGGAGGCAGCTGTTTTCCCAAGGATGTGAGAGCGCTCATCAAGACGGGCGACGATCTGGCCGTCGATCTCTCGATCCTGAAGAATGTCCACGAGACCAACGAGCAGCAGAAGGGGCTATTGGCGGCCAAGGTCAAAGCCCGTTTCGGGACGGACCTGAGCGGTCGCCAATTCACCATCTGGGGCCTATCGTTCAAGCCGGAGACGGACGACGTGCGAGAGGCGCCGGCGCTCGCCCTGATCGAAGAGCTGCTGAGTGCCGGGGCGTCGGTCATCGCCCACGATCCTCAGGCGATGGAGACGGCTCGAAGCTTCCAGCTCGGCGACCGCATCGCCTACGGTGAGGATGCCTACTCGGCGTGCGAGGGGTCTGACGCCCTGATCGTGGCTACAGAGTGGCTGCAGTACCGCCGACCAAACTGGGATATCGTGCGGGAGGCGTTGCGCACGCCCATCGTGTTCGATGGGCGCAACCTGTTCAAGCCGGCGAGGATGCGCGCCTCGGGGTTTGCCTACTATTCAATCGGGAGGGAGCAGGTCGAGTGAGAGTCCTGATCACGGGGGCGGCAGGCTTCTTAGGATCGCATCTATGCGATCGCTTCCGGCAGGATGGCCATTCCGTCGTGGCCATGGACAACTACATCACCGGGACTCCGGAAAACCTGACCCATCTCCTCGGCGACGGCTTCGAGCTGGTTCAGCAAGACGTGACGGAATACGTGTACGTGCGCGGCGAGCTCGATGGTGTCCTCCACTTCGCGTCGCCGGCCAGTCCGACCGACTACCTCGAGCTCCCGATCCAGACGCTGAAGGTCGGAAGCCTGGGCACACACAAGGTACTCGGCCTCGCGAAGGCGAAGGGTGCCCGTTTCCTTCTGGCCTCCACCTCCGAAGTGTACGGGGATCCCCTCGTTCATCCGCAGCCCGAGTCCTACTGGGGTAACGTGAATCCGATCGGGCCACGGGGCGTGTACGATGAGGCGAAGCGGTTCGGCGAGGCGCTCACGATGGCGTACCACCGCGCGCACGGCCTGGATACTCGCATCGTCAGGATCTTCAACACCTACGGACCGAGGATGCGACCGGGCGATGGACGGGTGGTCTCCAACTTCATAGTGCAAGCTCTCCGCGGCGAGCCTCTCACCGTGTACGGTGACGGCGAGCAGACACGGAGTTTCTGCTACGTGAAGGACGAGGTGGAAGGGATTTTCTCCCTGTTTGCCTCAGACGTGACCGAGCCGATCAATATCGGCAATCCCGGCGAGTTCCGCGTCGCCGAGCTGGCCGAGCTCGTGTTGGAGCTCACCGGGTCATCATCCGAGATACGCTACCTGCCGCTGCCGGAAGACGATCCCAAGACGCGCCAGCCCGACATCGCGCGAGCCCGCGAGCTCCTCGGCTGGCAGCCGGGGATCTCCCTGCGCGAGGGCCTGTCGAGCACGATCGAGTATTTCCGTCGGCTCCAGGAGGAAAAGCGGCTCGGCTCTCCGACGATCCTCACCGGATAGCGCGGCGAGCATCCTCGTGAACGCACACCGGAGAGTTTCCGTCGTCATGCCCGTGTACAACGAGCGAACGACGGTGGAGGAGATCGTCCGGAGAGTCCGGGGCGTGCCTTTGGAGATCGAGTTGGTCGTCGTCGACGACGGCTCCACGGACGGTTCCCGAGAGATTCTCGAAAGCCTGGCGGAAGCCGGGTCCATCGACCGCCTGATCCTCCACGACGTCAACCGAGGGAAAGGCGCGGCCCTCTCCACGGGCTTCGGTGCGGCGAGCGGAGACGCGGTTCTCGTTCAGGACGCGGACCTGGAGTACGATCCGCAGGAGTACCGGTTGCTGCTGTCGCCGATATGGGAGAACAAGGCCGACGTCGTCTACGGCTCCAGGTTCCTGGGCGGGCGTCCGCATCGCGTGCTCTACTTCTGGCACTACGTCGGCAACCGGCTCCTCACCCTGATCTCGAACATGGTGACGAACCTCAACCTCAGCGACATGGAGACCTGCTACAAGTGCTTTCGCCGTGAAGTCCTCCAGAGCCTCGAGATCGAAGAGAGGGCGTTCGGCGTCGAGCCTGAGATCACGGCGAAGGTGGCCCAACAGGGGTGGCGTGTGTACGAGGTGGGGATCTCTTACAGCGGCCGTACGTACGCGGAGGGGAAGAAGATCGGGTGGCGGGATGGAATGAGGGCGATCTATTGCATTTGGCGGTATGGTTTTTGGAGAAAGATCACCGGGAGAGCGAAGCGTCGGAGCGGGCCGCGCGAGAGCAGTGCGTGAGGTGGTTTCGGAGCCTCCCCAGGTCGATTCGGAGATTCGGGCGAGCTGACGGGGGCGTCGGCGGAGCCGTCGGCCTTCTGGTGCTCGTATCTCTGATTGGTTGTGCCGATGAGGCGGGAGATGCGATTCATCGAGGCGACCGATTGTTTGGTGAGGGCAGGCTGGATGCGGCCATCGCCGAATACAAGTTCGCGCTTCGCCAGGATGACGATGAGCGTGCCCTGCTGAGGCTCGGGGCGGTGTACGGGATGCGAGGTGATATTGAGACGAGTCGGCGGTACTACGCCGAGCTCATCGCGAGGGACTCCTCGTATCGCTTCCAGGCCGCTGCCGGGCTGAGCTCATCGGCCAGGATGGCCTTCGAGCGGGGCAGCCGCGAGAGTGCAGCACGCGCTCTTCAGCCCCTTGTCGAGCTCGGCACGGGGTTGGTTCCACGCGATCTGACCCTGCCGCTCGCCCGACACTACTGGGCGGACAACGAGTTCGAGGAAGCCCTTCCGCTCTACCTGAAAGTGCTAGCGGATTCCGCCGACGTGGAGCCCGAGGTGTATTACGAGACGGCGCGGGCTTTTCAGGAGTTGGGCGCGTGTCGCGAGGCCATCTCGTTCTACGAGCGCTACCTCACGCGAGCCGCTCGCAGGGCAGCGCAACGCGCCGAGGCCGAGTGGAGCCTCGGCAACTGCCTCTATGAGGCGGCCGAAGAGGACTGGCAGAATGGGCGCCCGGCGAGTGCACAGGAGCGTGTGGCCCGACTGATTCGGCTTGGGGTTCCGCGCACCGTGCAGGACCGCGCGCAGTTCCTATACGGGGAGCTGTCGCTGGCTCTCGGCGAGCGCGACGAGGCGCTGCGAGCTTTCGAGGAGGTCCTTCGGCTGAACCCGTCGCGCACCGGTCCCCTGGTAGAGCGAGCGGAAGCCAGGATTCGAGAGATTCGGTTCGGATTCGAGCGAGACGTACGATGATTCGTGATTGCGCTCGAACGCGAGCGGTCTGGTGCGGCCTGGCTGTGCTGATCGGGGCGCTGCCGTCGTGTTCCGCCAAGCTCCCTCCGGACGGGACGCCACCACAGGAACGCTTTCAGTGGGCAGCGGACAAGTACGACAACGGGAAGTACGGCGATGCGGCGAAGGGTTTTCTGGATTTTGTCGGCCGAGAGCCGTTGAGTCCCCTCGCGGATAGCGCGCTCTTCCTGCTGGCGGATTCGTACCTGAGGGATGGCGATGCGTTGCGGGCGGCGACTGAGTTCACTCGCTTCGCCCAGACGCGGCCCAACAGCCCACTCGCCGACGACGCACAGCTCGGTGCCTGCACGGCCTACTGGGAGCTTTCTCCTTCGCTCCCTCGCGACCAAGAGTACACCATGCAGGCTATCCAGGAGTGCACGCGGATGCTGCAGTTCTTCCCGGACAGTCCGCGGCGGGCCGAGGCCGTGTCTCTGGTGCAGGAGGCTCGAGCCAAGATGGCGGCCAAGCAGTTCAGGGTGGGGAAGTTCTACTTCGACCAGGGATTCTACGAGTCGGCCAACATCTACTTCGAGTCCGCGGTCGAGGACTATCCGAACGCTCCGGTCATCCCCGACATCCTCTACACCCTCTACCTGAGCTACCGGCGGCTTGGCTTCGACGCCGAGGCCGACGTGACCAGACAGCGGGTGCTGACCGATTACCCGAACACGGAAGCGGCGCAAAGGCTGCAGGATGTGAGCACTTGAGGCTCAGCGCTCGCCGGGTGGGTTGGTGGGCGAGCGGCTAGGGATGCTGGGCGGCACGTACGATCCGCCTCACGTCGGCCACCTCTCGCAGGCGTTCGGCGAGAATCCCTGCTTCGAGGTGTCTCGCATCGAGGTGGACCGAACCGGACCCTCGTTCACCGTCGACACGCTGCGCTGGATCCGTCGGACCATGGCGCCCGAGGAGCTGTACTGCGTGATCGGCGTGGACCAGCTTCGCGTCATCGACACCTGGAGCCGTTACGAGGAGATCTCCGAGGTCGCTCGCCTGGCCGTCATGGCGCGGGATGGTGAGGCGCTGCCTGCCGAGATGCCCGTTCCGTTCGAGAACGTGGCCGTGACCCGCGTCGACGTCTCCGGATCAGAGATTCGCGACCGACTTCGGGAGGGACGTTCGATTCGCTACCTGGTGCCCGAGCGCATCAGGGAACGAGTGGAAGTCGAGTGGGCTCGCGTGGCGAACGCCGCGCCAGAGTCGGAAGACGCCTGAGAATCGGAACGAAACGCCAAGTCGCGGCTATTAGCCGACGCCGGATAAGTTGTCGGGAACGCCGCGGCCGCTCGGCCGTCGGCACAGCCACTCTCTTCACGATATAGCTGCATGATAGCGATACGCGGGATGGTCAATCGGGTGTTCGGAACGCGCTTCGCACGCTCGATGAAGAAGCTCCAGCCGACCATAGACGAGATCCTCGATCACGAGAAACGCCTCGCGTCCGCCACCGACGACGAGCTCGTGGCTCAGACGCGGCGTTTCAGGGAGCGAATCGGCGAGCGAATCGACGAGCACGAGGCGAGGTTCGAAGATCTCCGAGCCGAGCGCCGTCATTCTGAAGATCCTGCCAAGCGAGAGAGCCTCACCCTGAGCATGGCCGAGGCCGAGGCCCAGCTTTCCGAGGCCACCCAGGACGTCCTCGACGAGCTCCTCCCCGAAGCTTTCGCGACGGTACGTGAGGCGTGCCGGCGTCTCATCGGTAGGGAGATCGTCGTTACCGGCCTCAAGATGACCTGGGACATGGTGCCGTACGATGTCCAGCTGATCGGTGCCATCGTTCTCCATCAGGGCAAGATCGCCGAGATGGCCACCGGAGAGGGGAAGACCCTCGTGGCCACGATGCCGCTGTATCTGAACGCGCTCGCCGGCCGCGGTGCCCACCTCGTTACCGTTAACGACTACCTCGCACGCCGCGACTCGCAGTGGATGGGCACGGTGTACGAGTTCCTCGGCCTTTCGGTGGGTTGCCTGGACGACACGTCTCCCGGCACTGCGGAGCGGCGGGCGGCGTACGAGTGTGACATCACCTACGGCACGAACAACGAGTTCGGCTTCGACTACCTCCGCGACAACATGGTCGTTCGTCTGGACGATCGGGTACAGCGCGACCACTTCTTCGCGATTATCGACGAGGTCGACTCCGTCCTGATCGATGAGGCCCGCACCCCCCTGATCATCAGCGGCCCGGCAGGACGCGCCAGCGATCAGGACGTCTACAAGAGGCACAACGCGCAGGTCGCCGGCCTAGTGCGCCAGCAGGGGCGCATCGTGAACCAGCTCGTAGCGGAGTCCGTGCGTCTCCTCGAGGACCTGGACGAGGAGGAGCCCGACGCCGCAGCGGAATGGGAGGCGGGCGAGAAGCTGCTCGCGGCCCAGCGGGGCGCACCCAAGAACCGCCGGCTCATGAAGCTCTTCAACGAGACCGGCGTGAAGCAGCTCGTTCAGCGCACCGAGGCCGAACTGATGCGCGAGAAGCGCCTGCAGGAGGTGGATGAGCTCCTGCTGTTCTCGATGGACGAGAAGGGACACACGATCCAGATCAGCGACCGTGGGCTGGATGTGCTGAGCCCCAGCGATTCGGAGGCGTTCGTCGTCCCGGATATCTCGGAGATCGTGAAGAAGGTCGAGGACGACGAGAAGCTCTCGGTCGACGACAAGCGGAACCGCATCCAGGAGCTGGAGCGCGAATACGCGGAGAAGTCCGAGAGAATCCACGTCATCCACCAGCTCGTGAAGGCGCACTCGCTGTATGAGAAGGACGTGGAGTACGTCGTCGAGAACGGCAACGTCGTCATCGTGGACCAGTTCACCGGACGGAAGATGGAGGGCCGGCGGTGGAGCGATGGGCTCCACCAGGCGGTGGAGGCGAAAGAGGGTGCGGTCGTCCGCGAGGAGACCCAGACGCTCGCGACGATCACCATTCAGAATTACTTCCGGATGTACGAGAAGCTGGCCGGGATGACGGGTACGGCCGAGACGGAAGAGGGCGAGTTCCACGAGATTTACGGACTTGAAGTCGTCGTGATTCCGACCAACCGCCCGGTGCGCCGGATGGACCAAGATGACGTGGTCTTCCGGGCCAAGCGGGAGAAGTACGCCGAGCTCTTGAACGAGATCGAGCGCTTGCACGAGCGTGGCCTGCCGATCCTGGTCGGGACCACGAGTGTGGACGTCTCCGAGAAGGTCGCCCGGATGCTGAAGCGTCGAGGGCTGCGCCACGAAGTGCTCAACGCCAAGCAGCACGAGCGCGAGGCGAACATCGTGCTGGGAGCCGGGCAGCCCGGCGCGATCACGATCGCGACGAACATGGCCGGCCGCGGCACCGACATCAAGCTCGGCGACGGGGTGGTGAAGTGCGGCGTTTGCGGTCTGCTCTCGAGAGAGCCGGCGTTCGGCCAGGTGAACGAGGAGCCGGACCTGTCCCAGTCCGAGATCAAGGAGATGAACTGCTACGCGGATCCGCCCTGCGGCCTGCAGATCCTCGGTACGGAGCGCCACGAGTCGCGCCGCATCGACCGCCAGCTTCGCGGTAGATCAGGACGCCAGGGCGATCCCGGCGGCAGCCGCTTCTTCCTCTCCCTCGAGGACGATCTGATGCGGCTCTTCCTCTCGGACCGCGTGACGCGACTGCTGGACAAGCTCGGGGCAGAGGAAGGGGAGGTGCTCACCCACCCAATGATCACGAAGTCGATCGAGCGGGCGCAGAAGCGGGTGGAGATGCAGAACTTCGAAGCCCGAAAGAGGCTGCTCGAGTACGACGATGTGATGAACCAGCAGCGCGAGGTGATCTACGACCTTCGCCTGTTCGCCCTGGAGGGTGGAGAAGACCTGAAGGGCGAGGCCTGGGAGATGATCGAAACGGCTCTGCGAGACCGAACAGAGCTGCACGTGCCGCCGGGCAGCCATCCGGAGAACTGGGACCTGGGTGCCCTGCACGAACGGTTGCTGATCGACTATTTCCTGGTCGCCGATTTTCTCCCCAGGGATGGGGACACGGCGGATCTCCCCTGGGAGGAGCCCGAGGAGGTGCTCGAGCAGGTTCTGGAGTTCGCCGAGAGGGTCCTCAGCTTCATCGTGCTTTCGGTGATCGACGAAAAGTGGAAGGACCACCTCTACGATCTCGACCACCTCCGCGACTCCATCCGCTACCGGGCGTACGGCCAGCGCGATCCGCTGATCGAGTACAAGAAGGAAGCGTACGCGATGTTCGTGGACCTTCTGGAGGACATGCGCCGGAGCGTGGCCAACCTGCTTTTCCGGGCGCACGTGGAGCCGTCGATGCGCCTTCGACCGCCGGAGATCACGGGCACGAGCGGACCCTCCGACACCATAGGCACGGGCGTGCGTGCGGCGCAGGCCCCCCGCGACGCCGCCCCCGCGCCCGCGGCCAGGCAGCCCGAGTTCGCGGCCACGGGGGTAGCGACCGCAGCCGCGGCAGCCCCGGAGGCGATGGCACCGCAGCCGGAGGTCAGGCGACCTGCACAGCCGCTGGCGGTCGAGGACGAGCCCGGGCGGAACGACCCCTGTCCGTGCGGTTCGGGCAAGAAGTACAAGAAGTGCCACGGAAGGGTGGCGTAGCGGGCCGCCTCTTGGGCGCCGAGCGAGGCTTCCTTCGTCTCGCTTCCGGCGCCTTTCTTCGGAGCCTCCTCGGTCTTCGCCCTGCGGGGTCTCCTCAGGGCGCCTTGAGGCTCGCTCCGGAAGCGCTCGCCCGGCGCTTCGGCGGCCGACGGCGCGGCGATCTGCGGTGCCCTCCAGGTAGCTCCGACGAGCCGGTGGAAGTGGCCCCCCGTTTCACACATCAGGCGCGCGTTCCGAACGGAGTCGGGATTCATGAGTGATCGATTGGAGCGGAACAGGCGGACGGCGATGGCTTTTTACGGCCTCGCTTTCAATGACTGCAAACCGGCAGAGGCGGTCGAAGCGTACGTCGGCGACGAGTACGTGCAGCACAACCCGGACGTGGGAGACGGGAAGCAGGCGTTCATCGATTACTTTGAGCGGATGGCCGCCGAGTATCCCGGCAAGCGGGTGCACTTCCAGCGGGCGATCGCAGAGGGCGCCCGGGCTTCCTGACTACGCCGGCATCGACATCTTCCGCTTCGACGAGGACGGCAAGGTCGTGGAGCACTGGGATGTGCTTCAGACGGTGCCCGAGGAATCGGCTCACGACAACACGATGTTCTAGCTTCTAACGGCTCGATGCCGGGGATCGGGCCGAAACCTTGATGCTGTCTTGATGCCGGCGGCGACGCTGTCGGCATGTGCCCCGAGCCTTCCAAGCCGTGAGCCCCACCATTCGCGAGTGGCCGGCGGACGAGCGGCCACGCGAGCGCCTCGCTTCCCTGCAGGCTGCCGCCCTGGCTACGAGGGAGCTCCTCGCCATCATCGTGGGGGTCGGCTCGAAGGGCCGCTCCTCGATCGATGTGGCAGCCGATTTGCTGGATGCCTACGACGGATCCCTCCGGCGCCTGGCTCGGGCGGAGGCGGCCGAGATCACCGCCGTGCGAGGGATCGGCGAGGCCCGAGCGGCCCGGATCGTCGCAGCGATGGAGCTGGGGCGACGCCTCGCCGGCGAGGAGGGACGGGCGACCCGACGAGTCAGAGGTCCGCGCGACGTGTTCCTTCGGTTGGGACCAAAGCTCCGGGACCGCCGTCAGGAGGAGTTCTGGGCGATCTACCTTGACACCCAGAACCGCATCTGCTCGGAGCGGCGGCTGACGGTGGGCCTGCTGAACTCCTCTCTCGTCCACCCCCGCGAGGTTTTCGCTCCTGCGATCGCACACGCGGCCGCCAGCATCATCGTTGTCCACAACCACCCGAGCGGCGATCCCGAGCCTTCCGCCGAGGACTTCGCCGTTACTGCCCAGCTCATGGAAGCCGGCTGCTTGCTGGGCATTCCGGTACGCGACCACGTGATCGTCGGTGACTCGGCCTACGTGAGCCTTGCCGAACGCGGCCCGGTGGCCGGGAGCCGGCGCGCGCCGGCTCGTTAAGAGGTGGGCAGGGAGGGCTGGCCCCGTCAGCCCGGAAAACGGGGGTCCGGCGGCCCGGACCGTTCGCTCAGCGCGGCCCCGCCGTGGCTCCCATTCGACGGCTCTGCAGGAGGGAGACAAGGCCAAGATGCAACCGGCCGGTCCCAAGTCGGTATACTCTATGTCTGGTCCGATCTTGGCCCGACTTTGCGCGATCCATCGAAGTCTGCGCTCCATCGATCTGTGCGGTCTCACATGGCGAAGCCCGAAACCAAGTTGGCGCGGCCCGAAGTCTCCGGAGCGGAGAGCGTCCTCTCGCTTCTCCCCGAAGATTTCCTCGAGGTGGTGCGTGAGTACCAGGATCGTCTGGACCTCGAGCTCCTCGCACTCGCCTTCCAGTACGCCAGCGAAAAGCACGCGGGCCAGAAGCGCCGCTCCGGAGAGGACTTCATCCGCCACTGCGTTGAGGTCGCGAAGATCCTCTCGGAGATCTACCTCGACTCGGTGAGCATCGCGGCCTCTCTGCTCCACGACGTGGTGGAGGACACGGGCACGCCGATCGAGGAGATTCGCGACGAGTTCGGGCAGGAGATCGCGACGATCGTCGCGGGTCTCACGAAGATCTCCCGCTTCCGCTTCGGATCCCTGGCCGAGCAGCAGGTCGAGAACTACCGCCGGCTGCTCCTGTCGATGGCCAAGGACGCGCGGGTGATCATCGTCAAGCTGGCGGACCGGCTTCACAACATGCGCACGCTAGAGCACCTGCCCGAGGAGAAGCGGCAACGCGTCGCGCTCGAGACACGCGAGATCTACGCCCCGCTCGCTCACCGACTGGGCATGGCTCGCGTGCAGTGGGAGCTCGAGGACCTGGCCTTCAAGTTTCTCGAGCCGAAGGAGTACCGGGAGCTGGTACAAAGGGTCGCCAACAAGCGGAGCGAGCGGGAAGAGCTGATTGGACGGATGGAGGAGCCGCTGCGCGCGGAGCTGAAGGCCGCCGGAGTGCGCGCCGAGGTCTACGGCCGGCCCAAGCATCTGTGGTCCATCTACCGGAAGATGGTGAAGCGGAACAAGCCGTACGACGAGATCTACGATGTGCTCGCGATGCGCGTCGTCGTCGCCAACGCCCGGGACTGCTATCACGCGCTCGGCGTGATCCACAACAAGTGGACGCCGCTCACCGAGCGCTTCCACGACTACGTCGCGAGTCCCAAGTCCAACCTGTACAGAAGCCTCCATACCACCGTGTTCGGTCCGGGTGGTCGTCTGTACGAGATCCAGATTCGAACCGACGACATGCATCGAACGGCTGAGTTCGGTATCGCGGCCCACTGGCGCTACAAGGAGGAAGTCGGGCGCGAAGACGAGCTGGACGAGCAGCTCGCCTGGTTCCGGCAGGTCCTGGAGTGGCAGCAGGAGACGCGAGAGCCCGAAGAGTTCATGGAGTTCCTGAAGATCGACCTTTATCACGACGAGATCTTCGTCTTCACCCCCGCAGGCGACGTGAAGCAGCTTCCGAAGGGCGCCACGCCGATCGACTTCGCTTTCGCCGTGCATACGGAGGTCGGCACGAGATGCGCGGGGGCGCGTGTGAACGGCCGGATCTCGCCGCTCTCCCGACCGCTGCGCAACGGCGATACGGTGGAGGTCATCACCTCCGACTCCCAGACCCCCAGCCGAGATTGGCTGGGTTTTGTCCGTACGAGTCGGGCACGGAGCAAGATCAACCAGTGGATCCGTCGGGAGCAATACGAGTCGGCGGTCCATCTCGGCAAGGAGATCCTCAACCGCGAGTGGAAGAAGCTCCGGAGGAGACCGGAAGAGGATCAGCTCGACAAAGCGGCACGGGAGCTGGCGCTCGAGGGCGGCGCCGAAGGGCTCTACGCCGCTGTCGGTCGCGGGGATCTGGGGCTGACCAAGGCGGTTCGAGCCGTCTTTCCCGAGGAAGAAGCGCCGGCCCGTGACCGGGCGGCCGGAGCTTTCGCCAAGCTCGTCGACCGCGTTCGCACGAGCCAGAAGGGCATCCGCATCCAGGGGATGGACAACCTCATGGTCCGTTACTCCCAGTGCTGCCAGCCGGTCCCGGGGGATGACGTGATCGGCTACATCACCCGTGGCCGCGGGGTGTCGATACACCGCAGCGACTGCCCGAACGTCCTCAACCTCGCCGACCACCCGGAGCGTCGCGTGGACATCGAGTGGGACACGGACGAGAGCCAGCGGTTTCTCGTCCGCCTGGTCCTCGAAGGGACCGACCGCCACGGTCTGTTCGCCGACATCGCGCGCTCGATCTCCGACACCGGGACCAACATCCAGTCGGCCGACATCCGCTCCGTGGAAGGCGGCATGCAGGGCCAATTCGTGGTCGAGGTGGAGAATCTCTCCCACCTCAAGAAGGTCATGAAGCAGGTCAAGCGGGTGAAGGGCGTGATCGCCATCGAGCGGCGGGAGAGCTTCGGCGAGAGCGACTTGACGATCGAGACCCTCTGAAGATCGGGCGGGTGACCTGCCGGCATCGGCTCGTCGCAGCGCGGTCCCAGCTTCCTGAACGCCGTGAGCCAGACCTTCGATCTACAGCTACCATTCGAGCCCACCGGCGATCAGCCGAAGGCGATCGTCGAGCTCGCCCGCGAGTTCGACGGCGGCGAGCGCTGGCAGACGCTCCTTGGCGTCACCGGCAGCGGCAAGACGGTGACCATGGCGGGGGTCATCGCCGAGCTCGGCAGGCCGGCCCTCGTGATGAGCCACAACAAGACCCTCGCGGCACAGCTGTACGGGGAGCTCAGGCACTTCTTCCCCCACAACGCCGTCGAGTTCTTCATCTCCTACTACGACTATTACCAGCCGGAGGCGTACGTACCGGCGACGGACACGTACATCGAGAAGGACGCGTCGATCAACGAGGATATCGACCGGCTGAGGCTCCGTGCCACGTCGTCTCTGATGGAGAGGCAGGATGTGATCGTGGTGGCGTCCGTTTCGGCGATATACGGACTGGGCCACCCGGCGGAGTATCGAGCGCTCATGCTCACGCTCGAGCGCGGGCAGCGGATATCCCGCCGGGAGATCCTGGAGGGTCTCGTCCAGATCCAGTACAACCGGAACGACCTTGACTTCAGCCGCGGCACGTTCCGGGTGCGCGGCGACGTCATCGAGGTACTGCCCGCCTACGAAGAGCAGGCGGTCCGGTTGGAGCTCTGGGGCGACGAGTTGGAGCGGATCTCGAAGACAGATCCGCTGACCGGAGAGACGATCGCGACGCTGGATCGGGCCGCTATCTACCCGGCCACTCACTACGCGACAGGCTTCAGTCGACTGCAAACGGCGATCGATACCATCGGTCGAGAACTCAGGCAATGTCTTCCGGAGTTGCGCGACGGCGGGCGACTGCTGGAGGCTCAGCGACTGGAGACGCGGACGAAGTTCGACCTGGAGATGCTGCGCGAGTTGGGGATCTGTCCGGGGATCGAGAACTACTCGCGGCACCTGGATGGACGCTCTCCAGGAGAGCGTCCGTATTGCCTGCTCGACTACTTTCCGGACGACTTCCTCTTCATACTGGATGAATCGCACGTTTCGGTGCCGCAGCTTCGGGCGATGTTCAACGGCGACCGGAGCCGGAAGGGGACGCTCGTGGAACACGGCTTCCGCCTCCCGTCGGCGCTGGACAACCGGCCTCTGAGCTTCGAAGAGTGGGAGGAACTGGTTCCCCGAGCGCTCTTCGTGAGCGCCACGCCTGGCGATTACGAGCTTGAAAGATGCGAGGGAGTGGTGGTCGAGCAGTTGATTCGACCCACCGGCCTGCTGGATCCCGAGGTGGTCGTGCGCCCCGTTCGGGGCCAGGTGGATGACCTGCTCGAAGAGATCCGGGCCCGGACCGGACAGGGCGAGCGGGTGCTCGTGACCACGCTCACGAAGCGCATGGCGGAAGATCTCACCGATTTCCTGGCGAACCGGGGCGTCCGAGTCCGGTACCTGCACTCCGATATCGCCGTCATCGAGCGGGTGGAGATTCTCCGCGATTTGAGGCTGGGCGTCTTCGATGTTCTTGTCGGAATCAACCTGCTCCGCGAGGGTCTGGACATCCCCGAGGTATCGCTCGTAGCGGTGTTGGACGCGGACAAGGAGGGGTTTCTCCGCTCACATCGCTCCCTGGTGCAGACGATCGGGAGGGCTGCGCGCAACCTCAACGGGACGGCCGTCCTCTACGCGGATGGGGTCACGGACTCGATGCGCTACGCGATCGAAGAGACGGAGCGACGTCGCCGCGCTCAGGCCGCCTACAATCGCGAGCACAAGATCGAGCCCCGCTCGATCGTCAAGTCGGTGGAAGAGATTCGCTTCACGACGGCTGTCGCAGACGCTCGGGAGCGGAAAGAGCCACGGGTAGCCGAGGTGTTCTCGGCCTACGGTGAGTTGGAACCGGAAGCTCTCGTCGAGCGGTTGGAGGCGGAGATGAAGAGTGCCGCCGAGCAACTGGACTTCGAGCAGGCCGCTCGGATCCGCGACGAGCTGTTCGAGATCAAGGCGGAACTCGAACCCGCGCGTCGGTCTCGGTCACCTCGTAGCCGCATCGGGGCCCTACGGCGAACCGGTCGCTGATCCGGTGACTCGGAGCGAGAAGTGTCCCAACCCCGGCGGGGAAGTCCGGCGAGTCTTGAGCGAAGCCGAGCTTCGAGGCTGGGCCGCTGATCTCGGGCGTCAGGTCGTTCGAAACGGTGTGTTCGTGGCTCTGTACGGCCCGTTGGGATCGGGGAAGTCCACGCTCGTCCGCGCCGCCTGCCGAAGCGTCGGGGTCGCGGGGCCGATACCGAGCCCGACCTTTACGCTCGTGAACCGCTACCGCCTCCCGGACGGAGGATTCGTGCACCACGTGGATCTGTACCGGATCGAGTCCGAAGAGGAGGTATGGGAGATCGGCTGGCAGGAACTGTTGGCGCGAAGCGGTCCCGTCTTCGTCGAGTGGGCGGACAATGCCGCGGCGCTACTGCCGGACGAGCGGTGGGACATCCACCTCGCCTTTGCCGAGAGATCCGATCGAAGGAGGGTCTCGGCGCACACGCGGGGCGATGCACCCCGCCTGCCGGCCTGACGCGATGCTCATCTTGGCCCTCGACACGAGCACGGATATCGGATCGGTCGCGATTGGAGACCGAAGCGGCATCATCGCCGCTTCGACCCTTGCCGCCCAGGGAGCGCACTCTGAGTCCATGCTGCCGGCGATCCGAGACCTCTTGGCGAGAGCGGGCGTTGCCATCGGCAGTCTGGAGGGAATCGCCGTCGGCTCGGGCCCCGGGTCCTTCACGGGTCTTCGCGTCGGAGCGGCCCTGGCCAAGGGGCTGTGCTTCGCTCGCGGGCTTCCGCTCTACGCCTACTCGAGCCTCTCCGCCGTCGTGGCCGGGAGGTCGGTCGACGGAAGCGCGTGCGCGATGTTCGACGCGAGAGGCGGACGCGTCTTCGCCGCCACGTACGAGTCGACGATCCCGCTAGTCGACCTCGCACCTCCCCAGGTATGGATGGTACCGGAGCTCATCGCCGAGCTTCAGCCGCTCGACGCCTGGACTTTCGGCGGCGACGGTGCGATGCGGCACGAAGACATGATCGTAGCGGCAGGAGGCCGGTTGTTGCCGGAAGAGCACTCGAGGCCTCGCGCAGAAGCTCTGTTGCACCTGGCTCGCGAGCGGCCCGACGGCCGGGTCGGGGACGTCCGTAGCTGGCAGCCCGAGTACCTCCTCCCTTCCGCTGCGGAGCGGCTGTCAAATCGCCGGGTGCTGCGGTGAAGCAGCTCGGCCCGCGGTGGTTCGCCAGGACGCACGGACCCGTGGAAGAGGCGGCCAGGTCGCCGACGGTCCGCCGTATGCGCCGCCGGGACCTTGGCGAGGTGACCGAGATCGAGCGACGGTCATACTCGCTGCCCTGGTCGGCCTTCACGTTTCGATCCCTCCTTCGCCGACCGAACGCGTCCCTTCTCGTGGCCGAGGAGAACAAGGGCGTCGCCGGCTATGCGGCGTTGTGGCTTGCGGCGGATGAAGCGGAACTCGGAAACCTGGCCGTTAGACCCGGGCGGCGTGGGCAGGGAATCGGACGAGTGCTGCTTCGCCACGTGCTCGAGGAGGCCGCCAGTCGCGGGGCGCGGGCGGTGTTCCTCGAGGTCCGAGAGAGCAATGCCATCGCGCGGCGCCTCTACGAGGCGTCCGGATTCAGGATCGTCGGTTCACGCCCGGACTATTACGCGTCGCCGCGTGAAGACGCCCTCATCATGCGTCTCGACCTCGATCGGCTCTCGTTGACAGTCTCGCGACCGGCCCGTTAATCTTGCGCTAACTGACGCTTCACGAGTCCCTCAACCTTCGGATGTAGCCGCATGGCGCGTAGCCTCAACAAATCGATGCTGATCGGCAACCTCGGAGCTGACCCCGAGGTGCGAACCACGCCTGGTGGTACCCGGGTCGCCACGCTCTCGGTCGCCACGAGCAGGACGTGGACCGACCGAGGCGGCAGCCAGCAGGAGAAGACCGAGTGGCATCGTGTCGTCGCCTGGGATCGGCTGGCCGAGATCTGCGAACGCTATCTGAAGAAGGGCGATCGCGTCTACGTGGAAGGCCGGATCGAGTATCGCCAGTGGGAGGGGCAGGACGGCCAGACCAAGTATACCACCGAGATCAGAGCGCGCGAGATGGTGATGCTCGGTGGCCGTGGTGACGCGCGCGTCGAGGGAAGCGCAAGAGCTCCCGCAGGCCGTCCGGCCGAGGACGACTACTCGGACTTCTCGAACGAGTCGCTCGCCGGGGAGGACGACCTCCCGTTCTGATTCTCGGGGCGGCGGGACGTCCGACGATTCCCGGCGCCCGGCGTCCTCTCCTCGGATTCAGAAATCCGGCTGAATCTCGACGATCGGCACCGTGACGTACCAACGGCCGCCATCCTCCCGCACCGCCTCGACGGCGTTCGACCCGAGCAGCGGCCTCTCATCGCTCGCGTCGAGAGGGCTCCGGTTCCTGATCTGGATGATCAGAAAATGGGTCGGGGGCTGGATGGGGAATCGGAATCGGAGTCTGTCGCCGAAGACGAGCGTTTGCTGCTCCTCATCGTACAGGTCCACCTCGGAGCTCGGCCTCACGACGATGTCGTAGCCCGCTCCGAAGCGGGTGCCGGCCCACCCTGCCAGGACCTGTTCCCAACGCTCGGGATCGCGCTCCTTCAAGTACAGGATGACGTCCGGGTGCACGAGGTTCTCCAACCCAGTGCGATCAGAGGCGTTGGCGGCCTTCACGAAGGCCTCCGCCAGAACCATCGGGCTTTCCTGTATTCGCGTGGCTACCGACGCGGTGATAACCACGCCAAGCGCCCCGAGCAGCGATGCGGCGCGAACGCTCATTCGTACAACTCCCTGCACCGACAACGACCTACCGGCTCCTGCTACAACCCCCGTGCACGGCAAGACGCGTACTCGGGTCCCGCGGCCGACCTCGAGGCCGGGAGGAGCCGCCCTGGCGGCCTTGACCGTCGCCTCGGACGCGTCCCCGGGTGGGGAGGGGCGGAACTGCCTCGGCAACTTTTTCACATGCGGGCACAAATTCATCCAGGGGAGCGACTTGCGGCACAGTCGCCATTTTTTTCGTGATATGGCGGGGTTGCTTCGCCGACGGAATGCGGGGGCCGCGATTTGCCGTTATGTTGTCGGCGGATCGCATCCTCCGCCCAATCGAAGGGATAGCCGGTATGCCAGCACCGCCGTGGGTGAAGCTCGTGGCTGCCGCGACGCGCCGTGAAGCCGTCCGCGGGGGGATGGTTCTGGTCCTGCTCTTTTCACCCGGTTTGGTTCGTGGCCAGGAGGCGGGAGCTCCGGTCCACGAGGTGAACCGAGGGGACACCCTGTGGAGCCTGGCGGTCCGATACCTGAACGACGGGCCGAGATGGCAGGAGATCTACGACCTGAATGGCTCGTCGATCACAGACCCGGATCTGATTCTCCCCGGGCAGAGATTGCGCCTGCCAGCTCGATCCGCCTCGATTGCCAAGCCTGCGACGCAGGAACCCGGGACGGAGGCGCAGGGGCGGGAGCCGCCCGCAGGTCGACCGGCTTTGCTGCAAGAGGATCCGTTCGCCGGGCCGAGCCTCTTCGATCGTACTCCCGAGCGCGCCGTGACACTCGGAGGATTCGGGGTCGACGCACGGCCGAATCTCGCTTCCGTGTCGAGGAGCGACTTCAACCGGGCGCCGTTCCTCGCCGCAACGGAGGATATCGACCCGACCGCCTCGACGGCGCGACAGGTCGTGGCGAATCCCCTCCGGCTCAGGCTTCCCGAAACGATCCCACTCAACCGAAGAGTCGTGCTGGAACTGGCCGGGCTGCCGGCCGAGGTAGGGGACGAGTTGATCGCCTTCAAGTGGAGGCATCGAATTGGCCGACACGGCCGCGTCGTGGAGCCCGTGGCCGTCCTGACGGTTCTCGAGGCGAGGGGAGACTCCGTCTACGCGCACGTCAGTCAGATCTTCGCGGACTACGAAGTGGGCGATCCGGTGATCCGGCCTTTCCCGTACCCTGAGCCACCGCCGGTAGGCGCGGTCCCTGCCGAGGCCGGCGTCACGGGCCAAATCCTTGGCATCGCCAACAGGGGGCCGCTGCTCGGCCTGACCGAGGTCGCTTTTCTGGATGTCGGGGCCGAGCAGGGAATCGGCATCGGCGACGAGTTCGTCACCTTCGCGCCCAACGTCTCGAACGCGGCCTCAGCCCCCGTGGACGACGGACAGGCTCTCCTGCGGGTCGTGCAGGTGCGCCCGAAGACGTCGACCGTGGTCGTCGTGCGGATGCGAGATGTCGGTACGGTTGATGGCGCTCAGGTTCGCCTCGTTGGCCAGGCGGTATTCCCTGTCCCTTGAGCGTCCCGTGGCACCGACCGGGCTCGGTCCCCGCTCGGCGGGCTTCCATGCGAGAGCAACCGCGAGATCATAGATGATTCTCGGGCTCCACCTCCTCGCCCTCGTCGACGGCCTGGGTCCTCCAGCTGCGCGGCTTCCGCGGGCAAAGGGAGCCGGGGATCTCCGGAGTGACGGTGGTGGGTGGCGGGCTCGCCGTACACGCGGTCGGCCTTCTGTTCTACGCCCTGTTGTACAGGAGCCTTCCCCTCGTAGGGCTGGGGCCCGCTTCCAGCTCGCTTGCCCTGT
This sequence comes from Gemmatimonadota bacterium, assembly GCA_039587445.1. GTDB lineage: Bacteria > Gemmatimonadota > Gemmatimonadetes > Palauibacterales > Palauibacteraceae. Next base: position 38,528 of record JBDHIM010000037.1, read on the forward strand.
TCATCTCCTCGTTCGTGTTGGCCGCCTCGGTGCGAACCGATCTGCGCGCAGCCGGCCTCTTCCTGCTGCCGCTGGTCCTGCTCCTGGTCGGAGAAGCGGTCGCCGTCGGAATCGAGCCGACCAGTAGGCAGATCGCGTTTCGCGGACCATGGTTCGTCCTGCACGTGTCCGCGATCTTTATCGGCTACGCCGGGCTCGCCGCGGCGTCGGCCGCCGCCATCATGTACGTGTTCCAGTTTCGAGCACTCAAACGGAAGGAGTTCGGCTCCGTATTCAGCTTCTTTCCCGCGTTGGAGTCGCTGGACCGGTTGAACAAGGTGGGCCTGGCGGTGGGCTTCCCCGCGCTGAGCGTCGGCCTCCTGGCCGGCTGGAGCTGGACCCTCACGTTCGGTCGTGGGCTGGCCCTGGACAATCCGGGCACCATTCTCGGCATCGTGACGTGGGGCGCGTATCTCGTGGCGATCGCTGCACGCTCCAGGCCGGGCCCCCGCGGCGAACGGGCCGCCGTCATCAGCGCCGTGGCGTTTCTCGTGACCTTCGTGGCTTTTCTCGCTCTCCGGATCACGGCGAGGGAAGCCGGCTTCTTCCTGTAGGTGCGGGGCGCCTTGGGAGCAGACGCGCGGGACGGAGGGCGGGTGGATGCGGCGACCATCGCTCTCGTCGGGCTCAGCCATCACACGGCACCCATCGAGTTGCGCGAGCGGGTGTACGTCGACTCCGCCAGCGTCCGGGATACCGTGCATGAGGTGATCGAGTCGCCGGCGATCCACGAATGTGTCGTGCTCTCCACCTGCAACCGGACGGAGTTCTATCTCCACGCGGCCGATCCGGCCTCCGCCCAGGCCGTGGCGACCGACGCGGTTGCCGCCCGGACAGGGATGGACCCGGGTGAGGTCGAGGCTTACCTGTATCATCGCCACGGCCACGAGAGCGTGCTCCACCTGTTTCGAGTGGCCGCGGGACTCGATTCTCTGGTCGTCGGCGAAGCGGAAATCCTCGGACAGGTCGGCGATGCCTACGAGTTGGGCCTGTCGCTGCCCGACAGCGTGGGGCCGGTCCTCCATCGCCTGTTTCAATCGGCCCAGGCCGTCGGTGGCGCGGTGCGCTCCGAGACGTCGCTCGGTCGAGGGGCGGCTTCGATTCCCTCTGCCGCGGTGCGATTGGCGGCCAAAGTATTCGGGTCCCTCGAGGGACGGAGCGCCATGGTGCTCGGCGCCGGCGAGATGGGCATCACGACGCTCCGATGTCTCCTTTCCGAGGGGATCTCCGACGTGCTGGTGGCCAACCGGACCCTCGATCGGGCGCAGGAGACGGTGGCCCAGATCGGCGGCCGGGCGATCTCGCTGGAGGACGTCTGGGAGGCGGTCTTCGAGGTCGACATCCTAGTGACCTCCACCTCGGCGGCGGAGCCGCTCGTCACGCGTGACAAGCTGGAGTCTTCACGAGGGCAGGCCGGTTCGCCGCTCGTGGTCCTCGACATCGCCCTTCCACGCGATGTGGAGCCGGATGTGAGCGGGCTTCCCGGCATCTTCCTCTACAACATCGATGACCTTCAGAAGGTGGTGGGCGCCACCGAAGAGGCGAGGCGAGCGGAAGCGGCCCCCGCCGAGGCGTTGGTGACGGATCACGCGACGCGCTTCTGGAGATGGTACCGATCGCGCGCGATCGGTCCCCTCATCAGCGGGCTTCGGGCACACGGCGAGGCGGTCCGCCTTGCCGAGTTGGAGAGGTTGCTGGTGGGGCTGGACGGGTTGAGCGAGTCGGATCGGGAGCGGATCGAAGCCGCCACGCGGCGACTCTTGAACAAGCTCCTGCACCCCTCGACGGTTGCCCTACGTCAGGCAGCCGCCGATCCGAACGCGATCGAGTTCCTCGACCGGTTGAGGAAAGAACTCAGGCTCGCCGCGGGCTCGGGGCGGTCGGAGGGAGCGACGGAAGAAGAGATGGAGGGCTCCGGGCCGGCGAACGGCTCGGCGGATGCCGAGAGCGAAGAGACCAACGAAGCGAGAAGCTAATGGGTCTAAGAGTATTGGTGACGGGCGGCGCCGGGTTCATCGGCTCGCATGTATCGGACGCGTACCTCACCGAGGGATGGGACGTCACGGTACTGGACGACTTGAGCAGTGGGAAGCGGGAGAACGTGGCCGAGGGAGCCGAGTTCATCGAGATGGACATTCGATCCCCGGAGTTGCCCGAACTCCTAAGGCGGAGCCGCTTCGACGTGGTCAACCACCACGCCGCGCAGATCGATGTGCGGGTCTCCGTAGCCAGCCCACGCGACGACGCATCGATCAACGTGGACGGCCTCCTGAACGTGCTGGAGGCGTGCAGGCGGTCGGGCGTCGGGCGCGTCGTGTACGTCTCGTCCGGAGGGGTCGTCTACGGAGAGCCTGACGACCTTCCTGTCGAGGAAACACGAGCGAAGGCCCCGGCGTCGCCTTACGGTGTGACCAAGCTCACGGGAGAGCTGTACCTCGACTACTACCGGGTCGTGCAGGGCTTGCCATCCGTTGCGTTGCGCTACTCGAACGTCTACGGACCCCGCCAGAATCCCCATGGGGAGGCCGGAGTGGTGGCGATCTTCTCGCGACAGGCGATGCATGGCCGACCGTTGATCGTGTACGGAGACGGGGAACAGACAAGGGACTACGTGTACGTGAAGGACGTGGCCAGCGCCAACATCGTGGCCTCGACCCTGGAGCTTCAGGACGCGGGGCCCCTCGACGACTTCGCCTTCAACGTGGGGACGGGAACCGAGACGAGCGTGAACGACCTCGTAGGGCGGATCATCGAGATCTCGGGGCAAGCCGAGGTGGAGCGGCAGGAGGCGAGAGCCGGTGAGATTCTCAGAAGCGCGCTCGACGTGCGCAAGTTGAAGGGTGCCGGTTGGTCGCCCGAGTACAGCCTGACTGAGGGGTTGTCCGAGACCTATGCCTGGGTCGCCGCAGCGGATGGAAGCGCGTGATCCCCTTGGTGGCGGTCGTCGCGGCGGCGCTCCAGGAGGCACCTCCCCTCGATTCGCCGTGGGACATGGTCATCCGTGCGACGCCGGCGACCAAGATCGTTCTCCTGGTTCTCCTGGCGTTCTCGCTTCTTTCCTGGATTCTGATTTTCTGGAAGTGGGTAGAGTTCCGCAGGGTCCGGGAGGAAGGCGACGACTTCGTTCGGGAGATGGAGAGCTCTGCCGGGCTCGCGGACGTCTACGCCGCGCTTCGAGGGCTAGTAGAGTCGCCCTATACGCGGGTATTCCGCCACGGGGTGAATTTCTTCACAGAGCTGCGACCGCGCGCCCTCCAGGACCCCGTCGATCCGACCGAGGGCCTCTCGTCCACACAGCTGGATACGCTGTGGCTGGTTCTGGAGAAGGCGCTGTCCCAGGAGCGTGACGACCTCGCCCACGGTCTTTCCTGGCTGGCGATCATCGGTTCGGTCAGCCCCCTCCTGGGCCTGATGGGCACTGTCATCGGCGTGATGAACTCGTTTATCGGGATCACCGCCCGCGGCAGCGCGAACATCGCGGCCGTCGCTCCGGGTATCGCCGAAGCCCTGATCACCACGGTGGTCGGCCTCGCGGTCGCCATCCCGGCGGTCATCGCCTACAACCACTACGCTGCCAAGCTCGGTCTTTTCACGAGCGAGTTGGAGGGCTTCGCGAGCGAGTTCGTCGGCACTCTCGCTCGGGAAGGCCGACTGTGAACCGCAGATCCGCCCGTCATCTGGGCCTCGAAGTCCAGGCCGAGATCAACGTGACCAGTCTCGTCGACGTTGCCTTCACCCTGCTCATCATCTTCATGATCACGGCCCCGATCATCCAGGGAGGGGTAGAAATCGAGGTGCCGCGTGCCCCCTCGGCGCCGCTCCAGGCGAGCGAGGGCATCGTGATCACCATCGACCGTGAAGGCCGGCTCTACCTCGACGACACCCCCGTCACGTTGGATGAGTTCGACGCGGCGGTCGTGCAGGTAATCAGACGGCGCGACCCGGAGACGGTCTACGTGAAGGGTGACACCAACGTCTCCTACGGGGTCGTATTGCGCGTAATCGGCAAGCTCAAGGAGGCGGAGATCGAGGCGGTGAGCCTGATCGCCGAGCCCGAGGACCCGAGGCGTGGCGGCTAGCGAGCCTTCCAGGCACGGCGCCGATTCTTCCAACCGCCGGATCCCACGTTCGGCGGTGGTAGGCTCGATCGCGATCCACATCCTGGCGGTGGCGGTCCTGTTCCGGGCTCCGTCCTCGTTGGAGGCGGTGCCCCTCCGGACGTATCGCGTGAGGCTGGTGGCAGCGGCGGCCGAGCTCGCCCCGCGCACGCAGCGCCCATCTCCGCCGAAACCGACGGAGATGGAGCGTAGGGAGCGCCTTCCGGAGCCGGCCCCGAGAGAGACGCCCACGACGGAGGCCGAGACGAGGGTGGAGCCGGAGGTCGAGCCCACGCAACCTCCGGCGGCGGCCGAGGAGAGCGGCGAAGAGACCGTCAATGTGCAGCTCGACGGGGCGGTCTTCGCGTTCCCGGACTACCTGGAGAACATCGTTCGACAGATCAACCGATACTGGCGAAGGCCGACCGGCGGACGCCATCTGCGGGCCGAAATCGTGTTCGTCATCCACCGGGACGGCAACGTGAGCGATATCGGTTGGGCCCAGAAGTCAGGTGTCACGGCTTTCGATCTCGAGGCTCAGGGAGCCGTGGAGGCCGCAGGTCGATCGCTGGCCTTTGGCCCGCTTCCCAAGGGGTATCCGCGCGATCAACTGCGCGTCTCCTTCTACTTCGACCCGAGGAACTGACGTGCACCATCTCGGCAATCGGCGGTTTCGCGGATCGACGGCGGCGTTAGTCTGGGCCCTTCTGGCGCTGCTCGCGCTCTCCGGCGGAGGCTCGCAAGCCCTGGCCCAGGAGGACGAGGGCGTTCGACTCGGGATCACCTACCGCCCCGGATACGTCCCGGCGCTGGCTATCACGGATATCGATGCGGAGGCTCCCTTCGCGGCCGTGGCTGCGGCGATCGACTCGGTGATCGCACGAGATTTGGATTATTCCGACCGCTTCGAGATCCTCCCGGTTCCCGATTCACTTCGGATCGGCTCGGCCGTCAACTACGGCTTGTGGAACCAGCTGGGGGCCGTCTGGCTCGTGGAGGGCACGCTCACGGTGAACGGTCAACAGGCCATGCTCCGCATCGGACTGCACGATGTCGTCTACGGCTCCCTGAAGGAGGTGCAGGCCTTCACCCTGCCTCCGGTAGCGTCTCCCGACTTCCGCATGGCCGTACACCGGGTCTCCGACGCGGTCGTGGAGTGGGCGACCGGGGAACCGGGAATGGCCGCGAGCAGGATCGCGTTCTCGCGGCGCGCTACGGACGGCACCTGGGATATATACGTGGTCGACAGCGACGGTCAGGGCGTTCGGCGCGCCACCCGCCGGAACGCGCTGGTTTTCTCTCCGGCCTTTTCACCGGACGGGGGCCACATAGCCTTCCAGTACCAATCGAATTCGGGGGACGAGTCCGGCATCTACGATCTGGAGCTCGAGGCCGGACGTACCAGCGCCGTGACGAGCAGCAGCCTCATGCACCTGACGCCGGCGTTCACTCCCGACGGTTCCCGGATCTTCTTCGCCCGTTATGCGTCGGGCGGCACGGAGATCTTCGAGGTCGACCGATCCGGCGGTAGTCCGCGTGCGCTCACGAGCACAGCCGTCGGAGACGCTCTCGGCCCCACGATTGCGCCGGACGGAAGGCGTTTCGCGTTTACCGGAAGCGCGGTCGGAGCGCCACAGATCTATGTGCAGGAGGACTCCGGTGCGCGTCCCCGATTGATCAGCCGGTTCGTGCGAGGCGCAGACAGCTACGCCACGTCCCCGGACTGGAATCCGCTCGACGACCGGATCGTCTACCAGTCCCGCGTTCAGGGACAGTTTCAGATCGTGGTGGTCAACGCGGACGGATCGGAGATGAGGCTCCTGACCTCCGAGGGCCGCAACGAAGACCCGAGCTGGGCGCCCGATGGACGCCACATCGTCTTCTCTTCGGATCGGGGGGGATACCATGGACTCTGGGTCCTGGACACTGTCACGGGACGGGCCAGGAACCTCCTGCGAAACAACGAAGATCAGCTTCCGGATTGGTCGAATGCGCTGGGACCTGGCCCATAGTAGGCCAGATGGCACGCCAACTTGGCAACGTTGAGCAGAGGCTCTAGCTTGCATCGAGGAGAACGAAAAAACGGCGTCGGCCCCGTCCCGCCCACCGACAGTTGAAGCTCGAAACGCTGAAGGAGAAGAGTATGCGTCCAACGGCCCGCTGGACGGCGATGGCCAGCCTCATCCTTTTCGGACTGATGGCCTGCAGTTCAAACCCCGAGCCAGAGGTGGAGCCGGTGACGGACGAAGCGCCGCCGGCCGCAGATCCCGGCCCTGATCCGGTCGAGCTCGCGGAGGCGGCCGCCCGGTCGCTGTGCGAGCAGGCGGAGGAGGCGGCGCGCCGGGGCGACTACGATGGAGCCCGCCGATTGTACAATCAGGCGATGTCGGAGTACGCCGGGACGGCGTGCGCGCGGGGTGCCAGCTCAGAGATCGACCGCATCGATGCCATCGAGACCCTGGAGGAAAGGATTCACTTCGCGTTCGACCGGGCGGAGCTCTCGGACGAGTCCGTGGCGATCCTCAACCGAAAGGCCGATGTGCTTCGCAGTCATACAGACGTGCGGGTCACGATCGAGGGGCACTGCGACGAGCGCGGCTCGATCGAGTACAACTTCGCGCTCGGCATGCGCCGGGCACAGGCCGCGAAGAACTACCTGAGCGGCCTCGGGATCGGAGAGGATCGATTCCGTGCGGTGAGCTTCGGGAAGGAGCGGCCTCTCGACCCGGGCCACAACGAGCGCGCGTGGTCGCAGAACCGTCGCGATGAATTCGTGATCGAGAACCTCGGATCGATCTGAGCATGGGAAACGGCGGTGCGGTGAGGTGGGTGCTGGTGTTGCCGCTCGTCCTTCTTGGCGGGGCATGCGCGAGCAAGGGCGATGTACAGCAGATGGAGTCGAACATGCTGGCCGAGATCAGGGCGATCAAGGCCAGTCAGGACAGCCTGAATCGCGAGCTGCGCGGCGCTGTGGTCGACAGCCTGGAAACGCAGGAGATGCGGCAACTCCAGGGGCGTTCGGAGCAACGGCGACAGCTGGCGCAGATCCAGCAATCGCTCGCCCAGGTCCTCGACCTGTTGGGCCAGATCGAGACGGAGCTGCAGCGGAGCCGCGCGTACGGCCAGGTCACCCCGGTGCCCGTGGTCCCGGGTGGACCGATCGGCGATGCCGGAACCGGCACCCCCGGGGGCGCTGCTGCCGGCGATGATGCGGCGGCGGCGCTGTACAACTCCGCCCAGAACCAGTTCAACCGAGGCGCCTACGCGACCGCACGCGCGGGCTTCGCGGAGTATCTCCGCATCTACTCTGATAGCGAACTGGCGCCCGATGCCCAGTTCTATCTGGCGCGCACGCACGAGGAGACGGATGATCCCGCCGCCGCGCTGGCGGAGTACGCTCGGGTGCTGGAGCTATACCCGAACTCCCGTCGCGCTCCGTCGGCCCTCTATGCGAGTGGCCGAATCGAGCTGGATCGGGGGAACACCCAGGATGCCATCGAATTTTTCTCGCGCGTCGTCCGAGGCTATCCAAACAGCGATGAGGCCATCCTTGCCGAGCGACGTCTCAGCGACCTCAGACAGTAGCCCAGCCTCGAGCTGCTCCTAGCGGCGTCGCCTCTCGGCTGCCGGGGCCACCGTGCGCTGTCCGAGCTGCCAGCACCTCGACGATCGAGTCGTCGACTCGAGGCTCGTCCGAGCCGGCAGCTCGGTGCGTCGCCGCCGCGAGTGCGCGGCATGCGGGCGCCGCTTCACGACCTACGAGCGCCTGGAGGAGGAGCCGCTCACCGTGCGCAAGCGGAGTGGCGTCGTCGAGCCTTTCGAACGCTCGAAGCTCAAGCGCAGTATACAGGTGGCATGCGCCAAGCGGCCGGTGGCCGACTCGATCGACGAGCTCGTGGATGCCATCGAGGAAGAGCTGGCGAGCTCCGACGGCCGGGAGGCGAACACGGCACGTATCGGCGAGCTGGTGATGGACCGCCTCTCAGCCCTCGACCAGGTCGCGTACGTTCGCTTCGCCTCGGTGTACCGAAACTTCCAGGAGACCACGCAGTTCGAGCAAGAGGTACACGAGCTGCAGAGACGCCGGCGATACGAGGCACCGGGACAGGCTGACTTATTCCGCGGCTCGGGGAATCGGGCCGACGGGCCATCCGGTGAAGAGTGATGCCCCGCGACAGCGCCGAGATGCCGTTCTTGGACCACCTCGAAGAGCTGAGGTGGCGCATCATTTGGAGCCTGATCGCGATCATGGTGGGCTCCGTCATCGGGTTCCTGGCCGTGGTCGAGTTGAACGTGATCGGTGTGTTGGAACGGCCGATTCAGGAGCTTCTGCCGGGCCGCAAGCTCGTATTCACCAGTCCGACCACGCCGTTCTTCGTGAGCTTGAAGCTGGGAGTAGCCGTCGGTCTGCTTCTGGCGCTTCCGGTGCTGATCTATCAAGCGTGGGCTTTTCTATCGCCCGCTCTGCACAAGAACGAGCGCAGGTACGTCGTTCCGGGAGCCATGGGCGGCATTGTCCTGTTCGCCGCCGGCGTCGGCATGGCCTACTTCTTGGCACTCCCGATCGGCCTTCGCTTCCTGCTGACGTTCCAAGCGGAGAGCCTCGCCCCGATCATCACGATCGATGAGTATCTGAAGTTCGCCACCGGCGTGATCCTGGCGTTTGGCGTGCTCTTCCAGCTTCCCGTCGTTCTCGTCGTGCTGGGCCTGCTGGGGATCGTGACGCCCACATCGCTCGCCAAGTACCGCCGGCACGCGATCGTCATACTCGCGGCGCTCTCGGCCCTGCTGACCCCGGCAGACCCGGGCACGATGCTGATGCTTCTCATGCCGCTCGTCCTGCTGTACGAGCTCTCGATCTGGCTCACCCGTGTGGCGATCCGCCGCAAGGACGTCGGCGACGAGAAGAGCAGGGCACTCGCGGCACGATGAAGCCAGCCGGGCGGGCGCTCGCGGCATGCGCGGCCTTCGCGATCTGCTCCGCGCCACCCTGGCAGTCCGGCTTCGCGCAGGAGGGTGAAGCTCCGCCGGATTCCGTTCCCCCGGACTCCGTGCCCCGGCTCGATCCGCGGATCCTCGATGCACAGCGCGACGGCCTGCCTGCCGACACCGATTCGGTGGCCGTGGACTCCACGCGCGTCGCCGACGTGGATGTGCGGCGCGAAGCGCTCAGCGAGGGCGGCTTCCCCGAGCGAGACGACGTCTTCTCGCAGCTCGTCAACCTGCCCGGTTTTCGAATCCTCGAGTACCGTGGCGTGAAGGTCGAGCTCGACCTGGAGCTGGAATCGGTGCGGCTTATGGGGGAGGCCCAGGCCAACTACGAGCAGGCCGTTCTGCGGGCCGACTCGATCACCTACTTGGCGCGATCACGCTTCATCTCCGCGCTCGGTGACATCGCCCTACTCGGGCCCGACCAGGCCGAAGTCGTCAGCGATTCGGGCCCGCTCTACTACGATGTCGCGACCCTGAAGGGTACGATCTTCGATGCCGAGACCCAGTTCGCAGATCGGGGAGCGACGTGGAGGGTCCGGGGAGACGCGATTCCGGCGGGCACCGATACGCTGTTCGTCCTGTCGGGGGAGTTTACCTCGTGCGAGCTCGAGCTCCCTCACTACCGCTTCGCCTCCGGACAGATCAAGCTCGTCAATGAAAACACGCTCGTGGCCTGGCCCGTGGTCCTCTACGTGGGCAACGTGCCGATCGCCTGGCTTCCCTTCATTGCGCAGGATATCCGCCCGGGACGCCGCAGCGGCCTGATTCCACCTCGGTTCGGGATCAACGATTTTCTGAGCTCGGGGGACATCGGGCGCCAGATCACGGACTTCGGCTATTACTGGGCGATCAACGACTTCATGGATGCCCAGTTCACGGTCGACTGGTTCGGGGGTCAGTTCACGCGGGTGAACGGTGCCTACCGGTACAAGTTTCTGAAGGACTTCCTGCAAGGAAACCTGCTTACCAGCTACAGCTTCGGCGAGACGGGCACGAACCTGTCGCTGGCCTGGAGCCATAATCAGGAGCTGACGCCGAAGACCCAGCTCCGGATCAACGCTCAGTACGTACTGGACACGCAGGTATTCGAGGACCAGAGCTTTGATCCCCGCGAGCAGACCGCGATCATCACCTCGGATCTCGGCCTCAACCATCGGTTCGGTTTCGGCAACGTGTCGCTGAGCGCTCGGCGCAGACAGTTCCTCGAGGAGGATGGTCGGGTGGACCTCACGCTGCCCTCCCTTAACATGAGCTTTTCTCCGGTGACCCTGTTTCGCGCCCCGGTCAGCCAACAGGGGGCGTTCAACAACATCACCTGGAGCGGCGGTCTCAACTTCCAGCGAACCGAACAGACCCGCGATTTAGGGGATGACAGACGCTCCACGACGGGTCGGATATCCAGCTCCCTCACGCTCCGCGAGCTGAGCATCAGCGGGTCGGCCGACTATACCGAGCAGACTACGGTTCCCGCCGACTCTTTGGGGAACGACCTGGCCGATGAGCTGGTGGGCACCGGTCGCTGGAACGTCGCAGCGAGCTACCGGCTCGGGCTGGTGGGCTCGACGACGCTGCGTCCGAGGGTGTCAGTCGACGGCGCCATGTTCCGCTCGGACAGCACGGGCCGAAACTTCATCACCGTGCCGACCCGCTTCAACGTCGGCGTCACGCTTACGACGGACGTCTTCGGATTCTGGCCTGGATTCGGTCCCTTCTCCAGCATCCGGCACAAGTTCTCCCCGCAGTTCACCTGGGCGTACGCGCCCGCCGTGGAGGTTGCGGATTCCATCGCCAACATCCCCGGGATTCCCGTTCCCTCCGGTGCGGCTCAGAACCGATTGCAGATCAACTTCAACCAGACTTTCGAGGCGAAGCTGAAGCCGCGGTTGCAGGAAGAGGCGCAGCGCGAGCAGTTGGAGGTTCTGGGTCCGATGGAAGAACCGGAGGTGCGGGAACGGCCGCCGCTGCCCGGCGAGCTCCCGGACCAGGGGCCGTTGCCGGAGGAGGGGCTGGAGGACGAGTTGCCGCCGGGCGAAGAGTTTCCACTGGAGGGGCCGGAGGCCGAGGTCATGGCGGACTCCACCGCTGCCGATTCGCTGGCAGTTGCCGCGGCGCAGGCGGACAGCGCCGACGCGGCGGGAGCCGACCCGGACGCGAGATCGAGGCTCGATCAGGTTGGGCGGAGGCGGCCGGCCACCGAACAGAGCGTCGTTGTCCTCTCCTTGAACTCCACACCGCTGGTGTTCGACTTCGAGCGCGCAGACCAGCCGAAGCTGGTCACCGAGCGGTGGCGCACCAACATTACGTCGGACCTGCTGCGCGGCGTGGCCACGAACATCGAGTTCGACCTCTTCAGAGGCTCCGGCGCCGATCGGGATTTCAACATGTACCTGTCTTCGGTAGGAGCCAGCTTCGGCTTCGGCTCGTCTCGAAGTCTCGGGTCGATTTTCGGGATCGGCAGAAGCGGTAGGGATCAACCCCTGGCTTTGGCGAACTCGTCGCAGCGCCTGGATTCCCGCAGGCGTCTCAACTCCTTTGACCCGGACGATCGCTTCGACGGTGGCTCGTCCGGCCCTTGGAACGTTCAGTTCAATTACTCGTTGGTGCGATCGCGGCCGGAGGAGGGCGGTGACGAGAGCCAGTCGGTGGGCGGCACCATCGCGCTACGCCCGACGCCCAACTGGCGGATGCGCTGGACGACGCAGTACAACATCACTCAAGGCCAATTCGGGGCACAGATCGTGACCCTCGAGAGGGACCTGCACCGCTGGCAAGCTGTCTTCGGCTTCAGCAAGTCACCGAACGGTAACCTGATCTTCAACTTTTCCGTCGGCCTGAAGGATGCGCCGGAGCTTCAGTTCGGATACGATCAGCAGGGTTTGTCGGGCTTCCCCTGATCTCGCACGCCGGGGACACAACCGCGGGAGAAATCGGTCCTTTCGGCTTTGACAATCGCGACGGAGGCTCTCTACATTGGGCCGCGCTCTTGCCGAATTCGGGCTGCCGGTCCGAGGCGGATGCAGGAACACCAAACACTCGTTCCCGACGGAACAGAGGATGTTCGAAGCAGCTCCCCCCACCCTCCAGATAGTCAAGGAGCCGGTCGCTCAGCGTCTCGAAGAGGTTGAGGCCGCCATCACGAGCATGGTGCCGGCGGACTACGAGGCGACTGACGAGGTAAGCGAGTACATCCTCTCGCTGCGTGGAAAGCTCTTTCGGCCAGCGATCCTCCTGCTGGCGAACGGAGTCGGGGACCAGCCGTCCGAGAACGCGATTCGCCTTGCCGCCGTCGTGGAGTTGATCCACGTGGCGACTCTGGTCCACGATGATGCGGTCGACCACTCGGTCCGGCGACGAGGCCTTCCCACGGTGAATGCGCGATTCAGCCACCAGATCGCGATCATAATGGGGGATTACCTCTACTCGAGGGCGGTCATGGAGCTGGTCCCCCTGGGTGATGTCGAGCCGATCTACATGCTGGGACATGCAGCTAATCGCATGACAATTGGTGAGATGCGACAGTTGTTATCACATGATACATTAATGTTCTCGGAAGAGGATTATTATCGCCTCTGCGAGTGCAAGACTGCCGCGCTCATGGCCGCTGCCTGTGAGCTCGGCGGAATGTACGGAGCTGGCTTCACTCGCGATCCGCTGAGGGACTTCGGCTTCAACCTGGGTATGGCGTTTCAGGTTACTGATGATCTGCTCGACTACACGGCACCGACGGATGTGACCGGAAAGCCGAGCGGACAGGACCTGCGGGAGCACAAGGTCACACTCCCGTTGATCGCCGCGCTTCGCGAGATGGCACCGTCCGACCAGAGCGTCGTGCGAGACCTGTTCAACAAGCCTGATCCTCCCGATGATGCCGTTCGGACGGTCGTGGAGGCTGTGGGCCGAACCGGGGGGCTGGAATACGCCAGGACCCGCGGCGAAGAGTATGGTGATCGGGCGCGAAGTTGCTTGGACGGCCTACCGGTGGGCGATTGTCTGGATGCGCTTCACGCGGCGGTCGATTTCGTGACACAAAGGCAGAGCTGAGCGATGGAGTACGGACGACGTAAGGCGACGGCGCGCCGCGTAGCGCTGATCGTTGCGGGCGGGTTGCTCCTGGGTGGCCTGGTTACCGAACTGTTGATCCTGGCACTGCCCCAGAGCGCCGCGAGACAGTTCTTCATCACGACCGTGTCGGCGAGCCTCGGGCCGTTGTCGATCGATCTCCACGTGGTGGCGATCACGCTCGGCCCGCTCATGCTGCGCTTGAACATTCTGAGCGTGATAGGGATACTATTGGTCGCGTGGTTCGCGAGGTCGCTTCTCTAGTAAGACCCTGCCGAGGGGGGGGCATTGCCATGTTTGGTGGACTCGGGATGTGGGAGCTTCTCCTCATCTTCTTCATCATCCTTCTGTTTTTCGGAGCGAGACGGCTGCCGGAGATCGGCAGTTCTCTGGGCAAGGGAATCCGGGAGTTCAAGGATTCCGTGAAGGAGATCGAGGGAGGGAGCGGCGGCGAGATCTCGGGCGGCCAGGAAGAGGCGTCGCCCTCCTCGAAGACCGAGAGCGAGACGGCGGGGCCCGCCGGCCCCTAGCCCGCCGGCCCCTAGGAGCCGAAGGGCGAGTTCGACTGCTGTGCCTGCTGGGCCAGGCGGTCTCTGAGATCGATGACGTCTGCCTCTTCGCGAAGCCCCTGAAGCCACTGGCTCAGCTGCTGCTGTTGCTGCTGCAGCGTGAGTTGAGCCCGTATCCCGTCCTTCGTCGCCTCAAACGACTCGATGGACGGCTCGGATCGCTCCAGAACCTCCAGAAGAACGACCGTCTCGCCGGCGTCTGCCGGTCCGCCCGTGACGCCCTGCGGTAGGCCGAACGCCTCGCCCATTGCCTCCGTGTCGCGGCCGAGGCCTGGGACGAACTCCAGCCTCGTGAATGGTTGCGTGACCTGCTCCGGCCAGCCGGTGCTCTGACTGATGTCGGCGAGCATGGCGCCGTCGGAAACGGCGTCCGCCGCCATGCGCATGGCGGCTTCCTTCCTCTTCTGCTGGAGCAGCAGCTCCTCGATGCTCGCCTCCACCTCGGTCAGGTCGAACGTTCCGCCCTCTCGCACCTCAGCGAGCTCGAGAATGTGGAAACCGCTCGCGTTCTCGAAGAACTGGCTGAGGTCTCCGATGATGGTTGTCGGGTCGAACGCCCAATCCACACCCACCCCGAGCGCCCCCGCACCCGGCACGAATTCCGTCGATTCCGTAAGGGTGATCGCCTCACGGATCTGGACGCCCAGCGAGTCGGCGGCCGTCTTCAGATCCCTGTCCAGCGCTATGCCTTCCAACTCATCCAGGTGGTCGAACAGTACGTCCTCGGTCTCGTCGGAGAGCTGGACCGGGATGAGGATATGGCTCGCCGTGGCCGTGTCGCCATCACGGGTGTCCACTCTCAGCAGGTGGTAACCTCGCGGCGAGAGGATCGGTTCGGAGGTTCCCCCGACGGCGACCGAGAAGGCTGCGTCCCCGAGGGGGCCCGCCAGGTCGCCTCGAGCGAAGCGACCGAGGCTGCCGCCGCTTTCTGCGGTTGCCTGATCGGATGATTGGCTTTGCGCCAACTCCTCGAACTCAGCGTCGCCGGCCAACAGGATTTGGCGTAGCGAGTCCGCCCGGGCCGCCGCCGCCGCCGTGTCTCCCGCCGACGGAGCGGCCGAGAGGCTGACGATGCTCACGATCGCGGTTGCCGGCTTTTGGTAATCGTCGCGATGCTCACGGTAATAGGAACGGATGTCGTCGTCCGACACGACGATCTCCGACACGTCGACGTCCGTCATCGGGTCCACGGTCACGTAGCGGACGCGGGCCGTTTGACTTCGGTCCCGATAGGCGCGCCAGACCTCATCCTCGCTCACGTATACTGACGACTGGATCTGCTCGGCGAGTTTCTGCCGAGGCAAGATGCTCCGGTAGTACGACTCGATCTGAAGCAGAAGAATCTCGTCGACGACCGGGTTGGCGAAGAACTGCCGATACTTGTCGTAGTCGAAGCTACCGTCCGTTTGGAAGGCGGGATGGCCCAACAGATCGGGTGGTGGGGCCGTTCGGAACGCCTCTTGAACCTCGGCGTCGCTGATCTCGATCGAGAGACGGTTCAGCTCCTGCCCGAGCAGAGCCTGCGAGATCATGGTCTCCCACGCGGCGTCCCGGATTCTCCGAGCCTCCTCGTCCGTGAGCGGTCGATCCGCCTGCGAGCGTGCGATGTCCAGGCGTCCCTCGAGGAGCTGGTTCCACTGCGCCAGCCTTATCTCCTGGCCGTTCACCGTGAGCACCACCGGGTTCGGCCCGGTCGCCGCAGAAGACTGGCGGCTCTGTACCCAATCAAACACGAGCCAACCCACGAAGGCGATCGAGAGGAGGAGCATCACCCATTTGGCGCTGTCCCGCATCGCGCGCATGACCATCGCAAACCATCCCTGCCGACCAGAAAGGCGAAACGGCCCCTAAAGGCCGCGGATCTCTCCCACCTGAAAACCGATTATCGAGCGTCCGGCAAGCTAGCGCGCACGGCGGTACGCGGCAACCGAAATGCCCC
>JBDHIM010000038.1:0-17261 GCA_039587445.1 Gemmatimonadota bacterium
CGCTCATGACCTTCTCCGCCGCCGCATGACCGCCTCGAGCCTTCCCGGCTTTCGGGACTCCTACCCGGAAGACTTCGTCCTTCGGCGCCACATCTTCTCGGGCTGGCGCGAGGTGGCGAGGCGCTACGGGTTCGTGGAGTACGACGGTCCCCCGCTCGAGGCTCTGGAGCTTTATACGGCGAAATCGGGTCCCGAGATCGTGGGGCAGCTGTACAGCTTCGTGGACCGGGGAGATCGGGAGGTGGCGCTCAGGCCGGAGATGACGCCCACATTGGCCCGCATGGTTGGCGCGCGGGCTCAGGGCCTTCCGAAGCCGATCAAGTGGTTCTCCATCCCGCAGCTCTTCCGCTACGAGCGACCGCAGCGGGGACGGCTGCGAGAACACTTCCAGCTCAACGTCGACATCGTGGGCGAGACGGACGTGATGGCCGACGCTGAGCTCGTGGCTGCGGCCGTCGATGTGCTCCGCTATTTCGGCCTCGGCGCGGACGACTTCGTGGCCCGGGTCTCGGACCGTCGGCTGATCACGCTCATCCTGGAGGAGATCGGGGTGCCGAGCGGGCAGACCTTCGAGGCGATTAGTGCCCTCGATCGTTCCGAGCGTCAGGGCGATGAATGGCTGGCGGAGCGCCTCTCGGAGCTCGGCCTGAACGAAGCCGGCGTTCGTGGGGTTCTCGCGGTTCGGGAGTGCAGTCTGGAGGATCTGTCGAACGAGTACGGCGGGTCGAGCGGAGTCTCCGAGGCGATCCAGCGACTGGACGCCTTCTTCGAGCTCATTGGCCACCAGGGGCTATCGGAGTTCGTGGTCTTCGATCCACATCTCGTTCGGGGGCTGGCATACTACACCGGCCTCGTGTTCGAGCTGTGGGAGAGGAGCGGTCGCCTCCGCGCCATCTGTGGCGGCGGACGTTACGATGACCTGCTGGCGGCTCTGGGGGGACCGGATCTGCCGGCGCTCGGCTTTGGCTTGGGGGACGTAGTGCTCGGAGAGCTCCTGAAGGAGAAGGGGCTCGTCCCTCGAGACTCGGTGCGGATCGATGACTTCATCGTCTGCGTGACGCCTGAGCAGCAGCCGACCGCGATCGCTCTCGTCCGCCGGCTCAGGGAGAGGGGGCGGAGCGTCGGGTTCGATTACCGGGGCCGAAGCGTCGGACGTCAGTTCCGAGCGGCCGACCAGGCGGGCGCTACCCGTGCGATCGTGATAGGGCCCGATGAGCAACGGGACGGAACGGCATCCGTTCGCGACATGTCCACGGGAGACGAGCGTTCGATCGGCGTCGAGGAGTTGCTCGCAGAGCTCGCGGTGCCGGATTCGGCAGGTAACGGAGCGTAGACGCCCGTGACGAAGGACAAACGTCTCACTTCGCAGTCTGAGGATTTCGCGGCCTGGTACACCGAGGTCGTCCAGGTCGCCGGACTCGTCGACTACTCTCCCGTCCGCGGATGCATGGTCATCAAGCCCTACGGCTACGCGATCTGGGAGCTCATGCAGTCGGCGCTGGACGGACTGTTCAAGGCGACGGGGCACCAGAACGCCTACTTCCCGTTGTTCCTTCCCCAATCGGCGCTCGACCGCGAGGCGGAGCATGTAGAGGGTTTCGCGCCGCAGACGGCCGTCGTGACTCATGCGGGCGGTGAGGAGCTGGAGGAGCCGCTCGTCGTGCGCCCCACCTCCGAGGCGATTATCTGGCCGGTGGTGGCCAACTGGATCCAGTCCTATCGCGACTTGCCGGTTCTCCTGAACCAGTGGGCGAACGTCGTGCGCTGGGAGCTCCGCACGCGACCCTTCCTGCGAACGACCGAGTTCCTGTGGCAGGAGGGTCACACGGCCCACGCGACCGCCGAGGAGGCCCGCGAGGAGGCTCGGCGAATGCTGGCCGTGTACCGGGAGTTCATGGAGGAGTGGATGGCCATGCCCGTCGTGACCGGCGAGAAGACCTCGTCGGAACGCTTCGCCGGTGCCGAACGGACCTTCGCCTGCGAGGCGCTCATGAAGGACAACAAGGCCCTGCAGGCCGGCACCAGCCACGATCTCGGCCAGAACTTCGCGCGTGCATTCGAGGTTCAGTACCAGACGGAGGAAGGTCGGCACGAGTTCGTCTGGAACACCTCATGGGGGGTCTCGACCCGGCTGATTGGCGGTCTCATCATGACGCACGGGGACGACCAGGGACTTTCCCTGCCTCCCCGCCTCGCGCCCTATCAACTCGTCATCGTGCCGATCTGGAAGTCTGACGAACAGCGCCAAAGCGTTCTGGAGAAGGCGGAAGGCCTGCGGGCGGGCCTCGCCGGGGGAGTGCGGGTGCACATCGACGATCGCGAGAGCATGACGCCCGGGGCCAAGTTCTTCGATTGGGAGCGTCGAGGGGTGCCGTTGAGGATGGAGGTCGGTCCGCGGGACGTGGAGAAGTCGCAGGTCGTGCTGGTGAGCCGGACCGCGAGCGCAGAGGACCGCAAGCGAAGCCTAGGCGATGCCGAGGCCGTGGCCACGATTCCCGAGATGTTGATCGACCTCCAGGCCGGGGTTCGACGGTCGGCGGAGCAGCGGCGGGCCGAAAACTCGGTGCGCGGTCTTGCCGACTACGGAGAGTTCAAAGCGCGGATGGCGGGGCCGGGCGGCTTCGTGTATGCCGGGTGGTGCGGCGATGAGAGGTGTGAGCAGAAGGTGAAGCAAGATACGAAAGCCACGATCCGGGTACTTCCCGATCCGGAGTTTCGCTCGGAGAAACCACCGGAGAGCTGTCTCTGCTGCGGCGAGCCGGCAGACCACGAGGCACTTTGGGCCAAGGCGTATTGATGTCCGACCGCATCCTCATCCTGGATTATGGCTCCCAGTACACCCAACTGATCGCCCGACGCATTCGGGAGGAGCGGGTCTACTGCGAGATCCACCCTCCCGATCGTTCCCCCGACTGGATTCGAGCTTGGGGGGCTGCCGGCGTCGTCCTCTCGGGCGGGCCGGCCAGCGTGTACGACGACGACGTTCCCACCGCCACGCCGGAGCTGTTGGACCTTGACGTTCCCATCCTCGGGGTCTGTTACGGCATGCAGCTCCTGGGACAGCTGGCGGGAGCGCGGGTCGAGAGGGCGGGACGGCGCGAGTACGGCCGCGCGAGCCTCGAGATCGCATCGGCCGATGGTCTCTTCGAGGGTTTCGAGCCGGGAGAGAAGACCACCGTTTGGATGAGCCATGGGGATCATCTGACGGAGCCACCGCCGGGATACGAGGTGCTGGCTCGTACGAGCAGCTCGCCGGTAGCAGCCTTTCGCTCGGCCGAGCGCCGGATCTACGGGGTCCAGTTCCACCCGGAGGTCGCCCACACGGCCCGCGGCGAGGAGATCATCGAGAACTTCGTCTTCGGGGTCGCCGGCTGCGCGGGAGAGTGGACGCCCGGCTGCATCGTGGAATCCCAGGTGGAGAGCGTGAGGCAGCAGGCCGGCGATGATCGAGTGATCTGCGGTCTTTCCGGAGGGGTCGACTCGTCGGTGGCGGCCGCCCTGGTACACCGGGCGATCGGGGATCAGCTCACCTGCATCTTCGTGGACAACGGGTTGCTGAGGAAGGGCGAGCGGGTGTCCGTGGAGCGCGTCTTCGGCGAGCACTTCGGGATGCATCTGGAAGTCGTGGATGCGGCCGATCTTTTCCTCAATCGCCTCGCCGGCGTCACCGATCCCGAGGAGAAGCGGGTGAGAATCGGACATACCTTCATCGACGTGTTCGAGGAGGCCGCGCAGCGCGCTGGAGGCGCCCGGTACCTGGTGCAGGGGACCCTGTACCCGGACGTGATCGAGTCCATCTCCGTGCGCGGTCCGTCCGCGACGATCAAGTCCCACCACAACGTGGGTGGGTTGAGGCCGAACATGCCGTTCGAGCTCATCGAGCCACTGCGCGAGCTGTTCAAGGACGAGGTCCGCCAGGTCGGACGCGAGCTCGGGCTTCCCGAGGAGATGGTGGGCCGTCATCCCTTCCCCGGACCCGGCCTTGCGGTCCGGGTGCTCGGCGAAGTCAGCGAGGAGCGCCTAGAGGTCCTGCGCGAGGCGGATGCGATCTACCTGGACGAGATCCGGGCGGCGGGGCTCTACGACGACATCTGGCAGGCCTTCGCGGTCTTTTTGCCGGTACGCTCGGTCGGAGTCATGGGGGATGCCCGAACGTACGAGAACGCCGTCGTTCTCCGCGCCGTCACCAGCCGCGACGGAATGACGGCGGACTGGTTCCCGTTTCCGCACGATGTCCTCGGCCGGATCTCGAACCGCATCATCAACGAGGTGGAGGGGGTGAACCGGGTTGCCTACGACGTCTCCTCCAAGCCGCCCGCCACGATCGAGTGGGAGTGACAAGCAAGCCGGCCTGAAACGAGGGGGGTTCGGGGTCCATGGTCGACCTACGAGAGATCGCCGAGTGGCTGGACGATTACCTGGCGATCGATGCCGTTCCCGATTATCCGGGCGCCTTTAACGGCCTCCAGGCAGAAAGCCGCTCGCCGATCGAAAGACTGGCCTCGGCGACCGACGCCACCCTGGAGACCATCGAGGCCGCGGCGGAGGGCGACGCCCAGCTCCTGCTCGTCCATCATGGCCTGTTCTGGGGAGATCCGCTCCCGCTCACCGGCGTCACGTACCGGCGGGTGCGAGCCCTGTTCGACGCCGACATGGCCCTTTACAGCGCTCATCTGCCGTTGGACGTCCACCCGGAGGTGGGGAACAACGTCTTGTTGGCCGGGGCTCTGGATCTGACCGTCGAGGGCCGGTTCGGAACCTGGAAGGAGGAGCTGGACGTCGGCGTGTGGGCCACGGCGGACCTTCCGCTCGCGACGCTGACGGAACGTCTGCGCGCCGTTTGCGGAACGGAACCGCACGTCATCTCCGGCGGTCCCGGCCATGTGCGGCGACTCGGCATCGTGACGGGGGGAGGTGGCTCCCTGATCAGTCAAGCGCACGCCGAGGGCCTGGACACGTTCGTGACCGGCGAGGGCTCGCACCATCACTACCACGAGGCGATGGAGCTGGGGCTGAACGTCGTGTTCGCCGGCCACTATGCGACGGAGACCTTCGGAGTGCGGGCCCTGGCGGCCAAGCTGGCCGAGGCGTTCGACCTGGAGTCGATCTTCCTGGACCGCCCGACCGGCCTCTGAGGCCTTTCGGGATCAAGCCTGCTAGAAAGCCTCGAACTTGAGTCCCTTCAGATAGCGGTCCGGTCGCTGCCTGATGTCCTTCGTGAGGAGGGCGATCTCTTCGGTGGCCGCCTGGATGTTCTCCATGGCGGCAGAGATCTTCAGGTAGAGTCCCTCGTCGTTGACCAGCAGTCCCAGGGTGCCCTCGCCCTCGTCCATCTTACGCGTGATCGAGGCGAGAGAGTGGCTCGTGGAGTCGAGGCCGGCCGAGGCGCTCTCGAGCCGCGTCGTGATCGAGTCGATCCGCGCGACGGTCGCCTCCAGGTTGGTGCTTCCCGTGGCCGACCTCAGCTGTGAGGAGACGGCGTTCAGGTTCACGACCAGCTCCCCGATCGTGCCGCTCTGATCCTCCATGAGCCGCTGAAGCTCGGTCATCGCGCCCGCGACGGCGGAGGACGTGGTCTGGATGTCAGCGATCGTCTGATCGGAGAAGATCGCGGCGGCTCGAATCAGCAGATCGTCCGCCTTGTCGCCCAGCTCTCCAGCGATCGTCGAGATCTCGGCCCCCACGGAGAGCGAGATCGAGTCGCCGCTTGCCAGCACGGTGCCGGAAGCTCCGGGCAGCAGCACGATCATCTGGTTGCCGAGAAAACCCGCCGGTCTGATGAGGCCGCGGGTGTCATCCGGCAGGGGATCGGCGAAGCGCACTTCCAGCTGCAGGACGACCTGGTCCTCCTGTAACTCCACCCCCCGCACCGCGCCCACGTCCACCCCCCGCATGTAGACCCGCGCGCCGTCGGTGATCTGCTGGGCGTCCGCGGCGATCGCGTAGATCTCCAGGCCGCCGCCCCCGATGTCTCTGTCGCTGATCCAGAACACGCCCCAGATGAGGAGGGCAGCCGACAGGAGCACGAGGACGCCGACGCGCAGCTCGACCGCACGGTTGGAGCGAAGCCCCGGGTCCCTCACATCGCCCCCGCGTATGCGGCCGGGTCCAGGAAGCGCTGGACGCGCGCATTCGGAGTCGTCCTGAGCTCCTCAGGCGTTCCGATCGCCTGGATCACGCCGTCCGATAGCACGGCGATCCGGTCGGCGAGGAAGAAGGCGGAATCCACGTCGTGGGTGACGATCACGCTGGTGCTCCCGATCTCGCTCTTGAGTCGCGCGATGAGGTCGTTGATGTTCGCCGCGTTGAGCGGGTCGAGCCCGGTCGTCGGCTCATCGTAGAGGATGTACGGCTGGCGTCCGACGACCGCTCGCGCGAGTGCGACGCGCTTCTGCATTCCGCCGGAGAGCTCGGCCGGGAGTAGCGGAAGCACCTCCGGCCCGAGGTTGACGTGCTCGAGCGCCTCTCGCACCAGCTCGTTGCAGTTCACATCCGGCTGCCGGCAGTGGTCCTCCGGGAGTCCCAGTAGGATGTTGCCCTCGACGGTGAGTGAGTCGAAGAGGGCCGAGTTCTGGAAGACGTAGCTGATGCGGGAGCGGACCCGCTTGATCGTTCGGCCATCTGCTTGGGAGACGGAAACGCCGTCTACCAGCACATCGCCCTCGTCCGGGTCGAAGAGCCCGACGATGTGCTTGAGCAGGACGCTCTTGCCCGTTCCGGACGGACCCATCACCACGACGCACTCGCCCTCGTCCACCACGAGGTCGACGCCGTCCAGCACCTGGTTGCCACCCAGGTTCTTCTTGAGGGAGCGTATCTCGATCATGCGACCGCGTTATACACCGGAGCGAGGATCACGTCCAGCACCATGATCGCCACGATGATCGCCACGACGGCCGTCGTGGCCGTTCGGCCGACGCCGGCGGCGCCCCCTTCTGCCCGAAGACCGACGTAGCAGGCGATGAACGTGATCGTGAAGCCGAAGATCGGCGCCTTGACCAACGAAAAGATCAGGGCCGCGGAATGGTAGTAGCCGCGGGCGCCCTGTACGTACTCGGCCGTCGTCATGGGCAGCAGCGAGACGGCCGTGAACCAGCCGGCAAAGATGCCGACGAAGTTGGCGATGATCACGAGCGGGATCAGCGCGATGATCCCGCCTACGACGCGCGGCGCCACGAGCTCCACGACCGGGTCGCGGCCCAGGGTGACGAGCGCGTCGATCTGATCGGTGACCTTCATCGTGCCCAGCTCGGCGCCGATCCCGGCCCCCGTCCGCCCGGCGATGACGATCGCGGTCAGAACCGGACCGAGCTCGGTCAGCATGCCGGCAACCACTCCGCTGCCGACAAGGGACATGGGCAGGGCGTTCGAGAGCTGGTAGCCCGTCTGCTGGGCGAGCAGCGAGCCGCTGAGGCCGCCGACGACGATGACGAGCACGACGCCGTCCACGCCGATCCGCTTGGCGTGTACCAGCGCGGCCGGCCAGTATCGCCGTATCTGTGGTAGGGCTCCGATCGTCGCCGCCAGCAGAATCCCGAAGTGGCCGGCATGTTGAACGGCTGCGAGCACTTTTCGGCCGACGCGTTCGATCCAGCCGGCGACCCAGTTGCGTGGGGCTGCCCTGGCCGCCTCCGGCTCCGCCGGCATACCTGGGGACGACAACGACCCCTCGGCCACGTCGTTTCGCGTGCTCATCGGTTGCTTCCCGTCACTAGCCCGCACGCCGGCGTCTGGTGCCGCGCGCCGGCGCCTGATCGGTCTCAGCCTCCTCCTCGTCAGGTGGGCGGATGGAGTCGACCCGCAGCCGGATCACCTCCCACAGGCGGCCCATCCTCTCGGGATCGCGCCCGGCATCTCGCGCGAACTCGAACAGATCGTCCGCCGTCACGCCCTCCTCCGACGCGATCACCGTCTCGAGGGAGTCCAGCTCGTGCTGTTGCGACCAGTATGGGAGGTTGATCGAGACCATCGAGTCCTTCACGAGAACCAGCCGGGTCATGACCTCGACGTACACGGAGTCGTTGACCACGCGGTCTTCCTCGGGTGCGCCAGAGCACCCGGGAACGGTGGCCGGAAGCAGGAGCAACACCGCCGTGCGGGCGATGGACCAGTCGAAGCCCGATGGGCGCTCAGGCGAGACGCTCAAGGAGTGCTCTTAGCACCACGTAGAAGCTCTGCACCGAATCGATCTGCACCCGCTCGTCGGGCGAGTGGGGAAACTCGATTTGGGGCCCGAACGAGACCATGTCCATGCCGTCGTACTTCTCGCCGATGATGCCACACTCGAGCCCGGCGTGGACGGCGCCTACCTCCGGCTCACCCAGGTGCTCCGCGTAGACCTCCTTGACCACGCCGAGCAACCTCGAGCCAACGTCCGGCTCCCAACCCGGGTACGCGTCCTCTTCCTCGGCTTCGGCACCCGCCAGCGAGCCTGCCGATCGGATTCGCCGTCTCAGTGCGCGAAGTGCCGATGCCACGGAGCTCCGGCTGCTGAGCAGGATGTCGAGCTCCCCGTTTCGTTGCGCGGCCACGGCCAGGTTGGTGCTCGTCTCGACGAGGCCCGGGATGTCCGGGCTCATCCGCATAACGCCGTGCGGCAGGGTGGTGAGGAGCGCCAGGCCGCGGCTGGTCGTGGCCTCGTCCCACACCGTCGAAGGAGTGCTCGTCTCCGTGACCTCGAATGTCATGCCGGGATCCACGGTGCTCGACTCGCGGACGATCGCATCGAGCTCCTCATCAAGCCGGCCTCGGAAGCGGGCAACCGCCTCGTCGCTTCCGCTCAGCACGACGGTTGCCGACGCCTCGCGGGGGATCGCATTGTGAGCGTTCCCTCCGCTTACGTCGGCCACCCGAAACGGCTCCACGAGCCATGCCGCGTACAAGGCTCGGGCGAGCGCCTTGATGGCGTTCGTCCGCTGAAGGTGGATGTCGACGCCGGAGTGCCCGCCCTTGAGTCCCTGGATCACGATACGTATCGCCGAGCCCTCGGCGGGCTCTTCGATCACCGGCAGGTGCAGGTGGGTGTCTCCGCCGCCCGCGCACCCGATCGTGATGATACCCTCTTCCTCGGAATCGAGGTTGAGGAGCTGGCGGCCGACCAGCATGTCGTCCGCAAGCCCGGCGGCGCCGGTCAGCCCGGTCTCCTCATCCACGGTGAACAGGAACTCCAGGGGGCCGTGCCCGACCTCCTGGTCCTCCATGAGTGCCAACATCGCGGCCACGCCGATGCCGTTGTCCGATCCGAGGGTCGTTCCGTCCGCCTTGAGATACGCGCCGTCCTTGACCGGCGTGATGGCGTCCGTCTCGAAATCGTGCTCGACGTCGGAGTTCTTCTCCTGCACCATGTCCAGGTGGGACTGAAGGATCGTGGCGGCCGCGTTCTCGTGGCCTGGAGAGCCCGGCTTGCGCACGACCACGTTCCCGTTCGCGTCCACCTTCGACTCGAGGGTGTTGCGCTCAGCGACCCCGAGGACGTACTCGCGGATCCGACCCTCGTCCTTCGAGGCGCGCGGGATTTTGAGGATTTCGTCGAAGTGCGCCCACACGGCGCGCGGCTCCCATTCCGATATGAACGACATCCGTGACCTCCTCCACGGTTCGTGGCTCGTCGCCTTCTGCCGCCGCCCTTGGGTCTCTGGCGTTTCCCACCAGGGGGTGACAGCTTGCCCCACGATATCGCCGGATGGCGCAACCGTCCATGAGTTCGCGGGATCCCATGTTCCCGCCACCGAGCGGTGATCTGGGCGGATCCCAACGGTGGACTCTCGACCGGAGGAGAGCGGATGAGCGATCGGAGCGACCAGCCCTACGTCCCGGCCGATAGCAGCATGGCCGAGCTCACCTTCAAGGCGTTGTTTCTCGGCGTCATCATGGCCGTGGTGCTCGGAGCCGCGAACGCCTACATCGGTATGAAGGCGGGGCTTACGGTAGCCGCTACCTTCCCGGCCGCCGTGGTGGCCATGGCCGCGCTTCGGCCTCTGCGCGGGACGATCCTGGAGGAGAACATCGCCCGCACCACGGCCTCCGTGGGCGAGGCGCTGGTGGCGGGCGCGATCTTCACACTCCCGGCCTTCATCATCGCGGGAGCGTGGGAGGAGCTGCGCTACTGGGAGAGCACCATGATCATGCTCGTCGGCGGCGTGCTCGGCGTGCTCTTCGTGATCATGCTCAGACGGACGCTGGTCGTCGAAGCGGACCTGCCGTTTCCGGAGTCGGTCGCCGCTTCCGAGATCGTAAAGGCCGGACAGGGTGGTGATACGGGCGCCAAGTACGTGTTCGTGGCGATGGGTCTCGCCGGGTTATGGGAGCTGTTCAAGAATTCGAATGGCATCCAGATCATGCAGGAGCGCACACAGACCGTGTTTCAGTTCGGCCGCTCACAGATGGAGGTGCTCGGCGAGAGGATCGAGTATACCGGCGGGCTACTGATAGCCACACCGTCTGCCTCTCCGGCGCTCATGGGCGTGGGCTACATCGTCGGCCCCCGCGTTGCCGCTGTCCTTTTCAGCGGCGCGGTGATGGGCTGGCTGCTGCTCGTTCCTCTCGCCGTCTTCCTCAATCCCGCCTTCGCAACGGGTCCGGCGGCGGCGGCGTCGTTCGCGGATCTGGCCAACGAGGTGTGGTCGAAGCAGATCCGCCCGCTCGCCGTCGGCACGATGATCGTCGCGGCGTTCTATACGCTGTACACCCTCAAGGACGCGCTCATCTCGGGGATCCGGAAGGCGCTTCGCGACATCAACGTCAGCGGAGGCGAGCAGGCCGCGCCGCGCACGGAGATCGATCTCGATCTGCGCAAGGTGTTCGCAGCCGTCGGGGTGATGTCGGTCGTCACTTTCTTTCTCTACTACTTTTTCACCGAGTCGGTCGGCGGATCGCTCGTGCTCACGGCGGTCATGGTCGTCCTCGGCTTTCTCTTCGCCGCCGTGGCCGGCTACCTGGTCGGACTGATCGGCAGCTCGAACAACCCGATTTCCGGCTTGACGCTGAGTTCTCTCCTCATCGCCGCTGTGCTCATGGTTTTCATGGGTGTGACCAGCATACAGGGTGTGGCGGGCGTGCTCGGCGTGGCTGGGGTCGTCTGCTGCGCCTCCGGTGTGGCCGGCGACATGATGCAGGACCTGAAGGTCGGACACATCCTCGGCGGAACGCCGTGGAAGATGCAGATCGGCGAGATCATCGGGGTCATCGTCGCCGCGATGGTGCTTGCCTTCGCTCTCATGGCGCTGCACAACGCCTACACGATCGGCTCGGCCGAGCTCCCGGCTCCTCAGGCGGGGCTGATGGCGCTCATGGCCAACGGGATCGTGGGGGGGCAGATGGCCTGGCCGCTGGTCATCGTCGGGATGCTGTTCGCCGTCGGCCTCATTCTCATCAACGCGCCATCGCCGATGCTGATCGCGGTCGGCATGTACCTGCCGTTCTACTCGACGGCGGCGATCTTCGTGGGTGGAGTGATCCGGTGGGCGTTCGAGAAGATAGCGGACCGACGGAAGCTGAAGGAGGAGGAGAAGTCCCGGGCGGTGAACACCGGCGTGCTGCTCTCCTCTGGGTTCATCGCAGGCGAGTCCCTGATGGCGGTGGTTCTCGCGTTCCTGCTGTTGGGCGGTGATTTCCTCCCCTTCCTGCTGCGGCTCAAGGAGGCTGTCACGCCGGGTTGGGAGCCCAACTTCTGGATCAGCCTGATCGCGTTCCCGATCGTCTTCTACCTGCTGGTGTGGCTGCCGCTGAAACGGGTCCGCGTGGGCGGGATGGACGTCGAATAGACCTTGAGCAGGCCGCGCCGCGCGGCGAGGGGTCGAGGAGGGCCGGGCCACGGAACGGAACGGCTCGAGGATGTCAACCTGCTGGACCTCACCCCGGTCCGAGAGGCCGAGTGGAAGGACGTGGACGGCTGGGTGGTGCTGGAACGCCCACCTCCCGGCCGCGGTGGGCTCCGGGGTCTGGTGGATCGGCTCTCCTTCGCGATGGCGGCGAGGCGAATCCGTCTCGATGACATCGGCAGCTGTTCGTGGAAGTGTTTCGATGGCGAAACGACCGTGGGGGAAGCGTGTGCCGTCCTCAGGGAGCGGTTCGGAGATCCCATCGAACCGGTCGAGGAGAGGCTCGGTCGCTTCGTGCGCTATCTGCACCGGGATGGCTTTCTCTCGTACCGTGAGGAGTAGGCCGTGAAGAGGCGCTTTCCCGCGGTCCTCGGTCTCCTTCTCGCTCTGGGCACGACCGTCGGGCAGGCTCAGGAGATCCCCTCTCCGGCCGATGTCCTCGGCTACGGTCCCGGAGAGCGATTCACCGACACCGAGGGTGTGTTCCGCTACGCCAGCCGCCTTGCGGAAGCCTCTCCTCGCGCGCGGCTCCTGCGTTACGGAGAGACGCCCGAGGGCCGCCCGCTCATCCTCCTGGTGTTGGCCCGGGAGGACCGGACCGACGGCCTCGACGAGATACGGGCGCGCATCGACGAGCTTCGCGGTCCAGGGCTGCCGGAGTCGCGCGCGACGGAGATTGCCCGAGGGACACCGGCCGTGGCCTGGCTGGCCTACGGGGTGCACGGCGACGAATCCTCCTCGACCGAGGCGGCGCTCTGGACGGCCTACGACCTTGCCGTGGGCGCAACCGGGGCGGCCGGAATCCTGGATTCTCTCGTGGTCCTGATCGACCCGATGCTGAATCCGGATGGCCGGGATCGGTACGTGCATTGGTACCGGGGCGCGAAGGCCGATCCTCCCAACCGGTACGCCGACTCCTACGAGCACACCCCTCCCTGGCCGGGGGGTCGATACAACCACTATCTGTTCGACCTGAACCGAGATTGGGCGTGGGCCGTCCAACCGGAGACCCGGGCCCGCCTCGCCCAGTACGCTCTCTGGAATCCCCAGGTGCTCGTGGACTTCCACGAGATGTCCCACACCAGCTCCTACTTCTTCTTTCCGCCGGCGGAGCCCGTGAACCCGGTCTATCCCCCCTCCATGTCGGAATGGGGAGAGTACTTCGGCCGGGCCAACGCCCGTGAGTTCGACCGACGACGGTGGCTCTACTACACGGAGCAGACCTTCGATCTCTTCTACCCTGGGTATGGAGACAGCTGGTCCAGCCTCACGGGCGCGATAGGGATGACCTACGAGCAGGCCGGCAGCCGGCGCGCGGGCCTCGCGGTTCGGCGTCCCGACGGCACGGTACTCACGCTGGCGGATCGTCTCGAGCATCACCGGATCGCCGGTCTCACCACGCTTCGGGCCGCGGCCGAGCGCAAGACCGGGCTTCTTGAAGATTACGCGGCGTTCCACCGGGACGGTGGCGGAGAGGCCGACTTCCTCCTGGTCCCGGCCGACAACCCCGAGGCGGTCGACGGCCTTGTCGCGCTGCTCTTGAACCAGGGCATCATCGTCGCGAGGAGCGTGCGCTCGTTCGGCGCCACCGCGTCCCCCTACCTCGGATACGCGGAGCGGACGGAGTTCCCGGCGGGGACGTACCGGGTTCCGGGGAGGCAGCCCCGCAGCCGGCTGGCGCGCACGCTCCTCCAGGCGGAGACGCCGTTCGACGGCACCGGCGTTCAGGACAGCTACGACATCACGGCCTGGTCTCTCCCCTACGCGTTCGGAGTCGAGGCACACATGGCCACGGGGCTCGATTCAGCGGCCTTCGAGCCGGTGACGTTTGAGCCGTCTGCGGACCCTGCCGCGGTCGGGCCGCGGCAACCCGCATACGGCTATCTGGTACCCCCGGGATTCGCCGCTGCCGGACCCCTTCACCGCTACGCGGCGATCGGGGGAAGGGCGTACGCGCTACAAGAGGGTTTCGAGACGGAGGGACGGCGTTGGCTTCCCGGCACCGTCTTCCTCCCATCCGACGATTCCACGGAGGCGCGGATGCGAAGAGCCGGGCTGACCGGGCTGGCCACGCCGGCAAGCAGCGGTCGCTCCACCTCCGGTCTGGACCTCGGAAGCGACCGCTCTTTGCCACTCGAAGCGAACCGCATCGCCGTGCTGATGGGAGATGGGGTCTCGCCGACGTCGTACGGGCAGGTCTGGTACCTACTGGAGCGCGGCCTCGCGATTCCGTTCGACCCGCTACCCACCAACGGCCTCACGGCCCGGCAGCTGGCGCGCTACGATGTCCTTGTGGCCCCACCGGCCCGCTCCTCCGTGTACGATCGACGCCGGGACCTGCTCGCTGAGTGGGTGGAGAGTGGCGGGACCCTGGTGGCGATGGGGGAAGCGGCGCGCTGGACCGCCGGCGCGATCGCCGATCTCGCCGTTCGAGAGGAGGACACTACGGCTGTCTCGGACGCCGAGCGGCTGCGTCGCGCTCTCCGCACCCGGCAGGAGCGCCGCAGCGAACGGTGGGAGGATGCGGTGACCGGCGTGATCCTACCGGCCCGCGCGGACCCGGAGCACCCCCTGGCCTGGGGGACGGCCCAGGGAGACCCCGACGGGCTCTATTTCGTGCTCCACCGTACGGATCTCTCGTTCGAGCCGGACGATCGCTCCGAGGCGGTGATCCACTTTCCGCTGGACGTGAGCGAGGTGAGCGGCGTCATCGGCGAGCGAAAGCTGGATGAGGTCGCCGGCTCGTCGTGGCTCGCGACCCGTGCTATCGGCGAAGGACGGGTCGTTCTCTTCGCCGATGATCCCCTATTCCGTCTCTTCTGGCGCTCGGCCTTCGCCCCATTCACCAACTCACTTCTCTACGGCCCCAGCCTCCGCTGACGAGGCGGTTCTGCCGCCATGGCAGCGACATGCCCGCCGTGCCGATTCTTTACGCCTTGTTGGCGGACGAAAGCCGCTTATCGGCAGGAATGGCGGGCCTTCACGGGCACGGGCCTTGCCCCCTTGGGAAGCCGGAATCATCTAATCAGGGAGGGCATGATGTGGGAGCACGATGATAGGGAGGGGCCGGAACAGGAGCAGGAGTCATCCGTGGGCGAGGCTCGCCCGGAGAGTGAGGCGAGGGGCGAAGAATCGCGGTCGGATGCGGGAGAGCCGGCGTCCGACGAGAGTGGCGGCTCCGACGACGGCGGGCGGTCGAAGGGGGATGCCAGGAGGGACGCCTGGGAGAAGGGCCTGTCTGAGTTCCAGGATGTAGTCGGAGACATCCTCGGGAGCATCCGCAACATCCCCGCGGTCGGAGGACGGCATCCTCGGCACGACTTGATCCGGGTACCCGGCGAGGGGTATTGGGCTTTCCTGGACCTGCCGGGAGTGGAAAAGGCCGACCTCGAGATCACGACGGCAGGAGATGACCTTACGGTGGCAGGTGAGCGCCGGCGACCGGAGCTACCGGAGGAGAGCGAAGTGCTCGGGTCCGGGCGCGACTACGGCCGCTTCGAGCGGGAGATGCGGATCCCCGCTGACGTGGATCATACCCGAATCCGTGCCAAGCTGGAGAGCGGCGTGCTGAAGCTCGTGTTGCCGCGGCGAAGAGAGGCGGAGCGCACTCGCGTGGAGATCGAGGAGTGACCGTGCCTGATTTGATAACATGCATCATATAAGTACACGTAGACAACTACATAGATTGCCGTTATAGGAGTCATACGAACGCATGATACCTGCTGACAGGTTGACGGTGAAGGCGGCGGAGGCGCTTCAGGATGCAGCCTCCAGGGCACGGGCGGCCGGCAACCCCGCCGTAGAAGACCTGCACCTCCTGGAGGCGCTGCTCGCCCAGGAGGGCGGTGTCGTGGGCCCCATTCTGGCGAAGACGGGCGTCGACGTCCCGGGCCTCGAGGGAGAGCTCCGGCGGCGTTTGGCCCGGCTGCCGACCCAGACGGGCGCGGCACCCGCCGCCAGCCGAGAGCTCGGGCGGGTTCTGGACGAAGCGGACGCCGCCGCACGCGCTATGGACGACCTTTACGTCTCCAGCGAACATCTGCTCCTCGCGCTGGCCACCAAGGCGGCCAGCAGCACGCGTGAGCTGCTCGCGGAACACGGCGCGACGCAGGACGCGCTGCGCGGCGCGATTGAAGAAGTCCGAGGACCGCATCACGTGACGGATCAGGATCCGGAAGGGAAGTACCAGGCGCTTGAGCGCTACGGGCTGGATCTCAGCGAGCAGGCCCGCGCCGGGAAGCTGGATCCGGTGATCGGGCGCGACACGGAGATCCGCCGGGTCATGCAGGTGCTGTCACGCCGCACGAAGAACAACCCGGTCCTCATCGGCGATCCGGGAGTGGGGAAGACGGCGATCGTGGAGGGGTTGGCACAGCGGATGGTCGAGGGGGATGTGCCGGAGTCGCTGCGAGACAAGCGCCTCATCCAGCTCGACATCGCCGCGATGTTGGCCGGAGCCAAATACCGCGGTGAGTTCGAGGAGCGCCTTAAGGCCGCCCTCAAAGAGATCACCGAGTCAGGCGGGAAGTACGTGCTCTTTCTGGATGAGCTCCACACCATGGTAGGCGCGGGTGCTGCCGAGGGGGCGGTGGATGCCAGCAATATGCTGAAGCCTGCACTGGCCCGTGGCGAGCTCCGCATGATCGGCGCGACGACACTGGACGAGTACCGACAGCATATCGAGAAGGACCCGGCGCTCGAGAGGCGTTTCCAGCCCGTGCTCGTCGGTGAGCCGGCCCTCGAGGAGACGATCGCCATCCTCAGGGGGCTCAAGGAGCGCTACGAGGTTCACCACGGCGTCCGAATCACGGACCCGGCGCTCGTGTCGGCGGCCCGTCTCTCGGACCGATACATCGGGGACCGCTTCCTGCCCGACAAGGCGATCGACCTTATCGATGAGGCGGCGGCGCACCTTCGCATAGAGATCGACTCGATGCCGGCGGAGATAGACGATGTGGAACGGCGCGCGACGCAACTGGAGATCGAGCGAGAAGCGCTGCGCGACGAGACCGATCCCCGCAGCCGGGAACGCCTGGAGCTTCTGGAGGGCGAGCTCTCCGAGCTCAGGGAGCGTCTGGCGGGCATGAAGTCCAGCTGGATCACCGAGAAAGAAGCGATCGAGGCGGTTCACCGGACAAAGCGGCAGATCGAAGAGGCGAACCTGGGGGCCGAGCAAGCCACTCGAGCCGGCGATCTGGCGCGAGCTGCGGAGATCTCCTACGGGCAGGTCCCCAAGCTCCGGGAGGATCTGGAGGCCGCCGAGGGTAAGCTGGCCCAGATGCAGGCGGCGGGAAGCTACCTCAAGGAGGAGGTGACGCCGGAGGATGTGGCGGAGGTCGTCTCCTCCTGGACCGGAATCCCCGTGTCAAGGATGATGGAGGACGAGAAGCAGCGTCTCACCCATCTGGAAGAGCACCTGCACCGACGGGTCGTGGATCAGGA
>JBDHIM010000039.1:0-33145 GCA_039587445.1 Gemmatimonadota bacterium
GTCTTTCGCACCCGATCGCGGACCTCCGGCTCGACGTCGAAGTCGTTGAAGAAGTGATAGCCGACCGCGAGGCGAGGCTCGGTCAGCGACATGACCTTGCCGAACTGCTCCGGAGAGGTGTGTCCCTGCGTGCCGACCGTGAGCGCCTCCAGAGGCGCGAATCCCTGCTTCGTGACGAGGAGAGTCGGCGGCAGAAAGCACTCGTGGACCGAGATGTCGGCTCCCTTTGTGTGGTCTATCCACCACTGGTTGGGAACCGTATCGCTCGAGTAGGCGAAGGTGAGCCCATTCCATTCCAGGATGAAGCTGACCGCGCCGTCGAGACCGTGGACGGCCGGGATGCTCCGGATGACGACGCCGTTCTCGTCGTAGATGACCTCGTTGACCCCATCGAAGGCGAACTCGTTGACCTCGAGCTCGCCGCCGCGGAAGTCGATCACACCGGACCGCGTCCCGATGTCCCAGAGGTACATCTCCTTCATGTTCTCCATCGCGGCCGTCGTGCCGTACTCGGGCGTTGCCCCGCTCGGACCCCAGATCCGGAGGGGAACGAGGCGGTTCATGACCGTGCCGCCCAGCCAGAAGCTGGGCAGATCGCCGTAGTGGTCGACGTGCAGATGGCCGATGAAGACCTTGTCGATAAGGTCGTAGGGAATCTTCTGAGCAGCCAAGCGCTCGTGACAGCCGCTCCCGATGTCGAAGAGGAACCTGTCACCGTTGCCCAGCTCGACGAGCCAGCACGCAGCAGCCTGCTTCGGACGGGCATTGGGCATTCCCGTACCCAACGCCACCACCCGCATCTCGTCGGGTGCGAGCTGCTCGCTGCCGGGATAGTAGACGTCCAGCTCCGGCTCGGCGGCCTGGGCCGTTTCCTCCCCCGCGGGTCTCAGTTGTGTGGCGAGGTAGCCCAGAAGGGCGCCAACAACGAGGAGCGCGATCGCTCCGAGTCCCTTCGTGCTCATTAGGGTGACTCCTTGGATTTGTGCTCGACGTGCCCAGGCCACGATCTCGGGCCCACTAAGGAGAGCCAACAATACGCTCCCGTACCGAAGGCGGATAGTCGTTCGATGGGAACACCGCAACCCGCTTTGGCCAGGGCGCAATCCGGCCAAACGATGTCGACCGATTAGGTCTCCGGGTCGTTCTCGGGCGGAGGCGCCTCCAAGAGCGCACGCGCTCGGCCGGCGATGTGCTTCATCTGACGCTCGCGCTCCTCAGCCCACCGGGGCAATCGGAGGAAGTTCGAGGCCAGGGCTCCCCCGCCCGCCAGTATGAACAAGACGGGGATAAAGAACTCCGCGCCGATTCTACCTTTCATCGCGAGCACTGCAAATAGGAACAGACCCATCACCAGGCCGGCAAGCCCGCTACCGGCAATCTCCATCGCGTTGCCTTTGCGGGTGCCAAGACGGAGGCGATGGCCGGCCTCCGTTTGCTCCAGAACCGCGTGAAGATTCCCGTTCGTCCATTCGCGGATGTCACCGTGTGAGGTGACTTCCCCCTTCGCGTCGAACGTCTCTCGCAGCTCTGCGACCAGGAATTGCCACTCTCGATCCGTCGCCGCTCTCGGAAGCTCGACCACGCGACCAACGGACACCGGGGCCCAGAGCAACGTCCGGCGTGGGAGAGTCTCCGAACGGGCGTCGAGCGTCGCCGCGGCCTCGGCCACTCGCTCGGGAGCAATGCCGACCTCGCGTCCCACCTCCTGGAGCTCTCCGAGCGTCAGCCCTTCCTGATCGGCCAGCACCGGCAGGCTCGCACCGCCTGCGCTCGCGGCGAGAGCGAAGATCTCGCTGACTTCGTCTTCTCGGTATTTGCGCTCTTCAGCCACCCTGAGCTCTCTCGATGGTGCCGGGATTGCAGACTTGCGGAAGGGCGAATTCTGCTCCGGGCCAATCTGTGCGTCGGCCGCCGACCGCGCGACACTCGGCCGAGACGGATAGCTCTCAGAGTCGGCGATCGCCCCGGTGGGAGTGGCGTGTTCGGGAACCCAACGCCCTCTCGAGTATAAGTTGACCATGGATTGAGACCATAGTCCACTCTGGAGCATGGCATTGGAAGAGATCGCGATTTCCAAGTTCAAGGCCACTTGTCTCGCTGTGCTCAAGCGAGTGCGGCGGACCGGTCAGCCGATTCGTGTCACCCGCTTCGGCGAGCCGGTGGCCGAGATCGTTCCGCCCTCGCCGGCGGCGCGTCCGGAAGGCTGGCTCGGCTGCATGAGCGGTACGGCAGCGATCGAGGGGGACATCGTCTCGTCCGTGCTCGAGCCGGAGGAGTGGGAGGCGCTGCGCTGATGCGGCTTCTCCTCGATACGCATATCTGGCTGTGGAGCCTTCTCGAGCCTGAACGCCTCGGTCGCGGAGTGCAGCGGAAGCTCACGGATCCAGCGTCCCAGCTCTGGCTCTCACCGATCAGCATATGGGAGCTATCGGTGCTGCTTCGGAGAGGACGGGTGACGATCGATGGTGGCTTTCACGAGTGGCTCCAGACAGCCTTCGACCGTGCGCCTCTGCGGGAAGCACCGCTCACCCACGAGGTTTCGATGGCTGCGCACGACCTCGAGCTGCCTCACCAGGACCCGGCGGACACGTTCCTTGCCGCAACGGCAACTGTCTTCGATCTGACGTTGGTGACCAGTGACAAACGGCTGATTCGGTCGAAGGGAGTCGCGACGCTCGCCAACAAGTAGCGCCGGCGGCTCACTTCCCGACGTCGAACCGGTAGAGCAGATCGACGGTCTGTCGGGTCCCGGTCTCGGCCTGGAGCCTGAATCCCTTGTACAGCGTGTAGCGGACGCGAAGCACGTTGACGTTTTCGAACAGTCCGGTGACGTAGGCGACGAAAAGCCTGGGCGAGACGTACTTCCCTGCGATGAACTCTGCGTCTTCCCGCCTCCTGCCGGCGTCGATTCTCGTCTCATCGAGGCCGATGGCCATGCCGGCAGCCTGGGTGAGCGCGTTGGAGCCCATGATGGCTCCTCCCCCCTTTGCCTGGGCTTGCTGCGCATTGGCTCTGTTGAGCTGGGTGCTGCCTCTGTCCAGCGGCTGGCCGGAGAACATGTACGAAAGGGCCTCCTGATCGTTCACCTTGGGTTCCGAGTAGATCTCGACGCGGGGCGAGTCGGCCGGACCGTTGATCTCGACGCCAGCCCGTGTGCCGTCATCGGCCTGCCGATACGCGGTGATCTGGAGCCTGGGCTGATCGAGCGGACCGGAGAAGATCATCTCGCCTGGATCGACGACCAGATTCAGCCCGAAGCCACGATACCGTCCGTCACGTAAACTCAGAACACCATCCCCGCGGCTCGGCGTGTCCGGTCGGTCCGTTACCCGAAGCGATCCGTCGATCATCGTGGCCAGTCCCAGACCCCGAAAGGACACGTCGTCGCCCAGGGACAATGTGACGTCGGTGAAGATCTCGACGAGGGTGGTTTCCTTGATCTCGGGTTCTGCCTCCACTCCGACCAGGACGACGTCGTCGGAAACCCCGACCCCGGTGGAGGGAACCTCGAGAAGCTGGATTCGCGCACGGGGAACCACCACCTCGCCCGACAGGTCGATGCGGGTGCCGCTGGTCTCCATCTGGAGGTCCGGAGTGATCTCCAGCCTGAGCTCGTCTCTGGCGATGGCCAGGAAGCGGTCCCCCTGCAGCCGCAGCGAGGTCGACTCTCCGCCGATCTTGCTGCCGCTGAGCCTGAGGTGACCCTCTCCCGAGGAGATGCGACCGTCGACCACCAGTCGCTCTCCATCGGCATCGACGGAGAGGTCGAGATCCTCGAGCGCGATACCCAGGAACTGGACATCCGCGCGCCCCTGCACTCGAGCCTGGCCGAGCGCTTTGAAATCGCCCGCTGCCTCCCTGTTCAGTGAGAAGTTCAGATCCGCGCTTCCGGTCGTCTCGACCAGGCCGTGCGTCAGCGTCGTCAGCGTCGCCAAGTCGAAGGATCCCTCTATATCGGCCCGCACGGCGCGATCCGTGAGCGGCTGGCCGAGGACGATCGCATCCGAGCGCGCCTCGACGTGCATGCCGCCGAGCGAGCGGCCTCCGAGGCCGTGGAGAGAGAACTGCATTCCGCCGTTCACCCCCGTGTTGTCGGCCGTGATGCGAACCGAGAGCTCTCTGAATTCAAGCTGGTCAGTCTCGGTCTCTCCGACGAGCTCGATCGAGCCGGTCGAGGGTTCCATGACGAGCGCGCCGTGGACGCGACCTGCCTCGGCCGTGGCGTCCAGGGCGGCGTCCAGCGAGCCTTCGATGGCCACATCCAACGGCAGGAACGCCTCCAACCTCGAGAGCTGAAGATCCTCGATCGACAGGTCCGCCCTCCAGTCGCCGCGGGCGAGCGTCTCGAATGGGTCACTTCGCTCCATGGCCGAGACGAGGTCGGACACGGTGAGGCCGACTTTGACCCGTGCAGACCCACCTCCCTCCGCCAAGGCTAGGGTCGCGTCGAGGTCGCCGGCCATGCTGTCCGCGAAGGAGATCAGCTTGAGATCCCCGTCGCCATGGACGCGAACCGTGTCTTGCTCATGCATGAATTCCGCGTACCCGGACGTCAGTGAGACCTCGGCTCGCCCGACGGGGAGGGTCGCTTCACCCGACGCGAGGTCGAGCGACCCGTCGACGGTTCCCTCGAGGATCAAATCGGGAGGCAGAAAGGGACGAGCAATGGTCAGCGGGATCCTGTCGAGCGACGCTACCGCCTTCCAGGAATCCTCGCCGGCGAACTCTCCCGCGGCGCAGAGCCCCCCCTCGACGCTCGCCATGCACAGCTCGCTCAGCGAAACGATGCCCTGCGAGAGCACCAGCCCCACGGGCTCCTGAAGACTCCAGTCACCGACTCGAGGGGTCTCGATCTCGAGTTCCTCGACCTCGCCCCGCCAGGTCTCGCGCGCGACGCCTCCGCTGGCGCGGACGGCGAGCGCATACTCGTCGTTGCCCGCCCGGAGGGTCATCCGGTGAGCGTCGACCCTGCCGCGGACGGCGGCGTCGAGCTCGTCGATGACGATCTGCGGCGTCGCCAGGTCGCTCACGAGCACCGCCGCATCCACGGCGCCACTCGGGCTCAGATCGAGGACGACCCGGCCCTCGGCGCTCCGGAGCGTAATGTCACCGTAGGCGGCGTCGCTGGCGCTGAGGCTCGCGTCCACGTGCGGGTTGCTCCGCGGTCCGGACGCCCTTCCCTCGGCTCGGACGCTACCACGCCCGCCTGGAAGCACGCCCGAGAGGTCGGGCGCCTCGATCTCGAACGCGAAATCGACCGTGTCCGCATAGACGCCGTCCGCCCGGATCGCGAGCGGCCCCCACTCGAGGTCCGTGTCCGGCACGAATATCCTGGAGCCCTCGATCCCGAGAGCCGCCCTGCCCGAGATCGGAAAGCCGCGAACAGATCCGTACAGGGTGTCGACGGCCACATCGGCCGTCGGCAACTTGCCGAGCAGGGATCCTTGGGTGGAGGCCTCCAGGGTGAGCCAGCCGGGCCAATCGGCAGGTTCATCCGCCATGGCACCCGGCGCCAGAGAGTCGCCGCGCACGACGAGGTCCCACGTGACGTCGGGCTGCCACTCGACCCCTCCCGATGCCTCGATCGTTCCGACCCCGCTGACCAAGCTGAGCGAGTCCAGCGCGAGCCCGGTCAGGCTCCCGCTACCGGCGAGGGCGATCGTCGAGACCGGGAGCGGATCGGCGGTGAGCTCGCCGCCCAGCTCGACCGCGAAGCCGTCCAACGTGCCGCTGGCGGAGAGGTTCGTCTCCCTGAGGGCGGCCCAATCTCCGGCCACGAAGCTGACGCCCGTCGCCCTAACGTCGTCGAACTCGACGGCGAGCGAGAGCCCGCCCGGCTCGGCGCTCTCTTCGCCGTCCCCCGCCAGGGCCTCTGGATCGAGTCTGCCGTCCACTCCCCGTAGATGAAGCCTGTCAACGTGAAGGCGCTTCTCGAACAGGGCGAGCGGCTGCCAGTCGACGGCGAGCCACTCCGCGTTTACCTCCACCGCCCCGTGCTCGTAGCGAACGCCTTCGAGCTCCAGCGGGCCGACGAGGCGGCCTTTCAGCTGGTCATATGCGAGGGCGCCGGGGATCCTGGGCTCCGCGAACTCGAGCACCAGACGCGCCCCGGGTGCCGTCATCAAGGCAAACCAAGCCAGCGCCGCCACGGCGAGGAGAATCAGCGAAAAGCCGATCAGCGAGATCTTGATCCACCTGCTCATGGCGCGATGTCCGGCCCCATGCTGAAGTGGACGCGAAACGGGGGGCCGGGCTGGCTGACCCCGAAGGCGCCGTCGAGTCGGACCACGCCCACGGGCGAGACCCACCGCAGACCTGCTCCGACGCCTGTCTCGAGATGAACCTCGGAGAACGATCTCAGGGCGTTGCCAGCATCGATGAAGACGGCGAAGCCCAGCTGGCCGAGCTTGCCGGTGGGAAAGATGACGTCCATCTCTAAGCTGCCTGTTAGCAACGACTTTCCGCCGACCAGCACCAGCTCCCCGTCCGGCCTGGGCACCATCGGACCGAGCGACTGGAAGGCGAAGCCACGCACGCTCTCGACGCCGCCGGCGACGAAGCGGGCACTGGGCGGGAGGTCCGGGAAGTCGCTGGTGAAGTTCTGTCCCGCCTGAGCGCGCACGAGGATCCGCGTCTTCGGCAGAATCTCCTGAACCCACTTCGCGTTCACGGTCGGCAGAAAGTAGCTGGCGCTCGAGCCGAGGGACCTGCTCGCCCCCACGGCACCGACTCGAAACCGAAGGCCGTGGAGGGTCCTTGGGGTGCCTTCGATAACGGAGCGCGTCGAACTGAACGAGAAGTTGAGGAGGTTCGAATCACCCTCCTGAACGGGCGGCGGGCTATCCTCGCCTTCCTCGCTCTCCCCCTCACCGATCCGGAACGTGTCGATGTCGTAGCTCATGCCGAAGACCGAAAGGACTCCCCAGCGGCTGACCCTGAGCCGCACCCCCAACGTTCGAAGAAACGTCGTGCTCCAGTCCGGGCTGAAGTCACCGATGCCGCCGACGAGGCTCCAGGTCGTGGTTCCGGGGAAGATCGGCGGGATCTCGTACTCGAACCCGGCGCTGAGCTCGATCTGCGACACTTCCGCCCGGAACGTGCCTGTATGCCCCCAGCGGTTCAGACGCCGAAACAGCACCTCGAACGTGCCGCGAATGCCGGTATCCGTCCCGTAGCCAGCACCGACCTCGAAGCGGGCAGGCCGAGTAGGGTACAGGTCGATCTCGACCGGGACCTGAAAGCCGTCCGCCCGCTCCCGCTCTACCCGAAGGTCTGCACGCCTGACGTAGGTCGCGGCCTCGAGGTTGGCCTGCAGGTCGAGCAGCGCCTGCGCGCTGAACGGGTCCCCCGGCTTCATGGTGAGGTAGCCCGCCATGCGGCGGGGATGGACGATGTCCTGATGGATGGTCACCGGTCCGAACTCGTAGCGGGGGCCGGTGCGAAAGTCGAGCGCGATCTCGGCGGTCGATCGCGGCACGTCGACGCGGATCTCCTGCATCTCGAAGGCCGCGTCCAGGAACCCCTTCTCCGCCGCAATCGCGGCGATCCGCGCCTTTCCCTCTTCGTAGAGCGGATGGTTGAGGGTGTCGCCAACCGCCAACGGAAACTCGGCGACCGCTGCGACGAAGGCGTCGTTCGCCTCGCCCGGACCCGAAACACTGACGTTCACCGCGTTGACGACCGTCGGCGGACCGGGGTCAATGACGAAGCGAGCGACCCACGACACGCTCTCGGTGTCGAGGGCGGATTCGATCCTCGGTTGATAGAAGCCGAAGGGCTGTAGCGCGAGCGCGATCTCGGCCGGCGCCCGGTCGAAGAGCCACAGGACCGTCGCTTCTGAGCGCTCGCCGCGACGTGTGGAGTGATGCAAGCTGGTGACAGCTTCTACGTTCTCCAGCAGCTCGTCCGTCACGCCTTCGAACTCGACGTCCACCCTGACGTTCTGGCCAAGAACCGTCGAGACGGGGGTCAGGGAGGCAACGGCGAAGAGGACGAGGATCGCGCGGCTCATTCACGAACGCTCGGAAGCCGTGGCGACCCGGGCAAGTCGGGAGATCCCCCACGAGGCGAAGAGGGCTCACTCTTCTAGTTGTACAGGTGTACAACTAGAGAATGGCGGCCTTAAGGATCGAGCCTCACCGGTCGTCGCTCAGCTGCCGAACTGCCGCAGGTGATGATCGAAGTGTTTGTAGCAGAACGCCCCCCAGGCGCGCCGGTTCATGCGACCGAAATGCGGATGATCGGGCCACGATCGGTCCGGCTCGAGGCTCACGTAATCATCGACCAGACCGCTCAGCCTGGCCAAGTCCTCCGACCACTCGGCGGGATCGGTCTCGAAGGCCCCCGGAGGCGCCTGGACCTTGCCCTTGGGCCATGGCAGCAGGTAGAGGAAAAGCTCACGGAGCACCGGGTATCGCGTGGGGCTGGCTACGGGTGCCACGGGTTCGTCACTTAGAGGCATGCGCATCTGGTCGCACAGGTGCGCGACCATCCGCGGCGGCGTGAGGCTCCCCCACAGCGCTGGCTGCTCCGGATCCAGGCGCTCCAGACGATCGAACAGCCGACGGCGGTGCGACGGATTGTTGATGGTCCGCATTTCATGCCTCACTCTCTTCTCGCTCATTCAACCTGTAATGAGGGTGGGCTTGATAAGCAGCTGAAGGTCAGGCGGCAGATCAACCGCCGGGTAGCCCGGCCTCGAACGGGAAGACGTGCATCCAGTCGCGCTGCATGTCGATGAGCAGCCAGCCGCCCGTCGCCGCCTCGTCGATGCCTCGGGCCAGCCTGCCGACGCTGCTCTCGCGGTCGTAGGCGTACTCGCGCTCCCCATCCGTATGGTGCACGATCATTCCGAGGCGTCTCCCCTCACCGGCGAGCGTCCACTGAACCATTGGAAGGTCTGAATCCGAGTTCCCGAACGCCGCGATCGGTCGGCGGCCGATGAACTTCTGGATTCCGACGACCTTGCCCTCCTTGTCGTCGACGAAGAACAGCTCCGGCTGCCGAACCAGAACCGGGTCGCCGTCCCGGATCTCGAAGACCGTCTTGATGCTGCTGCCGAGCATCTGTTCGGGAGGGATCCCATAGGCCTCCTCGGCCCAGGGGCGCATGAACTCCACCCCGCCGCCCGACACGATGAACGTTTTGAACCCGTTGGCCCGAAGGTAGGCCAGCAGCTCCAGCATCGGATGGTAGACGAGATCCGTGTACGGCCGCTCGAAGCGAGGGTGCCGGGCTGCA
The DNA here is from genome assembly GCA_039587445.1 of Gemmatimonadota bacterium. Classification (GTDB taxonomy): domain Bacteria; phylum Gemmatimonadota; class Gemmatimonadetes; order Palauibacterales; family Palauibacteraceae. The sequence goes on from JBDHIM010000039.1 coordinate 9,241, forward strand.
CCGATCCACCGCGAGACGATCTCCGCGAACTCGGCCGTCGTCATACCGGCGTGACTGGCCATCACGAGTTGCACGAGCCCCTCGGTGCCTGAGGCCACCACGGCGTCCAGGTCATCCTCCAGGACGGCCTGGAAGGGCTGGGTGGTCGTCCATTCAGGATGCTCCGGCGCGAGCGCGCGTATCCGGTCGAGAGCGAAGGAGAGTTGCGTATAAATGGGTGACTCGACCCATAGCGTCCCATCGTTGTCGAAGGTCGCGATCCGCTCCGTGGGAGGCACGTAGTCCGGTCCGCCCTCCGTCGTAACGGCTTCGACGAACTCGAGGATCGCCTGTTTCGCCGCGCCTCCGTTCCAGGATGGCAGCGGGTCTGCATCGACCGCTGCCCCGGCTTCCTGAGCAGCGTCCGCCCCGGACGTTCCGCTGTCCGGCGCCGAGCAGCCGGCCCCGGCGGCCGAGAGGCCTGCCGCGACCAGCATGCCGCTCGCGCCGCGTATCCACATCAAGGGGTGACGCTCCACCGCTAGCCCCCCGACGGTGTCAGCTTCTCCATCACCTGATCGAGGCTGAAGCTCGCAGCCTTCTGGCGCGGCGGAAACTCGGCGAAGGTCTGCAGAAAGCGTCCGACGTACTGCTGCGCGGGAACGAGCAGGTATGCACGGTCGAGCAGCCAGTCGAAATAGGTGTTGGAGGTCTCGATCGCGCGCTCGTAGGGATCGCGGCGCAAGTTGAAGATCAGAGGAATGCGAAGGGGAACGAACGGTTCCATCCACACCCGGAAGGTGCCCTGCGCTTTCTGCTCCATGAAGATCAGCTTCCAGTCCTCATAGCGAAGCGCCGTGAGGTCTCCGTCATCGGAGAAGTAGAAGATCTCCTTCCGGGGGCTCGTCTCGGTCTGGCCGGTCAGGAGCGGGAGGATGTCGTAGCCGTCCAGGTGGACCCTGTAGTCCCGGCCCATCGCGCTCGACGTGTAGCCGTCCAGCAGATCTTCCTTGATGTCCTCCTTACCGGCGACCGCGGCCAGTGTCGGGAGCCAGTCCATGTGGTGCACGATCTCGTTCGAAACCGAGCCGGCGGGGATCTGCCCGGGCCAGCGCACCATCGCCGGCACGCGCCAGCCGCCCTCCCAGTTCGTGTTCTTCTCGCCGTGGAACGGCGACCATGCCGCATCGGGCCAGGTGTTCATGTGAGGGCCGTTGTCGGTGCTGTAGAACACCATGGTGTTGTCGGCGATGCCGAGCTCGTCGAGCAGATCGAGGAACCGCCCGACGTGCATGTCGTGCTCGACCATGCCATCGGCATACTCGTCCTGCCCGGAGATCCCTCGCAGCTCCGGCTTCACGTGCGTGCGGAAGTGCATCCGGGTCCCATTCCACCAGACGAACCACGGGGTGCCGGCAGCTGCCGCATCGCGAATGAACCGGATCGCCGCCTCGACCGTCTCGTCGTCGATCGTCTCCATTCGCTTCTTGGTGAGCGGCCCTGTGTCCTCGACTCGCTGCGTACCGTCCGGGTTGGCCCAGCTGTGGATCACACCTCGCGGACCGAACGCCTCCTGGAAAGTGCGGCCATCGGCCAGGACCATATCGCCCGGATAGTCCTCGTTCTCGGGCTCCTCCTCGGCATTCAGGTGGTAGAGGTTTCCGAGGAACTCATCGAAACCGTGGTTGGTCGGCAGGAACTCATCCCTATCGCCCAGGTGGTTCTTGCCGAACTGCCCCGTGGTGTAGCCCTCGTCCTTGAGGATGACGGCGATCGTCGGATCCTCCACCTGCAGGCCCAGATCGGCGCCTGGAAGACCGACCTTCGACAGGCCCGTCCGGAAAACACTCTGCCCCGTGATCCACGATGAACGGCCAGCCGTGCAGCTCTGCTCGCCGTAGTAGTCGGTGAACATCATCCCCTCGTTGGCGATCCGGTCGATGTTCGGCGTTCGGTAGCCTACCACGCCCATCGTGTAAGCGCTGATGTTGGACTGGCCGACGTCGTCGCCCCAGACCACGAGGATATTCGGTTGATCCTGGGCGATAGCCGCCGAAGGGATCGCGATCAAGGCGATACAGAGGGTGCCGAAGACTGATGCACTCACTCTCGTCAGGCGTTGCAACAACATGCGGGCTCCTTTTGTGCCGGGTCGTTCTTCGTGTGCCGGGTCGTTCTTCTAGGCTGGCTCGGATTCTGCGGCGCCGCTGGGACGCCGCAGAATAGCTGCCGAACATGGGGGCCGCGGAATCGGGCGGCAAGCCGCCGGGCCGGCTACGGCGTGTACCAGATCGGCGACGTGTAGGCGCGCTCCTGATGCACCGTGCGGGTGCCCTCGAGCAGCTCGACCCCGTAATACTTGGCGTCGTAGGCGGTCCAGCGCGCTGTCGGGATCTCCAGCACGCGCGCGTAATAGAAGGAGCGCCGGCTCGGGTCGAAGTCGGGATCCTCCCAGACCGCGAGCAGCTCGGGGTCGCCGATGCTGTTCGTCCACGTCGCGTTGGCGACGTCGACCGTGTTGCCGACCGCCGTCCTGGCGCGGCCGTCTAAGCCGATCTCGCGCCCGTCCGACACGGCAACGTCGTAGACGCGTTCCTGCAGCTCGCCGCTCGCATCCAGCCAGCCCTTGACGATCTGGACGCGATCCAGGTTCGCGCCGATCGGATCCTTGAGCGCGGCTACCAGGAACCTCGGGGCACCTCCGCCGGCGGACGGCGGCAGCTCGCCGCCCATCGGTACGCCCTTGATGTACCCGATCATGGCCGGACGTCGCGTTTCGGCATCTCCGGGTTCGAAGTCCCAGCCGCCGAAGAAGCGCACGAACATCCGGGGACCGGTCGTGGCGTAGGTTTCGCGCCGCATCATCGCGTCAAACAGCGCTTCTCGCGTGTTGTCGCGAGCCCACACGGCCGCGTAGCCGGAAGCGACCTCCTCCCAGCTCATGATCGTAGCCAGGTCGGTCTGGAAGAAGGGGTGCTGCGTGCGCTCGGCCGACGGCTCGCTGCCCGACTGCTTGCCGAAGAAGTTGTCATCATCGGCCGTCGCCAGAGCGGTGTGGCTATCGGTCGAGCCGATCATGCCGAACTGGAACGGGTTCACTCCGAGGGCGTCCTCGAGACGGAGCCCGAGCTTCAGCCCCGAGCGGGCGTACTCGTACTGCAACATGTCGTCGGTCTTGGCGACGCTCAGGTTCAGGTTGCCCTTGTCCCAGGTCTCGTAGTCGGCGAACTCGTCGTTGGGCGACAGGAACGGGTGGGCCTCGCCGTCCCCCTTGATCTGCGTGACCTCGTAGAGGGGCTCCCACCGCCGACGCGTCTCAGCGTAGGCACGGGTCAGCGGCCGATTCGTCTCCGGGTCGATCTCCGGAAACATCAGGCCGTTGGAGAGATTTCCGTTGTGCGGGATCGCCAGGGCCTGACCGCCGGTCCGGTCCTCGTACTCCTGAAGTGCGACCCACAGATCCTTCGGGTCACGGCTCCCGGTCGGCGGATAGGTCGTGAACGGGACCGTCATGCTCGCCTTGTCGCCGCCATCCCGGTAGATCACGACCCGATGCAGGTTGTCGCCCGGCGGCACCTGCGACGTCCATTCGTAGCCGATGAAGGCCGTGAAACGACCGGGATCGTTGAACTCCTCGGCCGCCGCGACCGTCCGGCCCCAGGCGTTCCGATACAGGCTGCTGTTCGGGCGATAGATGAGCTCTTCGTCAAACTCCCCCCTGGAGAACAGGTCGATGATCTCCATGGCCGCGTCCACACCCTGACCGGCCTGGATCATGTCGTACCAACGGCGGCCGGTGGGATTGGCCAGCAGGGCGGGATCTCTTCCCAGCAGGTCCGGGAAAAAGCCCATGTTGTCGGAGTGGTCGGCCACGACCAGGAAGTCGAGCGGTCGCGCGAGCCGCGCGGGCTGCCCGGTGGACGAGGTAACTTCTTCGCCGCGGGCAAAGCGGTAGGCATCCTCCGGACTCAGCCGCGCCCCGAACGCGCCCGCGTCCATCGACACCGCCGTGTGAAGGTGGGTGTCGCCCCAGTACACCTTGGTCGGGATCGCGTCTCCGGCGTTCGGCGAGTAGGGCTGCCCCGGATACAGCTTCTCGGTGGCTTCGCGAGGAGGCTGGGCCTCCTGTGCGACCGCCTGGCGACCGCCGCCGCTGCCCGCTGCCAGGATCACGATGAGCGCCGTGAGCGCTGTGCGTCTGGATATCGGCAATCTCGTGTTCACGTGTCGTCTCCTCTGATTCACTTTCAAGTCACAGAACGCCGTGGCAATTTCGTTCTCGAGTCACAGAATGCTGAGCGCGACCGCGACGAACCCAGTCCGCCGGCGACGATCTCGCACAGTACGAGCGAAACCGAGCATCCTCAACGGCTGGCCGTCCCCCTATCGATGACTATCGACGCGGTCTTACTCGATGCTCTCGTACGGCCGGTCGTGTCGGAGCGAGGGGATCATCGCGCGAGCCTCGGCCACCTTTGCCGGATCGATCTCGCACAGGACGATGCCGGGCTCCTCGCCACCGTCGGCCAGCACCCTTCCCCAGGGGTCGATCACCAGCGAATGGCCATAGGTCCGGCTTCCGCCGGCGTGCTCGCCGCACTGGCAGGGAGAGAAGACGTAAGCGCCGTTCTCGATAGCGCGCGCCCGGTTCAACGCGTGCCAGTGCGCCTCGCCGCTGGTCTTGGTGAACGCGGCGGGCACGGCCAGGAATTCGGCGCCGGCCTGGGCGAGGGTCCGGTAGAGGCCCGGAAAGCGAAGGTCGTAGCAGATCGTCATCCCGAGCCGGCCCCAGGGCAGATCCGCCGTTACCGCCTCGCGGCCCGGCTCGACGGTCGCTGACTCGCGGTACTGCTCACCGCCGGCCAATTCGACGTCGAACAGATGGATCTTGTCGTAGCGCTGGACGATCGTGCCGTCCGGGCCGATGAGGAAGCTGCGGTTGTGGGTCTTGCCGCCGGTCGCCGTGATAGGCAGGGAGCCCAGCAGCACCCAGATCTCGCGCTCCCGCGCCAGCTCGGAGAAGATCGGGAGGGCCGGATGCGCGGCCTCGGCGAAGGCCTCCATGGTGAGCGTCGGCCCCTCGGACGAGAGCGCGCTGAAGTTCTCCGGCAGGCAGATCAGCGCTGCGCCCCGGTCGGCGGCCTCGCGGCTCATGACCAGCGTCTCCGCAAGGTTGGCCTCGACCTCGGGCCCGGCGCTGTTCTGGATCAGGGCGACGGTGAACTCGGTGCTCATCGCTCGCTGCACTTCGCTAACCTCAAGAGATCCCAGTTACGTCGCACGGTCAGGGCGCGCCGATTCGTGTCGTCGACAGCGGCAGCCTACGAACTCATCGGATCGACCTTCTCGGCGGCGTTCCGCGCCCTGCGAGACAGCCATCCGCGGCCCACCTTCGCGACAAGGAGCGAAAGCGCACCGGCGCCGAGGCCGGTCACGATCGCTTCGGTCACGAAGGGCCCGAACTGGGCCGGGTGACTGAAGTAATCCACGACGGCCGTGACACTGGCGAGTGTCCCGGCGATGGTCCATTTGTTGAGCCTCTGAACCGCGAACAGCACCGCCGTGGCGACCAGGCCTGCGACGATCCCCGTGCGGGAGGCGATCATCCAATGACTCGCCGTCATGGCCACCACGTTCCCCTGAACCATCGCCAAGAGACACGCGGTCGTGGACTCACCCATGTTCTCGATCAGGAGGGCTACGCGACGCTTCACGACTCGCTCACCGCGTCACTGCGACAACCTGCCACCCTGCGGCAACACTCGGCGTTCTGGCCGCTGTCCACTCAGCGCATGCCCTTGGCCTGCAGCGTGTTGGCGATAGAGATCTTAACCCGATTCTGGGTGAGCGCGTCCATGCCGCCGCCTCCCGTCGCCTCGTCAAACACCGCGAATGTGAACGCACCTTCGCCTCCCGCATCCGTGTACGATCCGATCCGATCCGATCGTCCAATATGAGCGTTGATTGAGCCGCACGGCCACGGTTGATGTGCTCGAGTGCCTGGCTTGTATAAATGTTACCAATTGTGGTACTAGGCACGTACTCCTTCCCGTTCGCGAAACTCGAGGTCAGACCGAGAACTGATGACCCGATCCAGGCGGTGTTTCCGGACGAGGAGCTCGGGATGGAGGGCTTCAGCTACCGCCTGGAGTCCGGGGCGGAGGGCACGGTTCACCTCGATGCCGTATTGGAGTACAACAAGGATCCGGTGCAAATGAACCAGCTGCTGCTCCACGGGCTTACCGTCGAGGCGCTCAAGGCCCTGGAGGAGAGCGGACTCAGCAAGCGGGAATTGATCCGAAGGCTCCGGACCTCGGAGCCAGTTCTACCGGCTAATCGATCCCACCTACTACGGAAAGTCGGTCGGGCAGATGCTCGCGCTACTTCATCTGCTTGGGAAGGAAGTGGACCTGTTAGTCAGGGCATCCTAGGGGTCATCCGAGCAGGAAGTCGAGCGCCTCGCCCGGCCCGACCTCGAGCGGCTCCTCGCCGTGCTTGAAGATCCGCATCGGCTTCTCGCCGATCAGCTGCAGGCTGTCGCCTTCCACGCGTAGCGTGCTCCCTTCCCGCAGGCCCACGACGTAGCGCTTCGGTTCGACGACGAGGAACTCCTGAATCCGCTCTTCCCGCGTCTCGCCCATGTGCCCATCGGGATGCGCGTCCAGATAGTGTGGGTTGATCTGAAACGGGATGAGGTCGAGGCACCGGAAGCTCCGGGGCTCGACGATCGGCATGTCGTTCGTGGTTCTCAGCGTCGGGCAGGCGATGTTGGAGCCGGCACTCCAACCGATGAAGGGGGTTCCCTCCATCACGCGTTCTCGAGTCGGCCCGAGAAGGTCTCTCTCCTGTAGCTCGCGCACCAGATGGAACGTGTTGCCGCCGCCCACACAGATCGCATCCGCCTCCAGAACCGTCTCGACGGCGTCCGCCGCGTCGTGTACCGAGATCAGCCGATGGCCGATGGCCTCCAGCACCGCCCGCACCTTAGCCGCGTACTCGTCGTAGCCGAAGCGGACAGCGGCATACGGAACGAAGAGCACGGTCGTCGACGCAACGCCCAGGAACTCGCGCATCGGTTCCTGCGCATGCTCCAGGTACGACATCCCGGCCGTCGAGGAGTTGCTGAGTAGGAGCAGTCGCCGAGCCATACGGCCTATGCTACCGGTGTCCGGCACGCCAGCCAACCTCCGGCCGCGACGAGGCCGGACCTCCACCTTCATGTCGAGTCATCTACCGGTCCTGAACTTGCGCTCCTTGTTAGACGCAACGTGCTCTCGGCGGCCGATCGCGGGCTCGCTCGTTAGGCGCAGGCGACGTGTCGCCGCCACGGCCGGACCTGTCTATATCACTGGACTGCAATCAGTTACGAGGACAGCGAATGGCGGCGGTTCGAAGAGGGCACGGAGAGATCACGAATCGGAGGTACCTCGGGGATTTTGGCCCGACACCGGTTTCTTGCGATGCGTAACCGGAGGTCGCAATGAGCGAGATTCAACCGTCGGAGAATGATCGGCAGCAACGACTGGCGGAGCTACAGGCCCGGCTGCGGAGGCTGACCGAGGAGCGAAAGGCGGAGCTGCGGCGATCGGGTCCGCTGCCCGGCGACGTGAGTCCGCCTTCAGCGGCAGACGGGGCACAGGAGCAGGCGGTCGAGCCGCCGGCACCGGTCGAAGCGGTGGCCCCCGCTGTTCCGGAGATGGAAACCGATCCGGTCGCGCCCGCCGTGGAGGTGGCTTCGGAGGCGTCGGCACCGCAGACAGTGGTTCCGTCGCCAGCGGACGCGCCGCCCGCGGATCCACAGCCATCGGCACCACCGCCACCGGAGCCGCTGCCGGTTCTCGAGACCCCGCCGACGAGGGAGGCATCCGCCGAGCAGCCGGTCGAGGCGACGCCCGCCGCTGGCACCCCGCGACCCTCGGCCGTATCCGCGGCAACATCGGCGCTCTCGGCAAGGATGGCGATGGTGACCGGGCAGGCAAAACGGGCCGCTCGAGCACTGGGACGTCCGGCGACCGCCAAGGCTCGCGCCCCCGACCGGACGGATCTGCCGCTAACGAAGAGTCGACCGAACCAAAGGCCAAGAAGAAGAGGCGGTCGCTCCGAGCCGCGGCCCTGGTGGGCTTTGGCCTGCTCGGTGGCGTCGCCTTCATGCAGTTCGCCGATCTCGAGTTGTCGGAGTTGCTGGAGGGCGCCCTGCCGGCCGCCGAGACGGACCAAGCCGGATCCACGGTGGCGAATGCGGCCTCCAGCCTTATGGCCGAGAGGAACGCCGATCCCGTGACCGACGAACCCGCGCCGGACGGATCGGTCCTCGACGGCGTGATCGGTCCGGTGGAGACGGTTCCGGCCGAGATCTGGGCGGCACCACCGGTGCTGGAGATCTCGAGCCCGGACGCCGCCGACGTCACGGCCGTCGAAGTGGACCTCGCTCTCCTCGAGCCGGCCGCTTCAGAGCCGACTCCGATCACCAGCTCGTCTGCGCTGCCGGCGACCGGCAACCCGACCGAGCGGCCGACTTTCATTCCGTACGACGTGCCTCCGAAGCTGGAGAATCCGGGCGAGATCCAGAGGCTCCTGGAACGCGGCTATCCCTCGCAGCTGCGCGATGCAGGCATCGAGGGCACGGTGATCCTCTGGATCTTTGTCGACGACCAGGGCGCCGTGCAAAAGACGGAGGTCAAGGAGTCGAGCGGGTACGAGGTGATGGACGAAGCGGCCTTGAGCACGGCGGAGAAGATGAGTTTCTCTCCGGCCATGAACCGGGACAAGGCGACCCCAGTCTGGCTGGCCCAGCCAATCACGTTCAGGTGATCTGAACCGCTACCCCTGCCACAGAGCGCGTCCGGGCGATGGCGCCGCCCGGACGCGACGCCCTACTCTCTTCGTGTTCCCTGTGCTTCGCTATCTTGTCATGCGGCCGGCACGACCGGCCGTCCCGCCGTGCCGATAATCGACAGCGGAGCGCAGCATGAGAGGCAGCTCTTGAAAGAAGCGGTCGTCTTCCGACGCATTACCGACCCCGGCACCGCGCGCCGCGCCTGGTCGGGCCTCACCCCGGATCTGCTCGAGAAGGCACGCGGCCGCGTCATTACCCTGGCGTGGATCATGTTTGCCTTCCTGGCCGTCGGCGCTTCCTTCGATCTGCTGTATGCCCGCCTCTTTATCGGCGCCCTGGATCCGGTCGTTGTCGCGGGTAGCATCGTCGGCGTCGCGTTAGCCGGTGGGCTCGTCCTGATCGCCAGGAACGAGCGGGTGACGCATCTCGCCGTGCTGCACCTGGCGCTGGTCTGCGAGGTCGTGATCTGCTTCTTCCTCGCCCTTTTCACGCCGTGGCTCATGTATATGGAGATCGGCGATGTCCCCTACGTAACCTGGGTGACGCCCCTGATCATCTTCTTCCCCATGATCGTTCCCAGCCCACCCCGCCTGACCCTGATCACGGCGATCGCCGCTGCCGCGACGCGGCCCCTTGGTCTGGCCTTGCTGGCGGGGTTCGCAGGGTTCGAGATTCCCGCGATCCGTTACCTGGTATCGACCGTCAGCCCTGCGTTTGCTGTCGTGCTCGCCTACCTGGGGTCCCGGATCGTGCACGGGATGAACGTCGACCTCGCCGAGGCGCGGCGGCTGGGCAGCTATGTGCTCGAGTCCCGGCTGGGCGAGGGCGGAATGGGGGAAGTGTGGCTCGCGCAGCACCGGCTGCTGGCACGGCCGGCCGCCGTCAAGCTCATCCGGCCCGACCTCGTGGCCCGAGACCCCGAGCACCAGGGTATGATGCTCGCCCGCTTCGAGCGGGAGGCCCAGGTGACGGCCGCCATGTCTTCGCCCCATACCATCCAGCTCTACGATTTCGGTATCGAGCAGGGCGGGACCTTCTACTACGTGATGGAGCTGCTGCACGGTCTGAATCTGGAAGAGCTCGTGAAGCGATTCGGTCCTCTTCCGCCTGCCCGCGCGGCCTATCTCCTGGAGCAGACCTGCGAGTCGCTCGGCGAGGCGCACGAGAACGGTCTGATCCACCGCGACGTTAAGCCGGCAAACATCTATGTCTGCCGGTACGCACGGCAGGTGGATTTCGTAAAGGTGCTCGACTTCGGGCTCGTGAAGCTCCACAACCACGGCGAAAGCCGTGATCTCGCGTTGACCGTCGACCACTCGGTGGGAGGAACGCCGGCGTACATCGCGCCGGAGCAGGTGGCCGGCGATGAGATCGACGGCCGTGCCGACATCTACTCGCTCGGCTGCGTGGCGTACTGGATGCTCACCGGTTCTTACGTGTTCGAAGGCGAATCGGCCCTGCAGACCATGGTGATGCACGTGCGCGAGACGCCGCCGGCCCCCTCGAGCCGCACCGATCAGCGGGTCCCCTCCGCGCTGGACCGGATCGTCCTCGCGTGCCTGGAGAAGGATCCGGCCCGGAGACCTCAGACCGTCGACGAGCTGGCGGCCATGCTGGCAGCCTCCGATGTGGGCGACCCCTGGACCCCGGATCGGGCTGCGAGCTGGTGGTCCGATCACCTGGCGGATCTGTAGGCTCCCGGGTGCTTCCGCGTTGACGCACCCGGTACGGCCGGCTACTTTGGCATTGCGTCAAACGGCAAAGCGTGTACTTGACGGATTCGGGGTCCGCCTCGGGTCCGTTTTTTTCCTGGACGAAGGTCGCCGACACCGAGTTGTGTCAGGTGGCCGCCCAAGCATATGCGGAGATCGATCTCCGCCAACATCCGTAGTCGGTAGACGAGGCACGCCTGCGCTCCCGGCCACACCAACAGCAACGAGAGAGTAAGGCGATGTCAACCGTAGGTACCGTCAAGTGGTTCAACGACCAGAAGGGTTTCGGCTTCATCACGCCCGAGGATGGCGCGGACGACGTGTTCGTGCACCAGTCGGCGATTCAGTCGGAAGGCTTCAGATCCCTCTCAGAGGGTGATCGGGTCGAGTTCGAGGTCGTGCAGGGCCAGAAGGGTCCGGCCGCCGAGAACGTGAGAAAGTCAGACTAGGTCTGAGGACCTCCGTCTGATCTGAGCAAGGCCGTCCCCGACACAACGGGGGCGGCCTTTTTTTCTGTGAATCCTTTCGAGGCAGAGGAATGGTCCTGGTAACGTTGAGGGAAGACGACAAGCTCGACTGGGCGCTCAAGCAGTTTCGCCGAAAGATGATCCGCTCGGGCCTGTTCAAGGACATGAAGAGGCAGCGCTTCTACGAGAAGCCGAGCATCGCCAAGCGGCGAAAGGCCGTAGCGGCCGAGCGCAGAAGGGCGCGCGCAAAGCGTCGAGCCCTCACGCGGAAGTGGACGTAGGGGCTACGCCAGCGAATCCAATCTCGGCGGCTCCGAGGGAAGTGTGCGGAGATCGGTTTCCAACTCCTCGACCAGCTCGTGCAGCGCCTCGACCCGCTTCTGCGCGAGGCTGATGCACGCCTCTCGCCAGTTCGGCGGTGGTGCCCGGTAGGAGGCGCTCGACGGGTCGAGGCCTGAGCCCCTGATCGCCTGAGCGTCCACACCCGTCTCGCTGGCGACGTCCCGGATCGAGATGGCGCTCGTTACCAGCCGGCGCATCGCTTCATGAAAGGTCACGTTTTCTCCCTGTTCTCTGTCGGTATCCGCAATAATCCATATTAACCGTCAATACCCGCGGCCGACGTCCACGACGGACAGCATCGGCTCGCCAGCCACGTATCGACGGATGTTCTCCCTGACCAGAGTCCGCTGACGCTCGACCGCCTCGACGGACGAGCCCGCTATGTGCGGCGTGATGATCACGTTCGGAAGCCCCCAGAGAGGGTGACCCTGGGGCAGCGGTTCCGGATCGGTCACATCGAGTCCGGCACCGGCCAGCTCTCCCGCCTCGAGTGCGGCCACGAGATCATCTGTCACGACGCTTCGTCCCCGTCCGATATTGATGAAGTACGCGCTCGACTTCATGCGCGAGAAGAAGGCGGCATCGAACATCCCGGTCGTCTCGGGCGTGAGGGGCGCGGCGTTCACGATCACATCGGCCGCCGCCGCCAGCTCGCTGAACTCATCGGCCAGGCCTACATAGTCGACGAATTCGGGTCCGCTCCGGCTGCTCCGCCGCGTCGCCACCACCACTTCCGTGCCGATACCACCCAGCCCGACGACGAACATCGTCCTTCCGTCCAGCTCCCACATCCGATCTCGCGGCACGGCGTTCCGGTTCCAGCGCCCCTCCATCTGCTCCGGGATGTACCGGTAGAGGCCGCGCGAGAACGCGTAGAGCATGGCGATCACGTGCTCGGCAATCTCGGGGCCGTAGATCCGCTGGGCGTTGGTGATGAGGAGGCCCCGGTCGCTGACAGCGGGGACGCCTACGCACCGCTCCGCGCCGGCCGAGAGGATCTGAATCCACTCCACCTGCTCGCCCGCCTCCAGGATCTCGGCGCTGCAGTAGCCGATCACGGCATCGGCTCCGGAGGCCGCGCGGACGGCGGCCTCGTGGTTCGCCGCCGGGACCAGCTCGACGCCCGGAGCGACGGACTGCAGCGTGCGGACGAACGCCTCATCTCCGCGCACTACGATCTTGCGGGGAGCGGTCCAGCCGCGCCGCTCGCGCACGGGCGCCGGCGCCTCGCGGAGGCCCACCTCGGCGATCAGGGCCTCGGCATCGCAGTTGGCGCACCCCGCGGCCGTTTCCTGCGCTGTCGCGCCAATAGCCATGGACAGGATCAGCGCGCCACCCAAACCCGCTGCCCGTAGCTGAAGTTGCGAGCGTCTCACCCGTGCCTGTCCTCCTCTGTGGTCTTCGATTTCACGAGTCCCATTAATAGGACGGCGCCCTACCTGTGAACAGCCGGCGTCCACCAGGGTCGTAGGGAAGGAGATGTCGCTGTCCGAGACCGGTCGGCCGTAAGGTCGGGTGTAGCGGTGACATCACAGTTGGGGAACCCTTGCCGTTGTCGTAGCAGACTTCGAGAAGAGCCTGCATCCGCGATGCCGCATCGGAACCCTTCGGGGCGGTCTTTAGGGGCCGTCCCGTTCTGTTGGTAAGCTCCCGGCTCGGCATGGCCCAACCCACGGTGAGAGAGTCGGTTAGCCTGACGGCTTTTCCTGACATCGCCGGTGGGCTCTTTCCCGACTTGCGACCCCGCACGACCTGATTAGCGTTCACCCGGGCCGCGCTCTCCAGAGCGCGCAGCACGCGAATCTCGACCGTTTCCGGCTCGGCGACCCGCCCCCATCCGCCGACGTGCCGATAGGTGACGCCAATCCAAGACCGCCCATACCGCGAGAGATCCCCATGCTAGACGCCGTTGAAGCCGCGCCCGCTCGCGAAGCCGTCGAGCGGCTGTGGCCGGAGCTGGAGTGGATCCAGGATCCTGGTCTTCACGACAGCACTATTCTGACGTGGATCCGGGCGTTCGAGGCCAGCCCGCTCGAGCCTGACGATCTGGAGGAGATCCCCTTCACGCTCCTGGTACCGGACTGCCCGGCGACCTTCATGGAGCACAAGCGCTGCGTCGTGCACATAGCGCGGCGCTCCGCGGAGGCGATGCAGGAGTTCCTCGGCCGGGCGCTCCCGATCGACATGGACGTGGTCATCGCCGGGGCCATTCTCGCCGACGTCGGCAAGCTCCTCGAGTACGAGCTCGATGGTGGCGACGTGGTGCAGAGCGATCGCGGGAAGGCGCTTCGGCACCCGTTCACGGGAGTCCACCTGGCGATGGCGTGCGGCGTCCCCGATGAGGTCTGCCACATCATCGCCACGCACGCGGCCGAAGGTGACCTCGTCAAGCGGAGCACCGAGGCCTTCATCGTCCATCACGCCGACTTCATGAGCTTCGAGCCCTTCAGGAACCTGAAGTGACGGAAAGGACTGAGCGGTGAGCGACACGATCACGGCCCGCATCTCGCGATGGGCCTGCGACCTCACGTACGAAGACCTGAGCGACGACGCCGTTCGGGAGGCAAAGCGCTATCTGCTCGACTCCCTGGGCTGCGCGCTCGGCGGCTTCCAGCAGCACGATGTGAAGATCGCCCTCGAAGTACTCGAGGAGCACGCCGGCACGGGCCCGGCCACCGTTATCGGAACGGGGCAGCATCTGGACCCGGTGTCCGCCTCGCTGCTCAACGCCCTGATGGTCCGCGTCATGGACTACAACGACATCTATTGGAAGCAGGACCCGTCGCACCCGTCGGACATCATCCCCGCCGCGATGGCGTGCGGGGAGCGGGCCGGCAAGGCGGGTCGGGACCTGATCCTCGGCATCGTGCTCGGACACGAGTTCGAGATGCGGCTGTGCGAGGCTGCCTTCCCCGGCATCCGCGAGCGCGGATGGCACCACGCGACCCTCACCGCCTTCGTGTCGCCGATCGTCGCGGCCCGGATGCTCGATCTGGATCCCGAGCGGATGCAGCATGCCATCGGGATCTCGGGATCCCGCATGGCCACGCTGGGGGCGGTGACGGCCGGGAGGCTGACCATGATGAAGAACACCGTGGATCCGATGGCCACGCAGAGCGGCGTCCTGGCTGCCCTCCTGGCCGAGAAGGGCTACAGCGGACCCGAGCACGTGATCGATGGCAAGGAAGGGCTCGCCCAGTGCATGGGTCCGGAGTGGAAGCTGGAGATCCTGGAGGAGGGGCTCGGCGAAGGCTTCCGCATCACGGCTTGCGGGATGAAGGCGTTCCCGACCGAGGCGCTCACCCACGCGCCGATCTCCTGCACCCTCGACCTGATCAAGGAGAACGATCTCGCTCCGGACGACGTCGAGCAGGTGCACATCCGGTCGCTGGCCCGGGCGGCAGACATCCTGGCGGACCCGACCAAGTACGATCCGCGCACGAAGGAGACCGCCGACCACAGCCTTCCCTACGTGATCGCGGCAGCGGTCGCCGAGCGTCAGGTCACGCCCCTCCAGTTCACGAACGAGAAGATCATGGACCCGACGATCCGGGCTCAGCTCCACAAGGTGAAAGTGGTGGCCGACCCGGAGATCGAGGCCCTCTTCCCCGAGCTGCAGCGGGTGATCGTGACCATTAGAGCCACCGACGGCCGCGAGTTCTCGAAGCAGATCGACTACCCGAAGGGCGACCCCCGCAATCCGCTGACCGACGAGGAGATCGAAGAGAAGTTCGAGGCGCTGGCCGCGCCTATCATGCCGGCCGAGGGACGGCAGGAGCTGAAGGAAGCGGTTTGGAACCTGGAGAACGTGGCGTCCATCACGGAGCTGATGCAGCTGACGCGGGCAGCGGTCGTCGCCCCCGTTTGAAGCCTCATGGCACATCAGATGTCGTGCCACGAGTCATGGCACGGCCGTCAGAGGCGACGCGGCCGTTGCGTCGTGGCACGACCGAGGAGTCAGAGATGGGACAGACGATCGTAGAGAAGGTCGCTCGGAGCCACTTGGCCGGGGGGCCGGGGGACCGTCCGCTGGCGGCGGGCGACTTCGTGACCATCCGGCCGAGGCACGTGCTCACACACGACAACTCGGCGCCGGTCATGAAGAAGTTCAAGGCCATCGGGGCCACGCGGGTCTTCGACCCGACGCAGCCCGTGTTCGCGCTGGACCACGACATCCAGAACACCTCCGACGAGAACCTCGCCAAGTACGGCGCGATCGAGACGTTCGCCCGGGATCAGGGGATCGACTTCTACCCGGCGGGCACGGGCATCGGCCACCAGGTGATGATCGAGGGCCAGTACGCCGTGCCGGGGGCCTTCGTCGTGGCCTCGGACTCCCACGCCAACATGTACGGGGGCGTGGGAGCGGTCGGGACGCCCGTGGTCCGCACCGACGCGGCGGCGATCTGGGCGACCGGCACCTTCTGGTGGCAGATCCCACGCAGCGTGCAGGTGGTGCTGGAAGGAAGGCTTCCCGAGGGCGCCGCGGGCAAGGACGTCATCCTGGCGCTCTGCGGGCTCTACAACGAGGGCGAGGTGCTGAACGCCGCCGTGGAGTTCGGCGGACCGGGAGTGGAGACGCTCTCCGTGGCCGAGCGGCTGGCGATCGCCAACATGACGACCGAGTGGGGAGCCCTCGTCGGCTGGTTTCCGGTGGACGCGAAGTCGCTGGCCTTTTTGGCTGCGCGGCGAGAGATCCTGAGCGCCCGCGGCGTCGAGCGGGTGAGTGACGACGAACTCACGCGCTGGGAGTTCGAGCCGCCGGCCCCTGATGACGACGCCGTTTACGCCGCCCGCATCGCCCTGGATCTCGCCGAGGTGACGCCCCAGCTCGCCGGCCCGGATACCGTGCAGGTGGCCATGGGCGTGGCAGAGGTCGAGCCGGAGGGGATGCCGATCCAGAAGGCCTATCTGGTCTCGTGCGTCAACTCGCGGGCCGAGGACCTGGCGGCCGCCGCGGCGGCCCTCGAAGGCAAGCGGGTCGCCGACGGCGTGGAGCTCTACGTGGCAGCCGCCAGCCGCGAGGTTCAGGAGGAGTCGGAGCGGCGGGGAACGTGGCAGACGCTGATCGACGCCGGCGCCGTTCCGCTGCCCCCCGGCTGCGGACCGTGCATCGGCCTCGGCGCCGGCCTCCTCGAGCCGGGAGAGGTGGGCATCTCGGCCACCAACCGGAACTTCAAGGGCAGGATGGGCTCGCGGGACGCCCGCTGCTATCTGGCGAGCCCCGCCGTCGTCGCCGCCTCGGCCGCGGCCGGCTGGATCACCGCTCCGCGGCGCATCAACGGCCGCCGGCTCGCACGCCACTTCGAGGCCCTGGACGGCGCCGTTCCGGCGACGGGCGGCGACGCGGATGTTCGCGTCGAGATCCTGCCTGGTTTTCCGGGGGGAATCAGCGGACGGCTCCTCTTCCTTTCTCCGGACAACCTCAACACGGACGGGATCTACGGGAAGGATTACACCTATCGGGACGACATGACGGCCGAGGCCATGGCGCAAGTCGTGTTCGAGAACTACGACCCCGAGCTGGGTGGCCGGGTGCGGAAGGGTGACGTGATCCTCGGCGGCTGGAACTTCGGCACCGGCTCGAGCCGGGAGCAGGCGGTCACGGCCCTTCAGGCCGCCGGCATCGCGCTGGTCGTGGCGGGAAGCTTCTCGCAAACGTACCTCCGGAACGCCTTCAACAACGGCCTCCCGTGCGTGGAGTGCCCGGAGCTGGTGGACTGGCTGAAGGAAGAGCTCGCCGACCGGATCGAGGCCGGGGAGAAGACGATCGTCCCGGGCGATGAGCTCTTGATCGACTTCTCCAGCGGCTCGATCGCCTACCGATCGAGGAGCTTTCGCTTCCCTCCCCTGGGCGCCGTCCCTCAGGGGCTCGTGGTGGCGGGAGGAGTGGAGAACCAGGTGAGAGAGAAGCTGGGCATCGCGTAGTGCCGGCGCGTTTGGGCGCATAGAAATCGGAGAGGAACGATGGCGAAATACACCGTGGTCACCATGCCGGGCGATGGAATCGGCGGGGTCGTGCTCTCGGAGGCTCTGCGGGTGCTGGAGGCCGTGGGCTTCGATGCGGAGTACGTGCACGGCGACATCGGGTGGGAGTTCTGGAAGAGCGAGGGGAACGCGCTCCCGGAGCGCACCGTCCGGCTGCTGGAGCAACACAAGCTGGGGCTCTTCGGGGCCATCACCTCGAAGCCCAAGCCGGCGGCCGCCGCCGAGCTCGACCCGTCGCTGATGGGAAAGGGCTACACGTACTACAGCCCGATCGTCACGATGCGGCAGCTCTTCAACCTGGACATCTGCATCCGGCCCTGCCGCTCCTTCGCGGGGAACCCCCTCAACTTCATCCGGCGCACCGCGGACGGAGGGTTCGAGGAGCCGCCGGTCGACGCGGTGATCTTCCGACAGAACACCGAGGGCATGTATGCCGGACTGGAGTGGACAAACCCTCCGGAGCCCGTGCTCGCAGCGCTGGCGACCCACCCCAAGTTCGAGAAGTTCGCCGGCACCTCCCCGGAGGACCTGGCGATCAGCACGCGCGTCTTCACCCGAATAGCCTGCCGGCGCATCCTCCGCGCCGGGTTCGAGTACGCCCGTAAGCACGGATACAAGTCGGTCACCGTGTGCGAGAAGCCCAATGTCCTCCGGGAAACCTCGGGGATGATGGAGGAGGAGGCGAAGACCATTCACGCGGACTACTCCGAGATCGAGCTCTGGTCGACCAATATCGACGCCCAGATGATGTGGCTGACCAAGAACCCCGAAGCCTACGGAGTGATCGTGGCCGGCAACCTGTTCGGCGACATCGTTTCCGATGCCTTCGCGGGACTCGTCGGAGGCCTCGGCTTCGCGGCCTCTGGCAACATCGGTGACGACGTCGCGGTCTTCGAGCCGACCCACGGCTCCGCGCCCAAGTACGCCGAGCTCGACCCGCCGATCGTCAACCCGATCGCAATGATGCTGACCTCAGCGATGATGCTCGATCATGTCGGAGAGATGGAAGCCGCGAACCGCATACGCCTCGCCGTGGCCGGCGTGGTGGAGGAGGGCCGGGTTCGGGTCTACGACATGATGAGGCTCGTCGGCGCACCGGACGTTATCGCGCGCGGAGCCGCCAGCACCCACGAGATGACGGATGCCATCATCGCCAGGCTCGGCGTGCCCGCGGCCGTTTGACGGTGAAAGACAGGAGACCGAGATGAGCGTGACGGTGAGATCCAAGGCGGCCGGGATCGGGTCGGCGGGCCGCCGCGGCAAGGCGATCCGCTCCGACCTCTGGGTGCAGCTGGAGGCGCGCAGCCGCGGCGGGATCGAGCTTGACCTCAGCTCCCGGGTCGAAGCCTACTACGGGGATGCGATCCGGGCCCAGGTGGAGGAGGTGCTCGCTGTCCTCGGAGTGACGGACGCGCGGGTGACGCTCGAGGATGCCGGCGCCCTCCCCTTCGTCATCCAGGCCCGGCTCGAAGCCGCGGCGCTGGCGGCCGGCGTGGCTCCGGCAGCGGACGCGCGGCCCGCCCGAACGGCTGCGCTCCCGCCCCCACCACCTCGGACCAGGATGCGCCGCTCCCGGCTCTACCTGCCCGGCAACGAGCCCAAGTTCTTCATGAGCGCGGGGCTGTACGGGCCGGATGGGATCATTCTGGACCTGGAGGACTCGGTGCACCCGGATGCCAAGCCGGCGGCCCGGCTCGTGGTACGAAACGCCCTCCGCTGCGTGGACTTCGGGAGCGCCGAGCGCATGGTCCGCATCAACCAGCTTCCGCTGGGTCTGAAGGACCTGGCCGCCGTGGTTCCGGAGAGTCCGGACATGATCCTCATCCCCAAGGTCGAGACGGTCGATCAGGTGAAGGAGGTGGACGACGCGATCGCCGCGATCCTTGAAGACTCGGGCGCATCGGAAGCGTCGGGCGACTCCGGGGGCTCGGAAGATCCGTCTGCCGTGGACCGCCCGGCTTGGCTGATGCCGATTCTGGAGAGCGCACTCGGGATCGAGAACGCCTTCGAGATCGCACGCGCGAGCCCGCGGATCGCGGCGATCACCATCGGTCTCGAGGACTACTCGGCCGACCTCGGAGTCCCCAAAACGGAGGAGGGAACCGAATCCGCCTGGGCGCGCAAGCGACTGGTGAACGCCGCGAAGGCCGCGGGCGTTCAGGCCATCGATTCCGTCTACGGCCAGGTCGACGACCTCGAGGGCCTGAAACGCTGGGGCGAGCGCTCACGCGGGATGGGCTACGAGGGCATGGGCTGCGTGCACCCCCGCCAGATCCGGGTGATCCACGAGGCGTTCCGGCCGCCCGCCGCTCAGATCGAGAAGGCGCTGAAGATCGTGGCCGCCTACGACCGGGCCCGAGCCGAGGGCCGGGGCGTGGTGAGTCTGGGCTCGAAGATGATCGACCCACCCGTGGTCAGGCAGGCCCAAACGCTGGTGGAGCAGGCGAGAGCCCTCGGGCTGGTGGCGGCGGACGCTGATGAGGACGCCAGGCCGGAGGACGAAGATACCGGGAGCGAGGCCGACCGATGACCACAGCGACGAAGCCGACCGACAAACGGCCGCGTGGCCCTTCCGAGAGCGACGGAGGCATGATCCCCAACGCGCTGGGCCGTTTGATCCCGAGGGAGGTGAACGGCCACGAGGCAGTGCCCTTCAAGGGTGTCGGCAAGCACGAGCCCGCGGGCAGAAAGCAGGCGCCCCCGATCCGGAGTTGCCGGGACTATCCAGCCGACGGTGACAAGCGCGTCGACAGCCTGGAGGAGGCCTTCAGGCGCTGCGGGCTCTCGGACGGCATGGTTATCTCCTCGCACCACCATCTCCGCGACGGAGATCGGGTGGGCATGATGGCCCTCGAAGCGGCGGCCCGCCTCGGCGTGAAGGACGTGATGTGGTTTCCCAGCGCCTCCTTCCCCTGTCAGGCGCCGGTCATCGATCTGATGGAGGCGGGAGCGGTCCACCACATCGAGGGCAGCCTCAACGGTCCTCTCGGCGACTACTGCTCACGGGGAAGGATGCGGGGCCTGGGCGTCCTGCGGTCGCACGGGGGCCGGTGGCAGGCGATCCAGGATGGAGAGGTGAAGATCGACGTGGCGGTCATCGCGGCGCCGAGCGCCGATCCCTTCGGCAACTGCGACGGCTCCCACGGGCCGTCGGCCTGCGGCTCGCTGGGTTTCGCCCTCGCGGACTCGATCTACGCCGAGCACGTGATCGTGGTCACCGACCACCTGGTGCCCTTCCCCTGCATCCCGTGGCAGATCCAGGGAAACAACGTCGACTACGTCGTCGAGGTGGATAGCATCGGCGACCCGGAGAAGATCGTATCGGGCACGACGCGGATCACCCGCAGCCCGGAGCGGCTGATGATCGCGCGCAACGTGGCTAGCCTACTGAAGGAAACCGGCATCATGCGCGAAGGCTTCTCCTTCCAGGCCGGCGCCGGGGGGATCGCCCTCGCCTTCGTCGACTACCTGGCCGAGCTCATGCGTGAGGCCGGCGTGAAGGCCCGTTTCGTAAGAGGCGGCTCCACTCGATACCTCGTCGAGCTTCTCGAGGAGGGGCTTACCGACTACATCCTGGACGGCCAGACCTTCGACCTGGACGGCGTGCGCTCCATCGGCTCGGATCTCCGGCATGTCGCCACCTCACCGTTTACCTCGTACAACTTCCACGGCAAGGGCAACTTCGCCTCCATGGTCGACGCCGTCGTGCTCGGCGCCACGGAGGTCGACGTGCACTTCAACGCCAACGTGAACACCCACTCGGACGGGCGCCTGCTGCACGGGATCGGCGGCTGGCAGAACTGCCTCGCGTCGAGCTGCTCGATCCTGGCCGTGCCCTCCTTCCGGGACCGTATACCGGTGATCAAGGACGAGGTCACGACGGTCACCGGACCCGGCGAGCTGATCGACGTCGTGGCCACCGAGCGGGGCATCGCCATCAACCCCCGGCGCCAGGACCTGTTGGACGCGGTCCGTGGATCCGATCTCCCGATCCGGCCGATCGAGGACATTCAGCGAGAGGTGGAGCGCCTGTGTGGAGGCAAGCCCCAGAACGCCCGCGTGACCGATGTGCCGGTAGCGGTGATCAAGTGGGTCGACGGGACGGTGATCGATACCGTCTACCAGGTCGCCGAGTCGGCCTGACCCGGGCTCTGCCCGGAATGGACCTCCGCGCCCTGCCGGGAATTGGCCACCGCGTCCTCAGCGAATGATCCGAACGATCGCCGCAAGGACCAGCGCCGCGATCGCCAGCCAAATCATGCCGCGCGCGTGTGCCCGCAGATGGTGCAGGTAGTCCTTGTAGCCCGCCATGCCCTCCGTGCCCGGAATGACCAGACGCTTGGGAGTGATGGTGCAGTATATGAACCAGTCCAGCACGACGAGATCGACGACGAAGAACACGAAGAGCACTCCGAGGATGTGGACGAAAAGCGCCCCGAGCGAGACGCCGGCCATCCCCTCGGCCTCGAGCCCGAGAGCCGACAGAACCGGGATCCCGACGACGAGAGCCATGAAGGGGAGGAAGAAGATCAGCGCCTGCCGCGTCTCGCGCTTCGTCAGCGGAGGCGCACTCTCACGGATGTCCCGCGGCAGGTCCTTGAGGGCGAAACGCGGGTTGAAGGTGACGGCGCCCATCAATACCAGCGAGGCGAGCACCGAGAGAAGGGCGCCGTGAGCGAGTATTCTGCCGAGGTCTAGCACTGTGGTCTCCGGTCGACGAGCATGCTTCAGGCTATCCCACATGGAGACGGGTACAAGGGGATCTGAATGTCCGCAACGCACGTGATGATTCGATCGCTGTTTATCGCACTTCTGCTGGGAGCGGTGCCCGCATTCTCAGCTGCCACCGGGTCCGCGTCGGCCGGCTTCGTATCCGCCCCGGCATCTTCCAAGGGGATTCCGGCGGAAGAGATCGAAACCGCCACCGGATTCCCGGCGGACACCATCAGGCGACCGGCCTCAGGCCGGGCACGCCGCCCCATCCCATACCCCGTCGTGCCCTCGCGAGGGTTCCTCGAGGCCTTGGAGAACGGAACGCGGACGCTCTCTGGCCTTCCGGGCCCCGCCTACTGGCAACAGTGGACCGACTACGAACTGACGGCCACCCTCCGGCCCGCCGAACGCCGCCTCTACGGCCGGGGCCGCATCAGCTACCACAACCGATCGCCGGATTCGCTGACCACCCTCTACCTGCACCTGATGCAGAACGTGCACGCGGTCGGCGCCATGCGTAACCGGCCCCAGCTGGTGACGGGAGGGATCGTCCTCTCCCGGGTCGTGGCAGCCGGCACCGAACTGACGCTGCAGGCCAGCCGGAGGCCGCCCGGAGACGAAGATGAGCTGCCGCCCGGCTACGCCGTCCTTGGCACGATCCTCCGGGTGATTCTCCCCGAGGCCCTGCAGCCGGGTGAGTCCGTGGAGCTGGAGCTGGACTGGACCTTCCAGATCCCGAGCCGGGGAGGCGGGAATCGAATGGGGTGGAACGGCGATGATCTCTTCTTCATCGCCTACTGGTATCCGCAGCTGGCCGTCTACGACGACGTCGTCGGCTGGCAGATCGATCCGTTCCTGGGCGCCGCCGAGCTCTACACCGGCTTCGGGAGCTACGACCTCACGGTCGAAGTGCCGGAGGGCTGGCTCGTGCTCGCGAGCGGAGCGCTCCTGAACCCCGAGGAAGTCCTGGACCCCTCCGTCCTGGCGCGGCTGCGGCAGGCGGAGGGCTCGGACTCGGTCGTGCACGTCGTGCGTGAAGGTGACCTCGCGGCCGGCCAAGCCACGAAGTCCAACGTCGGCGGTCCGCTCGCTTGGCGCTTCCACGCCGACACCGCGCGCGATGTCTCGTTCAGCGCCTCCCGCGCCTCACTGTGGGATGCCGTGCGCACGCCGGTGGGCGACCGTGACGCGGATGGGCAGACCGACTACGCGCGGGTGGACGCCGTCTACCGGCCGAGCGCGCCCCGCTGGGCGAACGCGGCCCGCTACGGGCAGCATTCCATCGACTTCTTCTCCCGCTATCTCGCCCTTCCCTATCCGTGGAACCACATGAGCGCGATCGAGGGCGGCGGCATAATGGGCGGGGGCATGGAGTTTCCGATGATGACCTTGATGGGCAGCTACAACACGCGGAGCGACAGCGCCCTTTACTACGTGACGGCGCACGAGCTCGGCCACATGTGGCTGCCGATGATCGTCGGCTCGGACGAGCGCCGGCACGCCTGGATGGACGAGGGCATGACCAGCTTCAACGAGAACCAGTCGCGTAAGGAGTTCTTCCCCGGCGAGGACTCCGAGGATTCGGACCGGGAGGGATACCTCGAGGTCGCTCGGGCCGGAGAAGAGGGCGAGATGATGCGATGGACCGACCATCACTACCCGGGACGCGCCGGGACTGCCTCCTACAGCAAGCCCTCCACCGTGCACTCCGCCCTCCAGGGCCTTCTGGGAGAAGACGCATTCCTCGCCGCCTACCGAGAGTACATCCGAAGGTGGGCGTTCAAGCATCCGACGCCCTGGGACTTCTTCCATACGATGGAGGACGTGACCGGCCGTGATCTCGAGTGGTTCTGGCGCGCCTGGTACTA
>JBDHIM010000196.1:0-3703 GCA_039587445.1 Gemmatimonadota bacterium
CGAACCTCGCTCATGAGGATGGCGGTGTCGCCCACGATCGCGACGATTCGGTCGACAAGCTCCAGGGAGTCGAGGGCCGGTGGAATCGCCGCGGTAGGCGGAGGTGCGACCGGATCGGATGGCAGGCCGAATCCCGGTCCCTGTTCCGCGGCGGCCGGGTCTTCGAAAAGATCACCCAAGCTGGTTGGCCGCTCTTCTCCCCCCGAGGTCTGCAGCCCGGACTCGGAGAACAGGTCCCCTACCGTTTGGGGGCGGTCGGCGGGAGGCTTCTCAGCGGCTCCCGGATCACCCGGTAGCTCACGCGCATCGGCGGCGGCTCCGAAGCTCTCGGTGATCGGAAAGCCGGCCGGAGCCTGGGTCTCCGGCTGCGCGATCTCCGGCTCCGGCTCGGCGACCTGCTGCTCCGGCTGGTCGATCTCCCCTTGAGCCGCTGCCGCGTCCCCGGGCTCGTCCGTACGGCCGGTGCTCGGGCCGGTCTCCGGCGGCGACCCGCCAGAACAGGCGGCCGCTGCTCCGATCAGGGTGACGGTCGCCGCGATCCGCCAACCGCACGCCCTAGCCAATCCTCGTGCCACTCGTTCGAACATCTCGTCTCACGCCGTCAAAAGGGGTTTCGCATCCGGCGTCGCCAACAGGGCCAGCGCCTCCGTCAGGGTCTCCATCAGCGGCTCGGCCCCGCCCTTGTGCAGCACCAAGGATAAGGGCTGCGGCCGACGCACTTCAACGTGAAGCTGGCGGTCCGCGAACGCGTCTTTCAGAATCGCCAGCCGCGGCACCGAGTTCTCCTCGAAGATAACGCGTGCCGTGCTCTCTCCCACACGTATCCACTCGACTCCGAGGGCATGCGCCAGGAGCTTCAGTCGGATCGATCCAAGGAGCCGGAGAGCGGCTTCCGGAAGCGGACCGAACCGGTCCCGCAGCTCGGACTCCAGTTCATCCACCTCGGCCAGCTCCTCGATTCGCGAGATGCGTCGGTACAGGTGCATCTTCTGCTCCGCATCCAGGATGTAGTCATCCGGAAGATACGCCTCTCCCTCCACGGCGATCTGCGTCTCCGCCGCCTTCTCCGGGTCGCCCTCCCCCTTCAGCCGACGTACGGTGCCCTGGAGGAGCCGCTGGTAGACATCCAGTCCCACGGCCTGCGCGAAACCCGACTGATTCGTCCCCAGGAGATTACCGGCGCCGCGCAGCTGAAGATCCCGAAGCGCCACCTGGTAGCCCGATCCGAGCTCCGTGTGGTGCTCCAGAACCCGGAGCCGTCGCTCCGCATCCGGCGCGACGTTGCTCGGCACCACGAGGTAGCAGTACGCCCGGTGGTGGGAGCGCCCGACGCGGCCGCGGAGCTGGTAGAGCTGCGCCAGGCCGAAGCGGTCCGCCTGATGAACGATCATCGTGTTGGCGTTGGGGACGTCCAGCCCGTTCTCGATGATCGACGTACAGACGAGGACGTCGAGATCGCCGTCCATCAAAGCCTTCATCGCCAACTCGAGGTCTCCCTCCGGCATCTGTCCGTGGGCGACCTCGACCACCGCATCCGGAACGAGCCGGCAGACGCGCTCGGCGAGAACCTCGATGGTCTCGACCCGGTTGTGCACGAAGAAGACCTGTCCGCCTCGGTCCAGCTCGCGCCGCATCGCCTCCAGGATGATGCCGTCGTGCCACGGTAGAACGTGGGTGATGATCGGCATGCGATCCCGGGGCGGTGTCTCGATAAGTGACAGATCGCGCAGCTTTCCGAGCGACATCTGGAGGGTGCGCGGGATCGGAGTCGCAGTCATCGTGAGCACGTCGATCGAACGCTTCAGCTCCTTGAGGCGCTCCTTGTGGCGCACGCCGAAGCGCTGCTCCTCGTCGACCACGAGGAGTCCTATGTCGCGGAAGCGGACATCCGCTGACAGGAGGCGGTGTGTGCCGACGACGACGTCGACGACGCCCGACTCGATCCCGGCCAGAACCTCCCGCTGCTCGGCGCGGGAGCGAAAGCGCGACAGAGCCTCGATGCGCACCGGGAAGCCGGCGAACCGCTCGCGGAACGTGTGGAGATGCTGCTCTGACAGCACGGTCGTCGGGGCCAGCACGGCGACCTGCTTCCCGTCCTGCACCGCCTTGAACGCCGCCCGCATGGCGATCTCGGTCTTTCCGAAGCCGACGTCTCCACAGACCAGTCGCTCCATCGGGCGTGGCTCCTCCATGTCACGCCGGACGTCCTCCCACGCGCTCAGCTGGTCCGGCGTCTCCTCGTAGAGGAACGCCGATTCCATCTCGCGCTGCCAGCTCGTCTCCGTGGGGAAGCCATGCCCGGAGACGACGGTACGGTGGGCGTAGAGCTCGAGAAGCTCGGCCGCCATTCGCTGGATCTGCTCTATCGTCTTGCGCTTGAGGTGCTTCCAGCGTTTTCCGCCGAGCTTGTGGACACGCGGCGGGTGGACGTCCTCATCCCCGTCCGCGGCCGTCCAGCGCTCCATCAGATCCAGCCGGTAGTGCGGAACCCGGAGGATCTCCCCATCCGCGTACTGCACCTTGAGAGTCTCGATCGCCTCTCCGCCCACCTCCACCCGCTCGAGTCCCAGGTAGCGGCCGATCCCGTGGTCGAGGTGGACGACGTAGTCGCCGGGCCCGATGGAGGCGATAGACTCCAGCGTGGCCACGCCGCGATACCGGCTTCTGCGGCGAAGCCAGCGAGAGCGCCGGAAGATCTCGTGGTCGGTGAGCACGAGGAGCGGAACGTCGACACGTTCTTCGCCGTTCAGCCGAAAGCCGCCACTCAGAGATCCGATGGCCAGCGTCGGATACGAGGCAGTCTCCCTACCCGCTCGCTCCTCGAGGATCTGCTCGAGGCGCTCGAGCTGGCCGTCGTTGTCACACAGGATCAGAACCCTCTCGCTCTCCCTTTTGGAGCTCTCGACCGTCTCCACGAGACGCTGCATGTCCCGTTCGATCGCCGGAGGCGGTGCGACGGGGAAGAAGGGCGAGATCTTCGCGGCACCCTCGGACGCCGGTTCACCTTCCGAGCTCGGCCCGACGCCGATCCGGACGAGGCCGCGCAGTCCATCGGACGCCTCGTCCGGCGGGAGCACGAGCTTCGCGGGGTCCAGCGCATCGGCGTCCGCCGCCGCTCGGCCGCTCACGGTCTCCTCCCACAGCCGCTCCACTCGGTCCCTCGTGTCGTCGGGGCTCAGCTCGAGCAAGATCGAGGACGACGGAAGCAGTTCCAGGAGCGCGAGCCGTTCCCGCGGCGCGTCGCCCTGAGCCCGCTCCAGGTCCACCGGAAGGATCTCGACCTCCTCGACCTCGTCCACGGAGCGCTGCGAGAGGAGATCGAAGGTGCGGAGCGAGGCCACTTCGTCACCCCAGAGCTCGATTCGCACCGGCAGCTCGCTTCCGAACGGAAACACGTCGACGATCCCGCCTCTGACGGCGAACTCTCCCAGCTCCTGGACCGTGTGCACGCGCTCGAACCCGCTTCGAGCCAGGCGGTCCGCCAGCTGATCAAGGGCGGTCTCCCCGCCGACCCGGAGTTGGATCGAGAAACCCTCGGCCCGCGAAGGGATCGGCGAGCGCTCCACCAGCCCGCGCGCGGTAGTCACGAGCAGTCGGGTGCGTCCGCCCAACATCGCCGCCAGCGCATCGATGCGCTGGCCGGCTATCTCCACGTGCGGATCGGTGTCCTCGTAGGGGAGCGTCTCTCGCTGCGGGAAATACC
>JBDHIM010000197.1:0-4408 GCA_039587445.1 Gemmatimonadota bacterium
CCGGCGGCCCCGCGGGAAGGTCCGTTTCTGGGCCGGCGACGGTGCTAGGCATCGCGGCGACTGCGGGCTCGTCGCCCGGGGCTCCGGCGGTGGCCGGCTCCTCGATCCCGGTGCCGGTGATCTGTTTCCAGGTGCGGGCGATCTGGTCGCCGAAGATGAGGACGAGGTCGCCTTCTGCCGCGGCCTCGAGGGCTGCGTCGACCGCCTCCTCCTCATCCGGGATCACCCGGATGTGATCCTCGGAGACGCCGGCGGCGAGCAGCTCCTCCTCCAGCATCCTCGGCACCTCTTCCGGACCGCGGCCCCTCGGATGGTCATCCCTGCGGAGGATGTAGAGGTCGAACGCTCCGGCCGCCGCCCGCGCGGCCTCACGAATATCGTCGTCCCGGCGGTCGCCCGGCGCGGCGAGCACGACGATTCTGCGGCCCGAGACCGGGATGCTCTCCACCGTTGCGCGCACCGCGGCAATCGCCGACGGGTTGTGGCCGTAGTCGAGGATCACCTTGAACGGGTGGCCATCGAAGACGTTCATGCGCCCCGGTGCCTGGAAGAACGAGGTGCCGAACGTGCGGAGACCGTGGCGGATATCCTCGAGACCCACGCCCAGACTGTACGCCATGGCCGCGGCGAACATGGCGTTCTGCACGTTGTGCATGGCCCGGCCGTCGAGCGTCGCCGGTATCATGCGAGTGAGAAGAAGGGGCATGTGGGAGCCGGCCTCGTACAGCGTGATGAAGTGCCCCTGGATCACGTGCTCGAGCACGGCGGCCCGACCGCCGGCCTCGATGTGGGCCCGCACCAGCTCGTGCTCGGGATTCATGGTGACGTAGCAGACGTGCTTGGCACTCGAGTAATCGGCCATCTCGAGGCAGCGAGGGTCGTCCGCGTTGAGGACGGCGGTGTCCTTCGCCACCTCGATCACGGTCCGCTTCACCTCCGCCAGATCCTCCAGGGTGTCCACGCCCCGCAAGCCGAGGTGATCCGCCTGCACGTTCAGGCACGCGCCGACATCGCATCTCTGGCAGCCCATGCCCGCTCTCAGAAGCCCGCCGCGTGCCATCTCCAGCACGGCCATGTCGATCGTCGGGTCGCGGAGCACCATCTGGGTCGCCATCGGGCCCGTCATATCGCCCGCGAGGGAGAGCTGGCCATCGATGTAAACGCCATCGGTCGTGGTCAGGCCGACCGTATGCCCCTTCAGCTTCAGGATGTGGGCGAGCATTCGGCCGGTTGTCGTCTTCCCGTTCGTCCCGGTGATCGCCGAGATCGGTATTCGGGCAGGTGACCCGGCAGGGAAGAGCATCGTCATCACCGGTCCCGCGACATCGCGAGGCGCTCCCTCGGCCGGGGCCACGTGCATGCGAAAGCCGGGAGCGGCGTTCACCTCGCAGATGGCACCTCCCACCTCCTTGTACGATTGAGCGATGTCCGGCGTGAGGAAGTCCACACCGGCTACGTCGAGACCGATCGCCCGGGCGGCCCTGACGGCCATCTCCCGGTTATCCGGGTGCACGACATCGGTCACATCCACGGCGGTGCCGCCCGTCGACAGGTTGCCCGTCGACCGCAGCCAGACGACTCGTCCCTCCTCCGGAACGCCCTCGCGTGCCAGGCCGGCCGCCGACAGCAGTCTGTCGGCCTGGTGGTCGAACTCGATCCGGGTCAGCACCTTCTCGTGACCGATCCCGCGCCGCGGATCCCGGTTCAGCTCCTCCATCAACTCTTCGACCGTGCTCCTGCCGTCCCCGACGACGTGACCGGGAACCCGCTTCGCCACCGCGACGAGCGCCCCGTCGACGACGAGCATCCGATGGTCGAAGCCCTGGACGAAACTCTCGACCAGGATCGATCGCCCGTGAGCCTGTGCCTGCTCGAAGGCGGCGCGGACCTGGTCGGCGTCCTCGAGATTGATCGAGACTCCCCGCCCGTGGTTGGCGCTCAGCGGCTTCACCACGACCGGATAGCCGATCTTCTCGGCCGCACGAACCGCCTGCTCGACGCCGTACACCAGCCTCTGCGCGGGTACGGGCAGCCCGAGATCGCTCAGGATCCGGTTGGTCTCATCCTTGTCCGAGGCGATCTCGACCGCGATCTGACGGGTCTCGCTCGTCACCGTAGCCTGGATCCGGCGCTGGTACCTTCCATGGCCCAGCTGGACCAGACTGTATTCGTTCAGCCGCAGCCACGGGATGTCGCGCTCCTTCGCCGCCGCCACCAGGGCTGCGGTGCTCGGCCCGAGCGCGCGACGCTGGGCGTAGCGGATGAAGTCGTCCCGCTGCTCCGCCCAGTCGAAGGGCACCTTCGACTCGGGGGGACGAAGCTCCGCCGGCAGGAGGTGATGCAGCAGATCGATCGCCAGTCGGCCCGCCTCCAGGCCCTCCTCGCGCTGCCAGTACTCGTAGACGACGTCGTACTGCCCTGCCTCGGCCGCGGATCTCGTCTTTCCGAACGTGACGCGGAGGCCGGCTATGTTCTGGAGCTCGATCGCCACGTGCTCCAGCACGTGGCCGAGCCACGTCCCTTCCTCCTCCGTGAGCCTGCGCACGAAACCGCCCGGCTCGCCGTACGAGCACCCGTGCTCCTCGAGACCCGGCAGCGTCTCCAGAAGCGCGTCGGTGAAGCCGCGCCCGAGACGACCGGTGGGCCACTCCTCCAGCTCACCTAGATCCACTCTGAGGCGGATCACCGGAAAGCGGGCGTAGAGGTTGGGCCCGTAGTAGACGGCCCGGTCGACGATCTTCACAGGCCGGTGGGCGGCTTCGCGACGCGGGTGAACAGGTTGAACGTCGCGCCGGCCACCAGGACGTGGACCTTCAGCCCGATGAGACAGACCGGCGCGTCTTCCTTGGCGGAGTCCATCGACGAGAACGACATGTCGGCGGGATCCACGATCGTGATCGCCCCGCTTCCGACCACGGTAAGCAGGTTGTCCGCGCCGATGACCGCCGCCGTGTCCTCATCCAGCCCCACGCCGACGCCGAACGGGTTGTAGGCGAGGGCGGCGAGCAGCCGACCCAGACGGTCACGCTGCCGAAAGTGCTGGTCGAGGATCACCTTCTTGAGCAGACCGAGGCCGGGCGCCAGGGTGACCATGTCCGCCCGGGGAGAGGGTCCTTCCTCCCCGAATGCGATCATGTGCTCGGACATGAACGCCGCCCCGGCCGACGTGCCGGCCACGGTCGTGCCCGATTCGTTCAGGCGGCGCAGGGCTGCAGCCACCGGAGTTCCTCCCAACGTCGTGGAGAGCCGAAGCTGGTTTCCGCCCGTCAGAAAGACGCCATCCGCCCGCTCCAGCTCCTCGAGCCAATCCTCGCGCGTGCAGTCCGCGCGAGATTCGAAGGGAAGCACGTGCACCTCGCCGGCGCCCAGTTCTCGAAAGAGCTTCCGGTACCTCCGGCCCGTGGACTTCAACCGGGAGGCGGTGGGGATGACGACGATGTTCGCACTCTCGCCGCCCGACAGCACCACGAAGCAGTTGAGGATCTCTGCGTCCGGCAGCTTCTCCTCGGCGCCGCCGACGGGCATGATGCTCCCTCGATCGCCGTTCGCTGAAGAAGCGGGCTCTACGCCGTATTCACTCATGGCGACTCTATCGCTCTGTGCTGGCTTCGGTTTTATCGGTTGAAGGGACCCGCTCACCGGCGTGGTGCGGATGTGGCCTGCTCGCCGGCCGGGACACCTGAAAACGACGGTCGGAAGCGGACGCGCGCAAGGCGTGGGAAGGGGTCTTCCGCAGCGCTCGGATGGACCCTCTCGAGTCCCCTGGCATTCCGCCTTGGGGCCGAGCACTTTTGGCCCTCGCAGAGGAAGATCAACCAGGAGCGGCTCATCGATGCCCAGATCACCCCGTGCAGCCCACGCCACCCTGGCCGTCCTTTTCGGACTCGGACTCATCGTCGCGAGCGGGCCCGCCGCCGCACAGAGCCTGACGCCGACGGAGGAGGCGATCGCCCGTTACGTGGACGAGCATACCGAGGAGGCGATCGCGATCCTCGAGCGCGTCGTCAACATGAACAGCGGAACGATGAACCACGCCGGCGTCCGCGAGGTGGGACGCGTGTTCGAGGAGGAGTTCACCGCTCTCGGCTTCGACGTCCGTTGGATCGACATGCCCGCGGAGGTGAATCGGGCCGGCCACCTGTTCGCGGAGGTGGATGGAGGCGCCGGGCCTCGGGTCCTGCTCATCGGCCACCTGGACACCGTCTTCGAGGAGAACAGTCCCTTTCAGCACTTCGAGCGTGACGGATCGGCTGCCACCGGACCAGGCGTCGAGGACATGAAGGGGGGGAACGTGGTCGTGCTGCTCGCCCTCAAGGCCCTCCATTCGGTTGGCGCCCTCGAGAACGCGCGGATCGTCGTCGCCTTCACCGGAGATGAGGAGAAGCCGGGCCATCCCCTCGAGATCGCC
>JBDHIM010000040.1:0-18338 GCA_039587445.1 Gemmatimonadota bacterium
CGCCGGAGGTGCGGCCACGAAGAGCCTGCTGGACGGCACATGGTACATACACACTCGCCTGTCGCTTCCGTTCTCCGAGCTTTACTGGAATGTCCCGGTCGACCCGGCTGCGACGGACACGCTTCAGCTCACGCGCGGCAACGCCGAGGAGCGAATCAAGTTCTAGCGGGCACATCCCGCGGACTGGAGCCCGATCGGCACGAGCGTGCGGATCGGGCTTCATCATCTGCACCACCCGTCAGCGCGGTGACATGCCATGGCTGAAGATCGAGACCCCCTGACCCTCGACGTCGATGGTGACTACGTCGGCTGGATCATTCTGGAACATCCGGAATCCAGCGTGAACCTCCTCACGGCGTTGTCGTTGGCGCTGCTCGACCGTCTCATCGGCGAGCTGGAGTCGCGGATCGCCACGGGCAAGCTTGTCGCGGTCGTCGTTCGCAGCGCGAAGCCGGGGTCCTTCATCCACGGGTTGGATGTGCGCGAGCTCGAGAGTGTCCGCGATCGCAACGACGCCTTCGAGAAGAGCCGTGAGGCGCAGAGGATCTTCCGTCGACTGGAGCGCCTCACGGTGCCGACGCTCGCCGCCGTCGACGGGATGTGCCTGGGCGGCGGCACCGAGCTCATCGCCGCCTGCGACCACCGGATCGGATCGGACGACGCGACCACGCGTCTGGGGCTACCGGAGGTCAAGCTCGGAATCCTGCCCGGCTTCGGCGGGAGCGTTCGACTTCCGGCTCTCGTCGGGATTCAGTCGGCGCTGGACCTCATCCTCAGCGGGAAGACGATCTCCGCGGACCGAGCCAAGCGAATCGGGCTTCTGGATCGAGTCGCACCCAAGTCTCGCTTCGAGATGGAGGTTTCGGCGTTCCTGAAGGAAATCCTCTCAGGAAAGGCCAGGGGCAAGCCACAGAAGAAGCCTCTGGCGAAGCGTCTTCTCGAGGACACCAGTCCGGGCCGATCGCTCCTGTTTGCGATCGCCGAGAAGAAAACGGCGACCCGCACGAAGGGGTGGTATCCGGCGCCCGGACGAGCTCTGCGACTCGTTGCCGAGACGTATGGAGTGCAGATCGATCAGGCGTTGGAGCTGGAGGCGCATGCCCTCGCCGAGCTGGCCGTCACCCGCGAGTCCCGAAGCCTGGTGCGCATCTTCCTCTTGCAGCAGGACGCCAAGCGAAGACTGGGCAAAGAGGCGATGGGCCGAGCGCGAAGAGTGGAGCGTGCGGCAGTTCTGGGGGCAGGTGTGATGGGCGGCTCCATCGCCGAGCTGATCGCGTCGCACGACGTCCCGGTCATCCTCAAGGATATCGAGCAGGAGGCGCTCGATTCCGGCCTCCGCCATGCCAACGAGCTGTTGCAGAAGGCGGCGAGCAAGGGTCGGTTCAGCTCCGGCGAAGCTGGGCTGAAATTCGCGCTTATCCAGGGCACGCTGAGCTATGACAAGTTCAGCGAGGTGGACCTGGTGATCGAGGCCGTCGTCGAGCGAATGGCCGTAAAGCAGCAGGTTCTTCAGGACGTCGAAGAGAGGGTTCCGTCGCACACGATCTTCGCCACGAACACCTCTTCACTCTCGGTTACGACGCTCGCCGAGGCCTCGAGCCGCCCGGACCGGGTGGTCGGCATCCACTTCTTCAACCCTGTCCACCGGATGCCGCTGGTCGAGATCGTGCGTACGGAGGCAACCTCGGAGGAGGTGTTGGCGGCGGCGTTCTCGTTCGCTGTCGCGATGGGGAAGACCCCGGTTCTCGTGGCGGATCGGCCCGGCTTTCTCGTCAACCGATTGCTCTCGCCCTATCTGAACGAGACCGGGTATCTGCTCGACGGCGGAGCGGATGTTCTGTCGATCGACACGGCACTCGAGCAGTTCGGCATGCCGATGGGCCCGTGTCGATTGCTCGATGAGATCGGACTGGACGTGGCCGACCACGTCTCTGGCGAGATGGAGCGCGCTTTCGGCCAGCGAATGCGGGCGGCCGGCGTCGTGGACGGACTACGGAGCGAGGGCCTGCTCGGCCGCAAGAACGGGCGCGGCTTCTATCGCTACGAGGGAGGGCTGCAGAAGGGCGTCGAGCCGGTCGTCGCGAAAAGGTACTCCGAGACGGCTGGTGCGGACGCCCCGGATGCCGAAGAGATCCGGCAGAGGGCTCTGTACCTGATGGTGAACGAGGCGGCCTATGCCATCGAGGAAGGGGTTGTCGAGACCGCGGGCGAGTTGGACCTCTCACTCGTCATGGGGATCGGCTTCCCGCCCTTCCGCGGAGGGTTGTTGAGTTGGGCCGACCGCGAGGGAATTCCAACCATCGTGGATAGGCTCTCGAACTTCGAGGAACGTCTGGGGGATCGGTTCACTCCTGCCGGTCTGCTCCGCTCCATGGCGGAGGAAGACCTCACGTTCACGGACGCTGACTAAGCGCCCTCTTCCGTTCCGCCGTCCTCTGGTCGCGGCGTCGGACATCCGGCCTTCGCCGGACGCCCCCTACGTCGAGATCGTCTACCGGCGTCCGCCCGCCGACATCACCCGCCACCGACAGGAGCTTCTTCTGGACGGAGAGAGGTACAAGATCACGTTACAGCACGGCGGCGATCCAGGCCCGGAGCCGGCGGCCGGCGCAGCACTCCTGTGGTTCACATTCCCGGAACGTGAGCACGAAGTCGCGGCAGTCTACGAGCCTGACGGGCGGTTGCGTGGCTACTACACAAATATCGTCCTCCCGCCGGATCTCGGGATATCGGGTGTCTGGCACATCACCGATGCCTTTCTCGACGTCTGGCAACCGCGTCGTGGCGGCGTGAAGTTGCTCGACCGTGAGGAACTCGACGAGGCGGAACAGGCCGGCTGGATAGCGACGGCCGACGCGCGACGGGCGCGCGCGGAAGCGTCGCGCCTCATGGAGGCAGCCCGAAGGCGGAGTTGGCCTCCGCGCGCGGTGCGGCGCTGGCCGCTCGACAGCGTGCCGTCTCTGCGTCTCCGGCGGGACGAGCCCGGCCGATACTTCGCCAACCTCGTCTCGACGCGAGTGATCGCGTACGGACTCTACATGATGGGAGCCGTCTCCCTGACATCGATCCTCTTCGCGGCGTTCACGGACGCTCTCACCGTTCGGGGAACGGCTCAGCTAGCGTGGCTCGCCACCCTGGGGGTCGAGGCCGCCCTCCTGCTGCCGTTCGCGTTGGGCGGGCGGCTGCCTGCGACGGAATACGCACGACCCAGCGAGGCGATGCACGAGCGGACGCTGCTGGCGGCCGCGGCGGCCACCGGAATCGCCGTCCTGCTCCTGAACCGAAGCGAGCTCTGGCGAGATCTCCTGATCGCGGTCTATGGCTCGCTCGCCTTCTTTCTGACGGTCTTCGGGGTCAGCAGGGCGTGGTTCGACCGCTCCTTTCCACTTTCGGCGATCGCCGGCATTCTCCTGTGCGTGATCGCGCTCGTCGTCCTGATATGAACCCGACGAAAGGCAGCCGGCGCCGGACGAGTACCGGCAAGAGGGGCGCGAACGACCGCCGGCGCCTTCACTTCGTGGGAGGCTTCGCGGCGTACTTCCTCGCCCTCTGGTTCCTCTGGAACACACCGGCGGTCTATCCGCTCAAGATCTTCGTCGTCCTGCTCCACGAGATCAGCCACGGGATCATGGCCGTCGCCACGGGCGGCACCATCCGGGAAATCGTGATCACCCCGGACCAGGGCGGCGCCTGCATCTGCCCGGGGGGATCTCCGTTCCTCACCCTGTCGGCCGGTTACCTGGGCAGCTTGGCGTGGGGAGGGCTCCTCCTCGCCGTTGCCATGCGCGGCGGACGCTGGGCCAGGTACGGCACGGCCGCGGTGGGCGTCATGGTCCTGGCCGTCGGCGCCCTGTTCATGCGGACCGGCTTCAGCCTCGTCTTCGCGGCGCTGTTCAGCGCGACGCTGCTGGCCTCGGCCCGTTATCTGCCGGACTACGCGAACCGGACGCTGCTCACCGCGCTGGGTCTGACCAGCTCCCTGTACGCCATCCTGGACATCAAGAGCGACATCCTGGACCGGCCACACCTCGAGTCGGACGCTCGGATGCTGGCAGAGCTCACCCATGTTCCGACGCTCATCTGGGGAGTGTTGTGGATCAGCATCGCGCTCGCGGTGAGTTGGTGGCTTCTCGCCCGCGCCTATCGGCGTACGTGAGATGACCGGAGGCTACCGGATCCGACCCGCTCGGCCGGAGGACGTCGACCTGATCGTTCGGTTCAATCGGGCGATGGCGCGTGAGACGGAGGGCCGCGATCTGGAGGAAGCCACGATCGCGGCCGGTGTCGAGGCACTCCTGGCCGACCCATCGAAGGGCCGCTACTTCCTAGCTGAGCGCCGCGCCGAGGTGGCAGGGCAGCTCATGGTGACGCCGGAGTGGAGCGACTGGCGCAACGGACCCGTGTGGTGGATCCAGAGCGTTTACGTGGCACCGGCCCATCGTCGCCGCGGCGTATACCGGATGCTGCACGAGCACGTCCGAGAAGCGGGCCGCGCCGACGGCGTGGTAGGCCTTCGGCTCTACGTGGACCGAGACAACCTGACCGCCCAAAACACGTACGGCGTGCTCGGAATGGACGAGTCTCGCTACATCATGTTCGAGGAGGATTGGACGTGAGGGTCTCCCACCTGCTCGGAACGACGCTCCGGGAGGCGCCTGGCGACGCGGACATCGCCTCGCACCAGCTCCTGGTGCGCGCCGGCTACGTGCGCCAACTCGCGGCCGGCATCTTCTCCTACCTGCCGCTGGCCCAGAGATCTCTTCTCAAGATCGCTCGGATCCTCCGCGAAGAGCTGGACGCCATCGGCGGCCAGGAGGTCAGTCTGCCGGTCGTGCATCCGGCGGAACTCTGGCAGGCGACGGGGCGGTGGTACGAGATCGACGACACGATGGCCCGCTTCCAGGACCGACGCGGACGCGACATGCTTCTCGCCATGACGCACGAGGAGGTCGTCGCGCAGATCGCCAGCACCGAAGTGCGATCGTACCGGCAGCTCCCGATCCTCGTGTACCAGATCCAGACGAAGTTCCGGGACGAGCTTCGCTCGAGGGGCGGACTGATTCGGGTGCGCGAGTTCCTGATGAAGGACTCCTACTCACTGGACCGTGACCACGAGGGCTTGCAACGCCAATACGATGCTCACTATAAGGCCTACCTCGAGATCGGGCGGCGTGCCGGCCTGACCCTGCTCCCCGTGCTCAGCGACGTCGGGATGATGGGCGGAAAGGTGGCGCACGAGTTCATGTACGTCACGGCGATCGGAGAGGACAGCCTCGTGCGGTGCTCGGCCTGCGATTACTCCGCGAACCTGGAGGTTGCTCGCTTCGATCGCGGCGACGCGCCGGATGAAGCGCCGATGCCGATCGAGAGAGTTCATACGCCGGCTTCGAAAACGATCGCGGAGCTGAGCTCATTCCTGGGTGTCGAGCCGGAACGGACCGGCAAGATCGTCTTCTTCATGGGCACGTTTCCGGGGGGAGCCGACGACGAGGGCTCCGAAAAACTCGTCGTCGCGATCGTCCGCGGAGACATGGACGCGAACCCGATCCAGGTGCAGCGGCACGCCGGGGCCCTCGCCCTGCGTCCGGCACACGACGAGGAGATCGAGGAGGTCGGGGCGGTTGCCGGTTTCGCTTCGCCGATCGGATTGGACCGAAGCGGTTCACTCGTCATCGTGGACGCGCTCGTCGCCATGTCGCCGAATCTGGTCCTGGGCGCGAACGAGCCGGATTATCATCTGCTCAACACGAACTGCGGCCGCGACTACGAGGCCGACGTCGTGGGCGAGATCGCGGCCGCCTTCCACGGTGCTCCCTGCCCCGAATGCCGAGAAGCCCTGCAGCTGATTCGCGGCGTCGAGGTCGGCAACATCTTTCAGCTGGGCACCAAGTACTCGGAGGCACTGGGCGCGTTCTACACGGACGAAGACGGCGAGGAGAAGCCGATCGTGCTCGGCTCCTACGGCATCGGCCTCGGCCGGCTGCTGGCCTGCGTCGCCGAGGAGCACAGGGATGAGAGGGGACTGGCCCTTCCGGTCAGCATCGCGCCGTTCGAGGTAAGCCTGGTCTCGTTGGCAAAATCGGGTGAGACGGCGGCCGCCGCGGAGGATCTCTACGAGAGGATGAAGGCCGCCGAGGTCGAGGTTCTCTTCGACGACCGTGACGCGAGCCCGGGCGTGAAGCTGAATGACGCTGACCTTCAGGGGGTGCCGCTGCGGCTGCTGGTCTCCGAGCGCTCGCTCAAGGCCGGCGGTGCCGAGCTCAAGCGGCGTACCGAGTCGGAAGCACGGCTCGTCCCGCTCGAGGATGTCGTCGAAGCGGTGAGCAGCGAGATCGCGGCGCTCGAGGCGGAGTTGGCTTCCGCCGTCGCCTGAGCCGACACCGGTCTCGATCGCTCAAGAGGTGCCGGCCGGATCCAGCTCGAACCGATGCTCCAGGAGCTCGTCATCCTCGAACAGCATCCAGCCGCGGAACTCCCGGCGATCGAGAAGCCACGGAAGCCAGATCCGATCATCCGCCCACATCTCCTCGTAGGGGATCCGGTCGAGCGGCGTCCACAGGGGAATCGCCTCCTCGGTCTCCTCGGGCTCGCCCTCCCAGCCCTCGGCGCGGAAAACGTACCCGTGGATGGAGAAGCCGTCCGTGAACTGGAACAGGAGCTCGCCGTGCTGCCTGACCTCCGTGGGCGTGATGCACAGCTCCTCGCGGACCTCGCGCACCGCTGCCTCGATGGGGGTCTCGCCGTCGTCGATGCGCCCGCCCGGCCCGTTGATCTTCCCGGCTCCGAGGCCACGCTTCTTTCGGATCAGCAGGACGCGGTCATCTCCGATCACGAACAGGAGAGTGGCGCGCTCGGTAGGCTCCCAGTTTCTCCAGTCGACGTCCTGGAGGGTGCGAAAACGCCGCATCAGGCCGGCGGAGCCGTCACCGTGTAGGTCCCCGTGCCCACGGCGATCAGCCGTCCTTCGTCGTTCCGCAGCTCGCTCCGGGTGACGGCGACGCTCTTCCCGGCGCGCAGCGCCCAACCCGTGGCCTCGAAGTAGCGGCCTATCCCGGGCCTCAGGAAGTCGACGCGCAGATCGATCGTCCCGAGCCGGCCGAACAGGGCCAGCTTCTGCTCGGCCGTTCGATCCGTGCGTCGAAGAGAGCCCAGCAGCGCGGCCATGCCACACGTGGCGTCCAGGGTGGCGGAGATCACACCGCCGTGAAGCGTGCGGCGCACGTAGTTGCCGACCAGGTCATCCCTCATCTCGAAGCGGAAGCTGGCGCGCTCGGCCGTGAAGGAGGTCAGCTCCAGCCCGATCAGGTGGTTGAAGGGGATCCGGTCGGCAAAGATTCGGCGGATCTCCCCGAACAGCTCCGGATCCAGATCGGGTGGGAGTTCCGGACCTCGGCCGCCGCTTCGGGCGCTCGGCTCGCCGTCCGTCATCCGAGACGTTCGCGGAGGAGCTGACCTACGAGCTCCGGATTCGCCTTCCCCTTGGTGGCGCGCATCACCTTTCCGACGAAGAAACCGAGCAGGCCGCTTTGTCCCTCGCGGTAGCGGGCCGCCTGGTCGGGGTGATCCTCGATGGCCCGCTCCACGAGCGCCTCGAGCTCCTGCAGATCGCTGATCTGCTCGAGCCCCTCGGAGCGCACGATCTCCTCCGGATCGCCCCCCTCCTCCACCAGCCGCCCGAACACGTCCTTCGCGATGCGCCCGGAGATGGCCCCCTCCTCGACCAGCGCGACGAGTCGACCCAATTGCGAAGGCTCCAACGGCAGGTCCTCGACGGATCGTCCCTTCAGCTCGCGAAGGAGCTCGTTCACGACCCAGTTCGCGACCGCACGAGGGGAACCGCGCCCAGCAAGGGCGGCGTCGAAGAACCCCGCGACCGCCAGGTCACCGGTGAGGACGTCGGCATCCTCCTCCGGAAGGTTCAGCTCGGTCACGTAGTACCGGAAGCGCTCCGCCAGCTCCGGCACCCGGCGCCGGACCCCGTCGCGCTCTCGGCGTCCGGTGTCTTCGCCGACGACCTGAACCTCTGTCTCGGTCTCGGCTTTCTCGACCTTCGCGAGGAGTTGGTCGGCGAGCGCCGGTTCGTCCTGAAGCTGGCGTCTCGCCCACGGATCCTTCAGCTCCACGGTACGGTTGTAGACGGGCCGGCCATCTTCGCCCTCGTCGGGATCGCGGATGAAGTATCCCAGCCGCTCGAACTGGTAGCGTGTGCCGGGGGGATCTTGCGCGACGCTCGGCTCGACCCTGGCCTCGGGCACGATGACCAGCGACATCGGGTTGAGGTGCTCGTGGAAGTCCGCGTCCTCCTCCGGGTTCGGAACGGAGAACAACCGGTCGTAGAGCCGAACCTCGCACGGGATGGCTCCGGCATTGGAGACCCAGTGGATTGTTCCGGACACCTGGCGGCCGTCGGGCGCCGAGCCGCCGCGGCTGCCGGGGTCGTAGGTGCAGCGTAGCTTCCAGATCCGCCCACTCTCGGGATCCCTCACGATTTCCCGGCAGGTGACCAGGTAGCCGTACTTGAGGCGGACCTCGCGGCCGGGCGCCAGCCGTCGGAATCCCTCCGGGGGATCCTCCTCGAAATCATTCCGCTCGATGAGAATCTGACCCGAGAACGGGACTTTGCGCGTTCCCGCTCCTCCGACGTCGGGCGGGAAATCGGGTGCGTCGAGCCACTCCGTCTCGCCCCTCGGGTAGTTCTCGATCTCGAGGCAGAGCGGCTGGAGCACACACATGCGGCGCGGTGCTCGCCGGTTCAGGTCGTCCCGCACCACGTGCTCGAGCGTGCCGATGTCCACCCGCTTGTCCGCTTTCGCGATGCCGACGAGATCGCTGAAGCGGCGGATCGACGCGGCGGTCACGCCGCGACGCCGGAGCCCGGTCAGCGTCGGCATGCGCGGGTCGTCCCACCCGTCTACGCCCCAAATCCCCGGCTCCCGACCCTCGCTCACCAGCTGCGCCAGCTTGCGCTTGCTCATGACGGTGTAATCGAGGTTCAGGCGGGCGAACTCGGTCTGACGTGGTCTGGGTTTCCAGCCGCCCGGCTCACCCGTCTCGACGTCCTGGCGCGTGTTGTCGACGACCCAGTCGTACAGCTCGCGGTTCGGCAGGAACTCCAGCGTGCAGAGGGAGTGCGTGATCCCTTCGATCGCGTCGGAGAGAGGATGTGCCCAGTCGTACATGGGGTAGATCGGCCACTCGTCGCCCGTCCGATAGTGAGTGGCATGGCGGATTCGATAGATGAGCGGATCGCGCATCTTCATGTTCGGCGCCGCCATGTCGATCCTGGCCCGGAGTACGTGGGTGCCGTCCTCGAACTCGCCTGCCCGCATGCGCTCGAAGAGCTCGAGGCTCTCCTCGATCGACCGGCCCCTGTACGGGCTCGGGGTCCCCGACTCGGTCACGGTGCCGCGTTGCGCCCGGATCTCCTCCAAGCTCGAGCTGTCCACGTACGCTTTCCCGTCGCGAATCAGCTGAAGAGCATGGCGATAGAGCTGCTCGAAGTAGTCGGACGCGTAGCGCGAGGGCCCGTTCCACTCGAAGCCCAGCCAGCGCACGTCCTCCTCTATCGACCTCGCGTATCTCTCGTCCTCGGTCGTCGGGTTCGTGTCGTCGAAGCGGAGGTTGCAGGTGCCCCCATACTCCTCTGCCACCGCGAAGTCGAGACAGATCGCCGTGGAATGGCCGATGTGCAGGAAGCCGTTCGGCTCGGGGGGGAAGCGCGTAGTCACGACGCCGCCGCTCTTCCCGGCCGCCACATCGCGCGCGACCATCTCGCGGATGAAGTCAGGCGCTCTCTCGGACCTTCCTGGGCTCATGCGGCTTTCTCGACGGGTGCTGGGTGTGGATCGACAAGCCGAGACGGGGAAGATCGGGCTGCGCTCGCCCGCGGGCAAACCGTCTCAGGAGCCTCCGCTCGTGGCCGGCTCAGAGAGTCCGACGGCCGGAAACCCGATGATCGGCAGAAGGGAGCTCGTTCTATTCTCCGTAAACTTCCGTCTCGGGGAAGGTCAGCGCGAAGCCGTACCAGCGAGTGAAGAGCTGTAGGGGGCGCTCGACCTCCAACCGTTCGCCCTCGGCGTCGAAAAGCCTCCCCTCCCGGAGCACGACACCGTCATCCAGCCGGAGCTCGCCCTCCGCCCACGTGGCGCTCTTCGTCTCGGCGTAAAAGGCGGAGGGTGCGCGGGAGGATGGCTCCACGTACAGCACGACCGGCCGGCCGTTCAGCGCGTCGACGATCGCGTCGCCGGCCTCGAAGATAACCTCCATCGGAAAGTACTTCGCCGACTCCTCCGTCCAGATCCCGATCCCCACTTCCATCGTGGGCCGCCGCTCGTCCTCCTCGAGGATCGTGCCCTGCAGGCGGTCGGTGAGCTTTCGGAAACGGTCGAACAGGCGCTGTACGTAGTTCCTCCCCTTCACCTCCCGCATCGGTCGGTCCGAGACGGCGACCCAAAGATCGGGATACGTCGCGAGCGCCGATTCGGCGTTCATGTGAAGGAGGTTGTAGACCGGGAGGCGATATCCCCTCAGCGGTCCGTACACGGCTTCGCCGCTGATGTGGTTCCAGATCGATCCCGTCTCTTCATCCCAAAGGGTGGAGAGGCCGTCGTAGAGCCCGCGGTTCTCGAAGTGGTGAACCTCACCGTTGACGAGGGGAGTCAAACTGACCCCCGTGTTACAGGCCACTCAGAAGCTCACCATCCATGGCTCGCCCGCGATCTCTCCCTGGGCCACGTGGTGGTAGGCCATCTGGTCGGTCACCAGCGCGAGCCGGCCGGCTTCGGGATGATCCATGACGAGGAGGGACGTCTGCCCGTCGAGCTCGCCTTCCTCGACGGCCCGGAGCAGTGGGCGCGTATTCTCCACCCGGAATGGGGCGTAGACGGTCGAGTCCACTTGATAGGCGCGATCTACGTCGAAGTCGGCCGCTTTCTGACCCGGCAGAGCGTCGCTGGTCGCCACGCTCACGATCGGCAGGGCCGCGAGGGCGGTCAGGGCCCGCTTCCACTGTCTCCATCCTTCTCGCATCGTGCCTCTCCGTGCTGATTCCCGCGCTACCGGCCCTCCTCCGCCGCTTCGGCGACGCTCGTCAACCTCGGATCGGGAGTGCCGCTGTTCAACCCCCGGGCGGAGCGATCGACGCCAATTCGGCAAGCACGACGTCGCGAATCGGATCGATGGAACGGCCGAAGCCGTAGAAGCTCTTCACGATCCGCAGCTCTCGATCCAGGACGATCGTGTAGGGAAGGCCGCGGTAATCGTACCGATCTCGCAGACGCCCCTCGCCGGCCGCGCTCGCGTACGAGACGCCGCCGATCCCTTCGAGGAACTTCAGCGCATCCGAAGGGCGCACATCCTCGTTCAAGCCGAGGATCACGGCTTCGGACAGGTTCAGTTCCGCCGCGAAGGCATCCAGGAGCGGCATCTCCTTTCGACACGGAGCGCACCAGCTCGCCCAGAAGTTCACCACGACGACCCGGCCACGGTAGCTCTCCAGATCCACGATCGCCTCCCGTCCGAGCTCCGGAAGCCTGAACGACGGGAAGGTCCCTCGTCTCGATGCCGGAGAGCGCGACAACGCCTCGGCCAGAGGGATCGAGAAGACCCGGCCGTCCCGGTCCGCGAAGACGGCTCCGCCGGCGGGCACGTCGGCCCACCGGACCAACTCTCCACGGTCGTCGAACGCGAGCAGGCGTCTCGTCTCGGCGCCCTGATCCGGGCTGGCCAGAACGTACGCGAGACCGTCCGGTCCGAGCGCCAATCCGCGCTGCACGACCGTGAACTTCGGACTCACCGATCCGGCCTCGGCCACGAAGCGAGGCTCGGGAACCGCCGTCGGAGTGGGCCAACGACTGACCCATTCCAGCTCGCCTTCGGCGTCGAACCGCCTGAGCTCGGGCTCGAGCGCCGACGCGAAATAGGCCGCTCCATCCGACGCCACGGCAGGCCAGCCGGAGTTTGCGAGCTGCCCCATCAGGCCGTTCTCGGGCACCTTCACCTGCCCGACCGGCCTCGCCGGTCCGCCGTCCGGAGGGATGACCCAGAGGAGCGGATCCTCCGGTCGTACCGGGGCCAGCGCAAACTCCAAGAACGTGCGGGCGCCAGCGCTGCCGGCACGGCTGCTGCCGCCGATCGGGCCGGGAACAACGGGCTCAAGCCAGACCACAGGCCGCCCATCCTCGAACAGGAGCGCCGAACCGTCGGGCTCCACGGCCAGCACGCCGCGTTCGTCCGCCGCCACGCTCACCGGTCCCGCCAGCATCCGTCCCTTCGGGGCCGCTCCCTGCAGGACGCCGGTTACGGTACCGTAATGATCGAAGAGGACGACGCGCGCCCCCTCCGTGTCGGCCCACGCGGCTCCTCCAGTTGGAAGGGGCAGCGCGGCGACGTCCCCCACGAAGAGAGGCCACAGCTCGCGAGAGGGCAGCTCGCCGTAGGGAGTGAGGATCTCCCGCGGCGCCTTGTTGTCCACGACCCGGTAGCCACCGACCTCGAGGATCGACGGCTCCACGTACCCCTCGTTGGGCTCGGCTACGGGCCGGCCGTCGCCCCCACAGCTCGACAGCGCAAAGGGCAAAAGCGCGAGGCCGAGGGCGAACCCCCGGCCTCGCACGGAATGACGAGTCTGGGTCACCATCATTCGGTTAGACCACCCCGATGCTCTCGATGATGATCGTGTTCAAGCCGCCGCGC
Source organism: Gemmatimonadota bacterium (assembly GCA_039587445.1). GTDB lineage: Bacteria > Gemmatimonadota > Gemmatimonadetes > Palauibacterales > Palauibacteraceae. The sequence continues at coordinate 12,694 of JBDHIM010000040.1, forward strand.
TCGATCACTTTCCCCTTCACCGTCACCTCTTTCTCGGCGAGAGGCTTGAGCTGCTCGTTCGCTCCCGTGCCCGGCATCGCCTTGCTCACGGGCATGTAGAGCTTACCGTCCGCTACGAGGCCGAGGGGTATTCCGTTGTCGGCACAGACCTGGGCACACATGCGGTGCTCTTCGCCGCTCAGGTTGTAGACGACCTTGCATGACAGGTCGACGACCTGAGCCGTGAACTCCACGTCCTTGCCCTCGGCCATCTCCATTTTCATCTCCTGCGAGATGGCCGGGCGCGCGCCGAGCAAACCCAGCGCCACGATTCCAAAAGCGAGCTTCTTCATTCCATCCTCCTCACGAATGTTGGTGACTGGTCGCCGTCCCTGCCTGTTCCTCCGGCTGCGGCGAGTCGTGGTTCCCGTGGCTGCCTTCATCCGAGGGTGGAACGTCGACCTCGAACGAGGCCGCGTTCACACCGATGTCCAGGTTCACGTAGACCAGCCATCGGCCCTCCATGGGAAGCTCCATCTCGACCCGATACTCCTCGGCGGATATGGCTTCCGCGTCGATGCGCGTGATCCCGTGCATCGGCATCTCCGGTGCTACGATGTCCACGCTGACCGGAAGGGCTTCCGTTCCGGGGTTCTGGATCTGGATGTGCAGTGAGATCGGACCGGGCCGCATCGGCGGGCTTGCCGTCGTAACGACGACGGGCGTCCCCGTGGCCGTCTCTCCTGCCCATCGGCCCGTCTCCGCGAACGGAGCGGAGGCCTTCTGTGCCGGGACCGCGGCCTTTCCATCATCGTCCCCTTCTTCCCCGGCCACTCGCCCGTCCGGCGGTCCACAAGCCGTCAGCACCAGACCAGCAGCGCACGCGGCCAGGATGTGTCGGCGAACTTGCATGTTGGAATCATCTCCCGTTTTCGACCGGGCGATCCGGCTCGAGCGCCAGATTTCAGGCCCGTCGACTACGAGAACAAGCCGATGGCCGGACCGGTTCCTCGGCTCCCGGTCCGACGCCGACGCACCCAGCGACGGCACCCGCCGGCGGGCCCGACATCGTTTCCGTGTTGTGCTCGCCCGTAAGACGGGAGGAGATTGGAGCGCGAGGAACGATGCCAGTTCGACCTGTCGCCCAAGACCGGAGAGACGCGCTTGGCCGGAGAGTGGTGGGAGTACGCGAGTCTGTTCGCCGTCGGAATCGTGGCGGGCACGCTGAACGTCATCGCGGGCGGCGGCTCTTTCCTCACACTGCCGCTCATGATCTTCCTCGGCCTCCCACCCACGGTCGCCAACGGCACGAACCGGGTGGCGATCCTCGTTCAGAACGTGGGTGCCGTGTGGGGCTTCCAAAGGCACCGGGTCGTGGAATGGAGGTGGCTGGCCGTGGCGGCACCGCCGGCGATCATCGGCGCCGTGATCGGCTCCTGGGCCGCCCTCCGGATTGGCGATGAGGCCTTCCAACGGCTCCTGGCCGGCTTGATGGTGGCTTTCGCCATCTGGGTGCTTTGGAACCCCCTCGGCCGCGGCAGCGAAGGGAGCGACATCCGACGGCAGGGCGGACATCGCGCGGCCGTGGTAGCGGGCTTCTTCGTGGTGGGGCTCTACGGGGGCTTCGTACAGGCCGGGGTCGGGTTTTTGATCCTGGCCGTTACGACCCTCGCGGGCCTCGACCTCGTTCGAGGCAACGCCCTCAAGGTGCTGCTCGTTCTGACCTACATCCCGGTCACCCTTCTCATCTTCGGACTCGGAGGCAAAGTGGCCTGGACCGCCGGCTTCTCGCTCGCCGCCGGCAATCTCCTGGGCGGCCTGGTCGGGGTGCGACTCACGGTTCTCAAGGGAGACCGGTGGGTGAAACGCGTCGTCACCCTGGCGATCGTCGCCTTCGCCCTCAAGCTCTGGCTATCGCCCTAGCCGCATCTCTCGCCCGTCGTCTGAGGCCGCCCTAGTATTGCGGCGTCCGATCGTTTTGGTCTTCAGACACGACCGCACCCAACGGCACCGCATACTGGGACACTAGAGATTCAATCCTACACGTGGAGGGCAGCATGAGGGGAATGAAGGCGATCGCCTTCGGGGCGCTGGCGCTGAGCCTGGTCGGCTGCAGCGGAACCACCTACAAGTCCGACTACGATCCGAGCGCCAACTTCACGACCCTGCGCTCCTATCGTTGGGTCGAGAAAGTCCCGGCCGAGGCGAGGGACCCGAAGGTCTACAACTCGATCATCGAGGGTCGTGTAAAGACCGCCGTTAACCGGGCGCTGCAGGCGAAGGGGTTCCAGGAGGTGACGTCCGACCCCGACTTCGACATCGCGTGGCACGCCAGCGTCGAGCAGAAGCAGAGCCTGCAGACGGTCGGCAACAACTACGGCTGGGGCTATGGCTGGTACGGCCCGGGCTGGGGCGGCGGGATGTCGACCTCGACGACCTACGTGAACGAGTGGGACGAGGGCACGTTCGTCGTCGGTATCTTCGATCCCCAGACCAACGACATGATCTGGTGGGGCTCGGCGCAGGGCGAGCTGGACGAGGGCAACCGACCGCCGGAGAAGGCCCAGGCCGACGCCGACAAGGCGGCCGTGAAGCTCTTCGAGACCTTTCCGCCGGGATCCCAGGGCAGTTAGCTGAAGAGCAGCCGAGGCAGGCGGCCGAGACCAGGCAGCCATGGCCCGGCGAAGGGCGCGCCTCGGGCGCGCCCTTTTTGCACATACTTCACATCTACTTCTCTACTGGCGGGACTCGGAGCCTTCGGCCAGGCCGATCGTCAGCTCGTACTCAGCCGATCCTCCGCGCTCCGCCTCGCCTCTCCCCAGGTACACCCGAACCGTGTAGTCCCCATCCCGGGGCAGCTCGTCGGACCAGGAGCGCGCATCAGATCGCCTCGAGTCGTAGACGCTCTGGCCGACGAACTGGACGACGAACTGGACGTAGCGACTCTCCGAGTCGAGGCTGACAGACAGTTGCTGGCCTCTTTCGCCGGTGACCACGTAGTTCCGAACCTCTCGAGCGACGATGCGACCCTCGTGGACGACACCGAAGCTTCCGGGCTCGAACTCGACGGCGATGGGACCCAGAGGCTCGCCGACCGCGATCTCCTGCACACCGCCGCCGGCCAGTGCCGCCTCCCGAAGGGCCTCGGATCTTCGCCGCACACTCAACTCCTCGTACCCCTCGAGCGGCACGGGAGCCCCGTTCAGCGTCTTCTCCGCGTGGTCGAGGCGACCCTCCGGGTCGAAGTAGAGCCGTACCACGATCGCATCGGAGGTCGGCGGCCCATCCGGGTTTAGAGTCCGCGAGATCTGGCCCTGCACGTAGTACGTCAGGGCGCCGTCGACGAAGTAGTAGTCGTTGTCCGAGTGACCATAGTCGCCCGAATCCTGATGTTCCCGGATCAGGCGGAGATTCTCCCCATCGAAGTAGGCACTGAAGCCGTAGCTGAGATCGCCGGACTTGCCCCTTCCGCGGATCGAATCGTAGCCGGACAGACCGGCTTCGATGTCAGCCTCCAGCTGCAGGGCGCGCTGCTGGATCCGGATCGCCTCGGCCGGTGAGATCGTGGCGACGATCGGCGCGTCGTCCGTCTCGTCCGTCGTCTCGACGAAGTCCCCGGTATCACCCCCGCCGCAGGCCACGGTCAGACCTGCGCCGGCAGCCAGGCCGACCGCGCGCTGAAAGGTCCTCGTCATCCAGGTCATTCGCATCCTTGCTGCAGACGGCAAACCCCGGGCCATCGCTACCCGCTGAGCGGATTCTCGAGGATGAGGTGCTCCTCGACGATTCGCCCCTTGACGAGATGCTCCTGGATCACCCTCTCCAGCACCTCTGGGTGGCAGCCCCTGTACCACGTTCCCTCGGGATAGACGACGGCGACCGGACCATCCTCGCAGATCCGCAGGCAATTGGCCTTCGTTCGGCACACGCCGCCCGCCTCGGAGAGGCCGAGCTCCTTCAGCCGGAGCTTCAGGTACTTCCAGGCCGCCAGCGAAGCCTCCTGGTCGCAGCAGAGAAAGATGTGGCGTTGGGCACCCGTGACGCCTTTCTTCTCCGCGATCTCGCGCAGCCGGGCGGCTGGATCGTCCGTCATGCCGCGTGCCACGCCGGATCGGCCATCAGCTGTCGTCTCAACTCGTCCCTCTCGCCGGCTTCCAGCCACGCGCTGCGAATCGTTCGGTCCAGCAGCTCCCGGATCTCCACGCGGGTGAACCCGTGATGATGTACGAGCGCCGCGTACTCATCCGCCAGCGAGTTGCCGAACATCTTGGGATCGTCGGTGTTCACGCTGACCAGCATCCCACGATCGAAGTAGGCGCGAACCGGATGCGCGTCCAGGGATGGGATGACGCCGGTTCTCACGTTGGAGATGGGACAGAGCTCCAGGGGGATGCTTCTGGCCTCCAGAACGTCCACGAGCTTCGGGTCCTCTACCGCCCTGGTCGCATGCCCGATCCGATCCACCTCGAGCTCCAGGGCGGCCGCCCGGACGCTCTCGGCCCCGGCCGCCTCGCCGGCGTGAGCGGACGTACGGAACCCCAACCGCCGCGCTTTGGCGAACACCTCCTTGAATCGGGCGGCCGGATGCTCGTGCTCCGAGCCTCCGAGGCCGATGCCGATGACGCCGCAGTCCCTGACCTCGGATACCCTCTCCAGCGTGCGATCCGCCTGCTCGGGGCCCGTGTCTCGAACGAGGTCGGCGACGAGTGCCACATGGATTCCGGCCACATCATCCAGACCGCTCCGTATCTGCGCGACCAGACCCTGCGGCTCGAGGCCGTAGCGCTCGAAGTCCGGCGGGGAGACGAACACCTCCGCATAGCGAACGCCCTGCGAGGCGAGATCCTCGCCGACACGTCGAGCGATGAAGGCAAAGTCCTCGTACTCGCGCAGAAACCGGTTCTTCCAGTGCCAGGTCTGGATGAAGTGTGGGAAATCCCGATAGGCGAAGCGGTCGGCGAGCGCCGCGAGCGACGGGACATCCGGGTCTCCGCCGTACTTGACCACCAGCTCCCAGAGGGCATCCAGCGGGATCGCGCCCTCCAGGTGGAGGTGCAGCTCCACCTTGGGCAACCGCTCGAGCCAAGAGACTTCGGATGCGGACGTCATGGGTTCCAGCTGCATCAGGTGCCTTGAGCGATGGGGCGCCCGGGTCGCAGACAGGCCAGGTAGGCGCCGGAGTCGTCCGTGAAGGCGATGTCACAGCGCCAGCCACACAGCGCCGCATGAGCCATCATCGCCTCCGCTCCCAGATAGAGCTCCCGAAAAGGCGGCCCGATCTCACCAGCGTACTCGAGCCGGATCCAGGCTTCGCCTCGGTACCTGTCGGACGTAGCTGGGGGCCAATCGAGTTTCGGTGCTCCGGCCCGAGGCTCGCAGATCATCGCCTCGCTCGAGTCCACGAGGATCTGGCCGTTCGGAGCGATCAGGCGGCGGGCCGTCTCGAAGAACCTCGGAAGCTCGCCGATCGCCCCTACCGGACCGATCCCGTTCATGAGCATGAGCAGCGTGTCGAACCGCGCATCCTCGAGCTCGAACAGATCGGCGCGCACCGGGTCGATCACTCCCCGACCTCGCATGATCGCCACGGCCTCGGGAAGAACGTCTATCGCCCTGACCTCGAAGCCGCGCTTCTGAAGCTCGAGGGCATGGACGCCGGTTCCCGC
>JBDHIM010000198.1:0-4662 GCA_039587445.1 Gemmatimonadota bacterium
GAGGCTCTTGTCAACGCCGTAGGCGTTCTCCTCTCCCTCCCAAATGTCGATGATTCTCCGCGGCCCGATGAGCTCGAGCAGGTACTCCTTCGGATCGCGTCCGGCGACTGCCGCTAGCTCGTCCGCGAAGGCTCCGACGGCGAAGGAGTGGTGGATGTTGGAGACCGAGCGCAACCAGCCGATGCGCGTGTGCGCGGGCGCCGGGCAGGCCTCACAACGCAGGTTGGGGGCGTCGAAGGGCACGGTCGTGCTTCCGAGAGCCAGTTCCCCGTCCGTCGGGCGGTCGACGTCCGCCTGGAACGTGGCGGAGATGCTGGGGAACGCCGACCGGTGCAGCCAACCGGTCAGCCGACCGGAGGATTCGAGCGCCGCCTCGATCCGCTGAACGCTCAGCGGGTGATAGAAATCGTGGTGGAGGTCGTCTTCGCGGGTCCAGGTCACGTTGACCGGACGTCCCAGCTGCTGGGAGATCGACACCGCTTCGAGCACGAAGTCTGGCTTCGATTTCCGTCCGAACGCGCCACCAAGGAACGTGACGTGGAGAAGCACCGCATCCTCGGATCGTCCCAGCATCTTCGCGGCGAGATTCCTCGCCGTCTGCGGATCCTGGACCGGTGCCCAGATCTCGCAACCGTCGTCGGTCACCGACGCCACGCAAGCGGGGGGCTCCATGGAGGCGTGGCAGAGGTACGGCACGTAGTACTCGGCCGCGTGGGTTTGAGCCGCGCCGGCGAGCGCGGCGTCCACATCGCCCTCCGAACGGGCGGCCCGGCCGGGCGTTCTGACCGCCTCCTCGAGCTGACTCCGATACGAAACGGAATCGTGCGTCGCATTCGGTCCGTACTCCCAATCCACCCTCAGGGCATCCCGGCCCTCGAAGGCTGCCCAGGTGGTCTCCGCCACGACCGCGACCCCGCCCAGCGCGGCGAAGCCGGGAGGCGTCGGCCCCGCGGGCAGCTCGACGACCTGAAGGACCCCGGGCACGGCCAGAGCGCCATCGGCCTCGTACGAGCGAGCGCTCCCGCCCACGACCGGGCAGCGCGCGACGGCAGCGTAGACCATGCCGGGCAGACGGACGTCGGCCCCGTAGACCGCCGCGCCGGTCGCGATGTCGAGATTGTCCACGCCGTCGAGCGGACGGCCGATGTAGCGGAATTCTTCCGGCGTCTTGAGCAGGACATCCTCGGGCACCGCGAGCCGGCCAGCCGTCTCGGCCAGATCGCCATAGCCGAGAGTGCGGCCGGTCGCCTCGTGCCTCACCTCGTGCCCTCGACCCTCGCATTGCGACGCCGGGACGCCCCACTCGTCGGCAGCGGCCTGCTCAAGCATCCGCCGTGCCGCCGCTCCGGCCTCCCGCAACCGCTGAAAGTCCTCGCGGACGCTCTGCGAGCCACCGGTGTTCTGGTCCCCGAACGCCGGGTCCCCTGGAGCCTGTATCACGGTGACCCGCGACCAGTCCGCCTCCATCTCGTCGGCGATGACCGCCGAGAGGGCGGTACGTACCCCCTGCCCCATCTCCGACCGGGCCACGACGATCTCCACCTCGCCGGACGTGTGAAGATGCACGAACACGTTCGGCGAGAAGCTCGCTTCGGGTGCCGCCGAGGCGGCACCCGCCAGGGCCGGGCCGACGCCGCCTCGATCACCACAGGCCGTCGACACCCCCAGCATCAGGCCGCCACCCGCGGCCGCCGTAGTGCGGATGAAGGCTCGGCGCGATAGCGCGCTCGCCGCGACGCCGGTCATGATCCACCTCCACGGCTCGCGGACGGCCGACCGGCGGCCGTCCTGATCGCCTCGCGAATGCGAGGATATGTGCCGCAGCGGCAGAGGTTGTCCTGCTGCGCCTCGTCGATCTCCGCATCGGTGGGACTCGGATTACGGCTCAACAGCGCAGCGGCATTCATGATCTGGCCAGGCATGCAATAGCCGCACTGCGAGACGTTCAACTCCCGCCACGCTACCTGGAGCGGATGGCTGCCGTCCTCGGAGAGCCCTTCGATCGTGACGACGGATGTGCCCACTGCCGATGAGATCGGCTCGATGCACGCCCGGACCGCCTCGCCATCTACAAGGACCGTGCACGATCCGCAAAGAGCCAAGCCACAACCGAACTTGGCGCCCGTCAACCCGAGGACATCGCGGAGAACCCACAGGATCGGCATCTCGGGGGGAACGTCGACGTCGTGCCGCTCCCCGTTGACGGTGAGCATGACCTTCGCCATCCGAGCCTCCTTAGCGTCGCGAAACGCCGCTTATTGGTGTCCCACTACCTACCTTTCCCACCGCGGCCTGAAACCGCAAGACCGAACAGGCGACGATTGCCCACGATTGCCCGCAAGCGCGCCCACGGCGTATACATGACGCTTGCGTTCTCCCGCTCTCACAGCTCCCACACCGCAGGAGGTACCGATGAGGATCCGAGCTGCCGCAGCCTTGCTTTTCGGCCTCACCCTGGCGTGGACGACTTCCCTCGCAGCCCAGACGCCGGAGCCCCTGGATCAGCTGCTCGAAGATTGGCAAGCCGCCTTCAACGCCGGCGAGTTCGCCAAGGTGGCGGCCCTGTACACGTCCGACGCGCGCCGAGCCCCGCCCGATTCACCCGAGCTCATCAGCGGACAGGATGAGATTCTGGCCGCCATGGCGCCGTTCGCCGGCATCACGATCAAGCTCACAAGCGCCGGCGGCATGCTTGGCGAAGAGTACGGAAGCACGTGGGGCAACTTCGAGCTTTGGGAAGGCGATCAGATGGTAAACAAAGGCCGCTGGATGAACGCCGTCAAGATGACGGACGGCGGCTGGAAGATCCACCGGGACATCTGGAATTCGTCGATACCCGAAGAAGAAGAAGAAGAGGGCGGCTGCATGTAGCCAGTTCACGCACCTCTTTTTCTACCTGTACAGCTGGACAGGTAGAGGGCGGTGACCACGGGAGGTCGGGCGCCTCGTAGGGGCTCCCGGCCCACCGCCTCTTAGAGCAGGGCGTCCGCCAACGCCGGCAGCACCTCTCCGGTCCGGCCCGTGACCTTCACCCGAGCGACGTCATCTCCACGGGTGTCACCAAGGTTTACGATTGCCACCGGCACCTTCCGCTGCTCGGCCTTTCGGATGAAGCGAAAGCCGGAGAAGACCGTTAAGGACGAGCCGACCACCAACAGCACGTCGGCTCTCTCGAAGAGCTCCCACGACGCTTCCACTTTTTCCTTCGGGACGTTTTCGCCGAAGAAGACGACGGCCGGCTTGAGAATCCCGCCGCAGCGAAGGCACGAAGCCACCCGGAACGATCTCTCGACGCCCGCCGACAGCTCGACGTCCCCATCCGGCGCCGACGCCGCCGCGTCGAACGGTGGCGGAGCTCCAGCCGATTCGCTCCAGTCTGGGTTGAGGTCGACCAATCGCCTCTGTAGCGCGTCGCGCCGCTCCGACGCTCCACACTCCAGACAAGCCACCTCGGCCAGGTTGCCATGCAGCTCCACGACCCGATCGCTTCCGGCCGCCTGGTGAAGGCCGTCGACGTTCTGGGTGACGATCCCCCGCACCAAGCCTGCTTTCTCCATACTTGCCAGCGTTGGGGCGGGCGCTCGCCACACGCCGCCAGCCTACGGCGCTCCGAGCCCAATACCGACGTCTGGCCACTGGATCGCGGACGAATTCCTGGTAGAGGATTGGGCGCCGGACCTTTTCCTGGGAATCAGGACCGCGATAGTCGGGGATGCCGGACTCGGTGCTGCACCCCGCCCCACTCAGCACCAGAACGCGTTGTCCATCGAGTAAATCGGCCAGCTCACAGAAAGATCGGGTCAGCATGACCCGGTACTACCGACTTGCGGAGGGGTCGATCCGTCCGCCGATTGCCTCCACTTCGAGGGTGTGGACGATCGAGTATCCCCTGGCGGATAAAGGCGGCCGATGAGCACGGGACCTCTGTTCAACGACCTGATCGGCGTGATGGCGGTGATCACTATGATCCCCGTCTTCTTCCTCTGGCTGGAAAAGAAGACGAGTTGGAAGATCTTCGACTATCTGCCGGCCATCATCTGGATCTTCCTGACCCCGATCCTCCTCAGCAACCTCAACGTGATCCCGAAGTCATCTCCGGTCTACACCACCTTCCGATCCTTCGCCGTGCCGATGTTCATCGTCCTGATGCTGCTGGACATCAACATCCGCGAGACGATGAAGGTCGCCTGGCGGGGCGCGGCCGTGCTGACGATGGGCTCGGTGGGGGTCGTGATCGGTTGCGTCGTCGCCTTCTTCTTCTTCCGGGGCTCCCTGCCGCCAGACTCCTGGTCCGGGTTCGGAGCGCTGGCGGGAAGCTGGATCGGCGGGACCGGCAACCTGGCGGCGGTGGCCGAGAGCCTGGACACGCCGGAGGCGATGGTGGGCATCGTCGTCATCGTCGACAACTTTGTCTACCTGGCCTACTTCCCGCTTATTCTCAGCTGCAAACGCTGGGCGGGAGCGTTCAACCGCTGGACGGGCGTCACGCAGGCGGAGATCGACCACATCACCGACGCGGTGGCGGGCGTCGAGAAGAAGACCCACGAGGTCCACTTCAAGGATCTCGTCATGCTCGTCGGCTTCGCGTTCACCGCCATCCTCGCCGCCAACATGATCGCCGGCTTCCTGCCGGAGCTGAGACCGGTCCTCACCGTCAGGACC
>JBDHIM010000199.1:0-4000 GCA_039587445.1 Gemmatimonadota bacterium
GTGCCAGGGCCGAAGCCTGGCGCCTGAAGCCAACGCCGCGAGAACACGAAGAGTCGGAACCGATGAAACGCCCTGACCGAACGGAATTGCTGGTGATGGCGGCCATGGCGGCCGTGGCGATACTCCTCGTCTGAGGAAGCGCCCGACCGCCGAGCGTCCGCCCCCACCCGCAGCACTCTCAGCACACTCTCCCTCTCTGCCCGCCTAGTGCCGGACATCCGCCTGCGCCGGACATCCGCATGTTTGCCGAGTATTGGGCTTCTGCATCGGGCGCCCGTCTGCCGGATGGCCAGGGCGTACCTGAACGCGAACCTCTACATGTACACCTGTACAGGTAGAGCGCGGGAGCCACGTCCCTCACGGTGCAGGTCGCGCAGGCCGCGTAGGTGACGAGCTGCAGCAAGATGAGAAGAGACCGGGAAACAGACTGGGCAGACGTAACAAAAAAAATGGCCCGGAAGGGCCTGAAGAGCAGCGGAAGCGGCCGGTTTTCGGATTGGAACGGCGTTAGACTCAGGCGGGACAGCGCGTTGTCCGCACGCACGATGACCGGAGTCTCCGGTGCGTCTGGTCCGACGTGACGGGAAACACCTGAGCCCGTCGCCGACCGCTTCGCTGATTCCAATTTTACATATATGTCGTGTCGAGTGCAACCGAACACCGGAGGGTCGCGTTGGCACTTTTCGCCTGCGTAGCGCGTTTTCTTCAGGTGGCGGACCGCGATGGGCAGGAATATGTTAACACGCTCTCCGTCGCCCTGTGCGGCCTCGGGTGGGGCCGGGATCCGCGCAGAACCAAATCGAGGGAGACGGGTAATGTCGTTTGCCTGCAGGTAATTCTCTTCGAGATGCTCCGGGCAGGCGCCTCAACGTCGTTTTGAGTCGACGCACCGGGGCTGGCTTCGGGGCTGTCGACGTTGGTTTCTCAGGAAGTTGCGCATCACCAAGCAGAGGGAAGAACGCCGATGACACCGTTCCGCGCTGTCGTTTCATCGACGCTGCCGATCCTGGTCCTGCTCTCGCTGGCTCTGCCGGCCGACGTGCAGGCGCAATCCGCCGCCAAAGTCCTGGTCGCTCCCCTCACCACCAGCGGGGGTGTCGACGAGAAATTCGGCCAGCGGGTCGCCGAGGAGGTCGGAAAGAGCCTCGAGGATTTCGACGCCATCGAGCCGATGGACAAGGACGAGATCGAGGAGGCCCTCAAGCGATTCGGGCTCGAAGATCAGGTCCTCACTCCGATTCAGTGGAGGCAGCTGGCCGGCCAGCTCAAGGCTGATCTCGTGATGGTCGGCAACGCCGATCCCGCCGGCGCCGGCGTCCATGTCAAGGCGACCTTCGTCCAGTCCAAGTCGGGCGAGGAGCTGCAGATTCCCGAGTTTACGGTGGGCGGAGATGGCGGCTCCGAGGCCAAGGAGGCGTCGCGCCGGATCATCGAGGCATTCGATTCGCAGGTGGCCTACCTGAAGGCGGTGCAGTTCTGTCAGGAGTACCTGGCGGCCAACCAGTTCGAGGACGCGCTGCGCAACTGTGACGAGGCCATCGCGCTGAGACCGGGGGCGGGCCAGGCGCTTTACTTCCACGCCCGGACGTTGATGGGTCTCGAGCGTTGGGCGGACGCCAGGCCCGAGTTGGAGCAGGTGCTCGCCGCCGAACCGGCCAAAGAGGACGGGATCCAGTCGCTCGCTTTTGTCTGCGCCCAGCTCGGGGACACCGAGTGCGCCAACAACTACTACGGGAAGTACCTGGACTTCAATCCGGATGACGCCGAGGTGCGGCTGAACATCGCGTTCAACCTGGCACAGGCTGGCGACTACGACGGTGCGATCGCGATCCTCCAGGATGGCCTCTCGCGGGACGATCAGAACGCCGCCATGTGGCAGTATCTCGGGAACGTCGCGCTCGCCAAGGCGACCTTCAGCGGAGAGGGAGGCGGCAACGGGGGCACGGTGCAGGACTCGGCCGCCGCCCACATCGCGCTGGATGCCTACCGCCGCTATGTCGACCTCGAGGAGGAGGCGATCGAGGCGGCGATCATACTCAATGCGATGAAGGCCTACCTGGCCATGGGTGACGCCGCCGGAGGCTTCGACCTCTCCGAGCGCGTGAAGGAGGAGATGGAAGCGACGACGGACCCCGTGACGGGAGAGGGCGGAAGCGTCACGACGGCGGGTGGCCAGCAGCTCGAGGTCGCGAACATCACCGAAGCGGACCGGGCCGCCTTCTGGGCGCTCAGGGCGGACATGCTTGCCGAGCTGGACCGCACGGACGACGCCGTCCGCGAGCTGGGCTACGCCCTCGAGATCGATCCGACCTATCCGAACGGCTTCCTCAAGCGCGGCATCTTCCACCTGCAGGGAGGCGCTCCGATGGAGGCCGCGCTCTCGGACTTCCAGAGGGCCGTGGACAGCGGGAGCGACTCGGATGTGATCGCCAGCCAGCTTCTGGCTCGCGGCTACAACGACCACTTCAAGAGAGGCCAGATCGCGCAGGCGCTCAACATGTTCCGGGCGGGTCTGGACTTCGCGAGCACCTCCGCCACGCAGAACCAGTTGAACTTCTTCATCGGGTACGGGATCTACCAGCAAGCCGTTGCGATCGATGAGTCCAACCCGAGCGAGGAGTGTGGACCGGCGCAGCGTGCCCTGCAGCGCTTCCAGCAGGTGCCCGGATACATCCGGCGGGCCGGCGATGTGCAGCGGGCATCCCAGTCGCAGATCATGGATGCCACCGACACCTACATCTTCAGGCAGGAGCAGATCGTCAAGAAGGCCTGCCGGGGATAGCCGCCCCGACGTGATCGTGCCGTGACCTTCCGTGGGAAGGTCCGAGACGGTCTGACGATCCGATAGCCGAGGCCCGGCGGGAGAGCTCCCGCCGGGCCTCTGTTCTTTCCCTTCGGCCGCTCTCGGCCACCGTCCGGCTGATCCGCGTGCCCGGCAGGCTCCCGCCCCTCCGCTCAGCCCTGGCTCGAGCCTCGATCCTCACATCCCTGAGCCCGCTTTCCCCGGGGGGTTGACGTACCCGCCCGACCTTGGGTAGTATGGGGTCCGGTGGGGAAAAGTGGGGGAAAGTGGGGAATCAACAGCAGTGGTAGAAGGGGCGCCGTGTGAGCGGCTATCTGGGAAGTTTCGTCCATCAGGTAGACGCCAAGGGTCGAGTCGCTCTCCCGGCCTCGTTTCGCCGCGGCAGCGAGTCGGAGTCGTTCATCCTCATCCAGGTGCATGAGGACGCCCTCTCGCTCTTTCCCCACTCGAGTTGGCGGCCGGTCGAGGAGGAGCTCCGAGAGCTCATTAGGAAGCAGCCCGAAGCCCGGGCCAGCGTTCTCGCCCTGACCGCCGGCGCACTGGAAGTCTCGACGGACAAGCAGGGAAGGATCCTGATACCGGACCGCATGAGGGAGTGGGTGGGCTTGAAACGCGAAGCCCTGTTTGTCGGAGCCCTGAACAAGATCGAGATCTGGGATCCGAAGCGGTTCCGGGACAGCACGAAGGCTCCCGACCCGAAGTTCGATCCGTTTATCGAATCGATCTTCGCCTGAGGGTTCGGGCTCGCCTGGATCGCCCGACGAGAACATGGGCTTCAGGCACGAGCCGGTCATGGTGGACGAGGTGCTCACGCACCTCGAGCCGGAGAGGGGCGGTTGGTACCTCGATGGCACTACGGGGGGTGGTGGCCACGCGGCCGCGATCCTCGAGCGCGGTGAGCTCGCAGCGGTGGTCGGCCTGGACCGGGACCCCGACGCGATCAACGCGGCAAGAGAGAGCCTGGCAGGATACGAAGGGCGGGCGCGGCTCAGAGAAGCCGACTTCCGAGACGCGCCCGAGATCCTACCGACTCTGAAGATAGACGAGCTGCAGGGAGCGCTGCTCGACCTGGGCGTCTCCTCGTACCAGCTCGACAAGACGGCGCGCGGGTTCTCCTTTCGTCCGGGCACACCGTTGTTAATGCGGATGGGCGGGACAACGGGCGGACGGAGGCCCGCAGCCGACTTTCTGAACACG
>JBDHIM010000041.1:0-16457 GCA_039587445.1 Gemmatimonadota bacterium
GATCATGCTGGCCAGCACGGCCATGTACATGAAGTAGCTGGTGTTCACGACCTTCCAGGTCGGGCCCATCCCCGGATCCACCAGGAGGTGGTGGGCCGAGGCCATCGAGATGAACAGGATGTAGAGGACGAACGCCGTGCGGCTGACCTTCTCGTTGATCACGGCCGAGCCCACGGTGAGGGAGCCGAGCAGGTACCAGACGGCCACCATCGCGGCCACGTTGATCTGCTGCGACGAGTGGCCGAGACCCCACCAGACCATCCGGTAGACCTGCGGGTCGACGTTTCCGATCCCGATCGACCAGAAGAAAGTCGGGATGTAGATCGCCGCGCCGTGGACCAGCGTGATTACCGCGATGATCGCGGCGGCAATCGCTCCGTAGGTAACGAGCGGCACCGACCCCTCGTACGTCTTCTCCCGCTTCGCCACCACGAGCGATCCGAAGAAGAGCGCCACGGTGATCAGGGTTCCGACGGCGAAGAGGATCACGCCCAGGTAGAAGAGCGGGTGGGCCTTGAGCGGCACGTAGGAGGTGAACAGGACGTCGGCTCGTCCGGTGAACATCGTCCACTCGACCATGACGGCGCCCAGCACCATGAGGCCGAACATCGACCAGCCCAGCTTGGGCGCCGGCACCCGGCTGTTGAGCAGCACCGGTCCGGCGAAGTAGAGGACCGCCATCTCGAAGAAGATGATGAAGAAGATGAGCATGCTCATCCCGTGGATGGTGAGCACACGATAGAACATCACGGCGTCCAGCAGATGCACCGCCTGCCAGCGGGTGAGCAGCACCAGCAGGCCCGTGATCCCGCCGACCAGCAGCGACACGGTGGCCACCACGGCGTGCGCCTTGATCAACTTGTCCGCCTGCCGATGGACCCGGAGGGCCGTGGTCGGGCAGACTCTGAATCCGCCTTTCATCGGTCGTCCTCCCCACCCTCGTCGGGCGCGTTCAGGGTGAGCTCCTCCGCTCCCTCATCTTCGTCCTCGTCCCGCTCGGCGGCCGCGGCCGGGTCGACGACCTCGACGCGCCCCACCATCACGTGGTGGCCGACGCCGCAGAACTCGTTGCAGACGATGCGGAAATCGCCGGCCTCCGTGGGCGTCACACGCAGGCCGTAGTCGTAGCCCGGGACGACCTGGAAGTTGATGTTCAGCGGGTAGAGCGAGAATCCGTGGTTCACATCGACCGAGGAGAGGTGGAGCGTATACTCGGCGTCCTTCTGGAGCCTGAGCGACGGCGTCCACAGCCACATCTGGCCCAGCAGGTAGACGTCACCGCCGGGCGGCGGCTCGACGATCGGAATCCCGTTCTCCTCCTCGCCGACCTGGTAGGTGGCTATGAACTCCTCGGTCCGCGCTCGGTACGCTTCGGGCTCGACCCTGGCGCGGATCCCAGAAGGATTCTGGCCGCCTTTCCAGTGCCACAACGGCATCATGGCGAAGAGCACCATGCACCAGGCGAACGCCAGGACCACCCACACCTTCTCCGCCTTGTGCGCCGGTTTCCACCACACGCCGCGCGGCGATTCGACTCCGGTGTGCATATCGACCTCCGGCTATGGTAGGGGTGCCTGGGGGAGCGTCAGGATCTCGACGAGCCCCCATCCGGTGTAGACGATCGCCATGACGACGATGCCGGCGACGAGCCAGAAGAACGTGTTGTCGTACAGCCTCTGCCCAAACGGTATATCGTCTGGGGTTCCGGGATCTCCCCCGCCGGTCTCCGGGCCCCCGCGCCCGGCCCCCACATCGAGAGCACCGCCTCCTCCGGTCTCACCGTACTCCGCGGATTCGGACATCAGGCCTCCTTTCTCAGTCGGGCCCAGTTCCGTTGCCGGCCGCTCCAGCGGCCGCTTCGTTCATCTCCGCGATCAGATCGTCCACGGTCGTCTCGCGGAAGAAGGTCGATACGCGCTGCGCCAGGTCCTTCCAACGGTGGTGCGCCGCGCAGGGCGTTTGGTCGCTGCACTCGGGTCGGCCGAGGAGACACTGACCGCGTCCCTCCAGGTCGTCGAATGGCTCGACGATCTCGAATAGAGACAACTGGTCGCGCGGAACGGCGAGCTCGAAGCCCCCCCGCGGCCCGCGGGCAGAGCTCAGAATGCCCCGCTTGGCAAGCAGGTGCAGGGTCTTCGAGAGATAGTTTCGGGGCATCGAGAGATCATCGGCGATCGTCTCGACCGAGACCGGATCTCCTTCCTCGTGCTGTGCTAGATAGAGGACGGCGCGAAGGGCGTATTCACCCGTCTGCGAGATCAAAGAACCGCTCCTCGACCCGCCCGCAGCGTGCACTCCGATATCCGCGCCGAGGGGGCCTGGGATATTCTTGTGTTTCTCATGAAAATATGATAAATACTGGCCTGGAGATCGGCAAGGTGTGAGACTCGAGGATGATCAAGAGGACGTCATGCGGGGCCTAGCGGCCAAGCTGAGATCGCTTAGCTGGAGCCTCATCTCCAGGGCAGACCGGTTCATGAACCGGCTGTACTCGTCTCGCTTCAACCCCCTGTACCATAGTGGCGCGCTCGTCGTCCTCCTCCTTGTCGTGCTGCTGCTCACCGGTCTCTACCTCCTCATCTTCTACCGGATCGGGGAGCCCCACGCGTCGGTGGCCCGCATCACGGATCAGGCCTGGCTCGGTCGCTGGATCCGTTCCCTCCACCGCTACGGGTCCGACGCGGCCGTACTCGCCGTTGCGATCCATGCCGTCCGCCTCTTCGCCCAGGGCCGGAGCTGGGGCCCGCGCACGCTCGCGTGGTTGAGCGGTCTGGTGCTCCTGTTCGTGCTGCTCGTGAGCGGCTGGACCGGCTACGTGATGGTGTGGGACGTCCAGGCGCAGCTTCTGGCGGTCGAAGGCGCGCGTTGGTTGGATGTGCTTCCGATCTTCTCGGAACCCCTCGGACGCGCCTTTGTGGGCGAGCAAGCCATCCCGAGCGCCTTCTTCTTCCTCAACCTCTTCCTCCACGTCGCCCTGCCGGTGGGGATGTTCGTGATCCTGTGGATCCACGTATCGAGGATCGCCCGCCCCGGCCTGCTTCCCCCGCGCGGGCTGCTATGGGGCTCTCTCGGTCTCCTCCTAGCCCTCTCAGTGCTCTGGCCGATGGGGATGGACCCCGCGGCTGACGCGTTCCGAATCCCGGAGCGGGCAGCGCTCGACATCTTCTATGCCTTCTGGTTGCCGGTGACGAGAGTCATGCCGGCAGGCGCCGTCTGGCTCTTCGGTCTCTCGCTGACCGCCGTCGCCCTGGCGGCTCCGCTCTGGACGCGGCCCGCGGCCGAGGTTAAGCCGGAGCCCTCGTCGGTCGATGCCCGGCTCTGTACGGGCTGCGAGCAGTGCTATCTCGACTGCCCGTACGAGGCGATCACGATGAAGCAGCGCACGGACGGACGAGAAGGCGTCTACGCCGTCGTGGACCCGGCCCTGTGCGTGAGCTGTGGGATCTGTGCGGCGTCCTGTGCGCCGATGGGCATAGGACCGCCAGGGATGACGGGACGGGACCAGCTCGAGCGGGTGGAGGAGTTCGTCCGCCTCCTGCACCCCGATCCCCGTGAGGTGGTCCTGGTGGGCTGCGCGCGCGGCGCGGCCGGCTTCGAGACGCTCGCGGCGCAGGAAGGGAACGGCGGAGAGCCGCCCGTGCACACCCCGGGGACTTTCGACGGCAGCCGCATCTTCCAGGTTCCGTGCGCCGGCAACGTGCACACATCGGTGATCGAGTACCTGGTGCGCGCCGGCGCGGGCGGCGTCCTGGTGGTCGCCTGCCACCCGCGCGACTGCTGGAGCCGCGAGGGCCCTCGCTGGCTCGAGGAGCGCATGTACCACGATCGCGAGGCGGAGCTCAAGGAGCGGGTTGACCGGAACCGGCTGCGCGTCTTCCACGCGGCGGTGGGAGAAGACCGGGAGCTTGCCGGCGAGCTGGCCGATTTCCGGCAGAGCGTCCACCGGCTCGCCGCGGCGGAGGCGGAAAACGAGATCGACATCGAGCTCGAGTGCGAGGTGACCGAGCTCCTGGAGGCGGGCTCGTGAGCCGGCTGAAGATCGGGCTCGGTGTCCTGGTCGCCCTTTTGATGACGCTCGCGATCGGAGCCCTGTCGCAGGTTCCCTACCGCGCCGAGTCGGCCGGTCAAGCCTGGATCCGTCTTTCGTGGCGGGTCAGCGCTCCTCGGATCGAGGAATGCCGTACGCTCACGGCCGAGGAGATTGCGAAGCTTCCGAGCCACATGAGGCGTGACGAAGTATGTGAAAGAACGGGAATACCTTACAGGCTTCGTATCGCCCTTAATGGAGAGGGGGTCGAGGAGACCCTGATCCGCGGAGGCGGGACCCGTGGGGACCAACCGATCTATGTCTACCGCGAGCTGCGGGTGCCGTCGGGCACCCACCGGCTGGAGATCAGCCTCACACCGGAGGTGGACGGAGAACCCTCTGCGGCGGAAGCTCCGGTGGAGGCGCTCGAGCTGACCGAGGAGTTGGATCTCGCCGACGGAGACGTGGCACTCATCACACGCTCCGATGATGGGAGGCTCGCGGTTCGGCGAGCGGAGCCTTGATGGGCGGCGGGCCCGAGGCGCATCCATCGGGAGCACCTGCCCGCAAGCTCCCGACCGCGCCGACCGCTCGGATAGGACCGGTGACCGCCTCGGAGCCGGTCGTCTCCCCTGCCGCCATCATGCCCCCGTTCCGGCTGCCGGCCGAGCACTTCTTCGCCGCGCTGGGTTGGCTCACCCTCGGGGCCCTGGGCCTCGTGGCCATCGCACCGGAGCTCGCGGCGGGCGCCTACCTGACGCCTCGCGCCGCAGCCGTCACCCACTGCTTCACGCTGGGCTGGGTCACGACCTCCATCTTCGGGGCGCTCTACCAGATCTATCCCGTGGCACTCGGCGTCGGCGCCCGCAGCACACGGGTCGGTCACCTGACCTTCTGGACGCTGCAGGCCGGGATCCTCTTGCTCGTCGCCGGCGCCTGGTGGTGGAATCCAAATCTGATGGGTCCAGGCTGGTTGCTGGTCTTCCTCGCCACGATCGCCCTGCGCACGAATGTCGTGGTGCGTGCCAAAGGCACCACGCGGGCGCCGATCGTCGGCAAATACGCCGCGGCTGCAGTCGCGAGCCTGGTGCTCGCCCTCGCCGTGATCGGCGTCTCGATCGGGACCTTTGTCGGCTGGTGGACTTCCGATCGGGTGACCGTGCTGACCGCGCACGCCCATCTCGCCGCCGTCGGGTTCGCCACGCTCGTCGCGATCGGCGTGGGCGGCAAGTTGCTGCCGATGTTCCTCTACGCGCGCGACCTGCCGGAGTGGCCGCTCCAGTGGATCGGGCCGATGGTCGGCGTCGGGGTTCTCATGTTCTCCGCCGCCACTCTGCTCGGTGAGACGATGCCGGCACTCCGGCTTACGGGCGGCCTCACCATGGCGGCAGGTCTGGGGCTGTACCTCGGAACCATCCCGCTCTTCTTCCGCCGTGGGGTCCGGAGCCCCGGGCCGGGTCTATACCTCTCGGCGGCGGCGCACGCCTTCCTTCTCGCCGCCTTGGCGTTGGGCCTCTTCCTGCTGCTGGAAGCCGATCCAAGTCCGCGGGCCGCAGCCACCTACGGCATGGTGGGGATCGTCGGCTGGCTGACGCTCTTCGTAGCCGGAGTCTATCACCGCATCCTGCCCTTCCTCACCTGGCTGGAGCGATTCAGCTCCAGGGTGGGGACGCCCGGCGTGCCTAAGGTGGCCGACCTGACCAAGCCCCGACTCACATGGGCTGCACACACGCTGCTCGCCGTCGGGGCGGCGGCGGTAAGCACGGCCGTGTTGGTGGGGAGTTCCGCCGGAGCTAGAGCGGGCGCGACCGTATTCGCGCTCGGAGCGCTGACCCTGCTGGGGATGTACCTCGATATCGTGAGGAGACGATGAACCCGACCGATGACGTGACCTCGGATGTAGACGCCGCGACGACGGCGTTGGACGTGCGGCCGATCCTGGCGACGGGCGAAGAGCCTCTGGAGTTGATCCTCGAGACGGCGGTCGGCATCTCGGAAGGGGACGTCCTGGAGATCACCGCCCCCTTCGAGCCGGTCCCCCTCTACGCCGTGCTCGGGGCTCGGGGATTCGCGCACCTCACCGAGATGCGCACGCCCGATGAGTTCGTGGTCCGCTTCACCCAGACGGGGATCACGGGCGAGTCGACGGTCGCAGACGTGTACGACCGGCACCCCACTGCCGCACCGGTGCTGGCCGAGCACGGACTCGACCTCTGCTGCGGCGGCGGCCACACGCTGGAGTTCGCGGCCCAGGCGCACGGCCTCGAGCCGGAGGGGCTGGTGGCGGCGCTACAGGCGGCAGTGGTGAGCCTTGGTTGACCCCCGTTCCGAAGCTGACTGGAGCGGATGGCTACAAGGTTTGGAGATGTAGCTACATGTAGCTACATTGGGGTATGCGTACGGTGGGAATTCGAGAGCTCAAGAACCGCCTCAGCGAATACGTGCGGCTTGTCCGGCAGGGAGAAGAGATCCTCGTGACGGATCGAGGAGTCGTCGTCGCCGAGCTCAGAAGGCCCGGATCTGGTGGAGCCGCGGTTCCGTACCCCGCTCTGGCCGAGGCCGCCCGCCAAGGGCGCGTCCGAATCGGCGCCCGCAATCGCCCGGATCTCTATCCCGACTTGGAGCCGCTCCTGCCGGAGGGAAGCGCCGAAGAGTTGCTTGACTGGGTGCGAGGGGAACGCTGAGCGTCTACGCGGAATCGAGCGCCGTGCTCTCCTGGCTGCTTGCTGAGCCACGGGCGGACGCGGTTCGCGAGTCGCTATCGGAGGCGGAGGTGATACTCGCCTCGGAGCTCACGCTGATCGAATGCGATCGGGCCCTTATCACGGCCGCCGCCACCGGGCGACTCAGCGAGGGAGAAGCGGCAGGCGGCCATTCCCTATTACGTCGAGTTGCCGCCCATTGGGTGATCTTGAGTCTCGACCCCGAGATCGTCGAGCGCGCGCGTCGCCCCTTCCCGGTCGAGCCGATCCGCGCTCTCGACGCCCTTCACCTGGCATATGCTCTGTTCGCTCGATCGCTGGTTCCGGAAACCGGGCTTCTCAGCCTGGATCAACGAGTGCGCTCTGGTGGCAGGGAGCTGGGGTTGGAAGTCGTACCCTCGTGAAGCCCTAGCTCTCCAGTCTCCGCGCCACCTCCAGAAGGCCCTCGGGCCCGAGAAGCTCGCGGGCCATCGGAAAGAGCGCGTTGTCCTCGCGGTCGATGTGGTCTCGTAGAACGTCCACGATCGCCAGACCTGCGGCCGCGATCCAGGTCGGGTTCCGCGCGTCGATCGCCGACAGCAGACGCCGCTCCATCGCTCGGAGGGCCACGTGGTCTTCCACGAACGGCTCCGTGGGAGCCTCGTCGCCCAGGACCGAGAAGAGCGCGAGCTCTTCGTTCTCGTTGTGCTCGCGAACGGCCGTCGTCAGGAACTGGTGCGCCGCGCGCGCGGCTTCGAGCTGATCGTCTTTGACGTCGCTCTCAGCGCCTGCAGCCAACGCGCGGGCAGCGTCTTCCAGCTTCTGCAGCTCGCCGAGCGCGTGCTGATGCTCCTCTTCGAATCTCTGGATCGGATCGATCATTGGCTCCCCGCTCGTCTTCCTTGTCGGTCTTCTTCCCGCGCGGCCGCGACTCTGCTGGCCGTGGCGGGCTGTCCCCAAGCCGCTACGGCGTCACCACCCAGCGGACGCCGTCCCCGCGGCGCAGCCGGTCGAATCCCTCCTCGATCTCCTCGAGCGGAATGGTGCCGCTCACCACGGGGTCCAGCTGCAGCTTCCCCTGCCGGACGAGCTCGACGATCTCGGGGTAGTCGCCGCCGCCGCAACCGAGGCTGCCGACCAGCTCGAGCTCGAAGAACATCAGCTTGCCTACCGGGATCGTAGCCGGCTCGTGCGAGAACCCGATCACGCACAACCGGGCACCCTTGCGGAGGAGCGAGAACGCCATCTCGATCGTTTTGGGCTGTCCGATCGCCTCGAACGCCACGTCCACGCCACCGCCCGTGAGCTTCCGGACGTGCTTGTCGAGACGCTCGACCCGCTCCGGATTGATCGTCTCCTCCGCGCCCAGCGTGCGCGCGATCTCGAGCCGCTCTTCGTTGAGGTCGATCGCGATGACCCGCCCGCCGGCGACGGCCGCGCACTGCACGATGTTGAGGCCCACGCCGCCGCAGCCGACGACGGCCACCGTGTCCCCCGTCCGCACGCGGCCGCGGTGCTTGACCGCGTGGTAGGGCGTGGAGACGGCGTCGGCGATCACGGAGGCCTTCTCCAACGGGATCTCTTCAGGCACGGCGACGAGCTCGGATGCCGTGACCGCGACGCATTCCGCGTACGCACCGTCGATGTGGTTCCCCAGCATCTCGAGCCGCTCGCAGAGGTTCTCCCTCCCCATCCGGCAGAAGCGACAGCGCCCGCAGGAGAGGACGGCCGGGATCAGCACGCGGTCGCCCTCGGACCAATCGATCACGCCCTCGCCCACGGCTGCGACGGTGCCCGCGGCCTCGTGACCGAGGATGATCGGTGGCGGCTTGAATGTGGGAACGCCGTGGTCCAGATAGTGAAGATCCGTGTGGCACATTCCGCAGCCCGCCACCCGCACGAGTGCTTCTCCGGGACCGGGGCTCGGTGTGGGGACCTCCTCGATCGACAGGCCGCTCTCCGCGCCGTGGAACACCGCTGCTCTCACTTGGACCTCCCTGGGTTGCCCGTGGTCTCGTCCGCCGCTGCCGATTCGCTTGCCGTCGATTCCTCTTCAGCAGATTCGTCCCGGACCACGCCGATCTGCCTCCGAGTGTAGACGACGCGGAAGAGCTCGAGTGCCAGCCGGCAGTCCCCGCACTCTTCGGCGAGCTCTTCCGGCGAGAGGGTCTCCAGGCGCACCTCGTGGCCGAGCGTCTCGTAAACCTCTCTGATCTCGAGCAAGCGCGGCGGCCCGCCTACGAAGCGCCGTATCCACCCCTCGCGTGCGAGCTCGGCATCCTTCTGCTCCGTTCGCGGCGTGGCGAGCGGCTCGAATTCCGGCTGGATCATGCCAGGACCGCTGCCTGGTCGCCCGCCCCGCGGGCAACCTCCACGAGGGCGGCCAACTGCTGGCTCGTCGCGTTACCCGTCAGGCGCTGTCCGCCCGCTTCCACCACCGGCACCGCCTTGATCCCCTTCGCGGCCAGGGTCCCTGGCCGCAGGGTGACGTCTATCTTTCGCAGGGTGAACCCGCCCTCCCCTTCCAGCCTGTCGAGCCGCTCCTCGACGATCGGGCAGAAGGGGCACCCGACGGCCTTGTACAACGTGACCTCCGGCTGGGAGGAGCCGCCCCCGCCGGTGTCGCCGGCCACGACCGCGGGTTGGTCCTCCACGGAGCCGTATCCCACCAGGCGCGAGATTCTCGGAAACACGGCCATGTAGGCGAGCATGAAGGCGGGAAAGCCGAGCGCCCAGATGAGGGAGAAGAAGTAGCGGCCGGTCAGGCCGCCCCAGGCGATCACGCCGAGATAGACCACCCAGTTCAGGTAGAGCATCGCGATGTAGCACTGGGGCTTTTTGGCGCTTCCTGTCTCTTCTCTCTTCTCCATATCGACCATCTCAACCCCCTCGCGCGACCAAGCTGCGGCCCTTTCGGCGTCTCACCGTCATGCGGCCTGGAGCTTCTCGAAGCGCCGTCGAGCGAGGACGGCGGCTCCGATCGCCCCCGTGAACTGCACCAGCTCTCCCTCGGGTACGTTGACGCCCTCCGCCAGGTGCTCGCGCATCACCCGGACCATCGTCGGGAAGCGCATGATGCCGCCCACCAGGGTGAACTCCGGCTCCATCTGCACGCGCTTCATGAGACGCACCGACTTCTCGATCAGCGACTCCATGGCACCATGCATGATGTCTCCGGGAGCCGCGCCCTGGCTCACGTGGTTGATGACCTCCGACTCGGCGAAGACGGCGCACACGCCGGAGATCGGCACGACCTCCTTTGAGCTCTCCACCAGCGGGCCGATCTCCTCGATCCGGTAGCCCAGGTACCGAGCTGTCTTCTCCAGGAAGGCGCCCGTGCCGGCGGCGCATTTGTCGTTGAGCCGGAAGGAGCGGACCTTGCCCTCTGCATCGATCCGCATCGCCTTCATCGTCTGGCCGCCCACGTCCAGCACCGTGCGCGTCTCGGGGAAGAAGGCCTTCGTTCCCCAGGCCTGGGCCGTGAGATCCGTCACCTGGACGTCGCGGAAGGGGACCTGGTGTCGGCCGAACCCGGTCGTGGCCACGTACTCCACCTCTTCGCGCTCCCGCCCCGAGGCCGCGAGCGCCTCATCGAACGTCTCCTGCGCGGCCTGCTCGAGCTTGAAGCCGGTCGGCCGCATTCCTCGTCCGAGCATCTCGCCGGCCTCGTCCAGGACGGCCGCCTTGGTGTAGGTGGACCCCACGTCGATCCCCGCCGTGCAGCTCATGATGCCACTCCCTCCTCGGTCGAGACCTCCGGGCCGGCCCCCGTGCTCGCCGCCGCCACCTCGCCCCTCCCGCCGGCGTCGCCGTGCGGCAGGCGCTCCAGGGCGAAGAGCGCTGCGCCGAGCGCGCCCATGAAGTGGGATTCCTCGCTCACGTTCAGCGTGGTTTCGAGCATCTCGTTCATGACCTCGACCATCGCCTCGTTCTTCGTGACGCCGCCGCTGAACGTCACCTCGTTCTCGATCCCGACGCGCCGCAGCAGGCCGAAGGACCGAGAGCCGATGCTTCGGTGGACTCCGAGGAGGATGTCCTCGATCCGCTTCCCTCTCGCGACCCAGGAGAGCACCTCCGACTCGGCGAACACGGTGCACGTCGTGCTGATGCTCACCGGCCGCTGGCCCTTGAGCGCGGTGGGGCCGAGATCCTCGAGCTCCATTCCCAGCGCGGCCGCCGCGGACTGGAGGAAGCGGCCTGTGCCGGCGGCGCACTTGTCGTTCATGCAAAAGTCGATCACGTCGCCACCCGGCTTGAGGCGAATCGCCTTCGTGTCCTGGCCGCCCATGTCCAGCACCGTCTGTGTGTTCGGAAACATCGCGGCGGCCCCGCGCGCGTGGCAGACGATCTCGGTGATCTGGGCGTCGCCGAACTCCACCTTGTAGCGGCCGTAGCCGGTTCCGATCACGAAACCGATCTCATAGTCCTCCAGCCCGGCATCGGCGATCGCCTCGGCGAAGGCCGTCTCGGCTGCTCGCACGACGTTGGCCCCGGTGTCGATCAGGGACCGTCCCTCGATGCCGCCTGCCTCGTCCACGACGACCGCCTTAGTCTGCGTGGAGCCGACGTCCACTCCGGATGCGTATGGCATGCCCTTCTCCTCCTCGCCTTATCCCGTGACCTTCGAGTCGACTGCACCAGCAGCGGCTCCCGCGGCGGCTGCAGAGAGCTCGCCCGCCCCCGCCGCGTCTCTGGCGAGGCGGATCTTGCGAGAGTCCAGGCCCTCGAAGAACGCGTCGATTCGGTTCTTGAGCTGCGCCTCCGAGACGACCCGCTTGTCCATCATGTCGGACTCGATGTAGAGGCAGAGGACGTCCCGCTCCTCGAGCACAACGCGTCGGCTGTCGGCCAAACCCGTGGAGACGGTCCGGCAGCTCTTGATCGGGTGATAGACGACACCGTCCGCCCCGTAGGTGTCGATCGCGTCGATCAGGGCGCGGTCCTGGAACAGCATGCTGTCGACCGCGCTCTGCACGCCGAGCATGAGCCCCTCGGCGAGGCTCTCCAGGGGCCGGTCGAGATCGTACTCGAAGTCCAGGTTGAACCCGCCCGAGGCGAACCACAGATAGGTCGAGCCGACGAACGTGCCGCCCCAGTCGGAGAAGAGGTGGTAAAAGCGACGGAAGATCGGATAGCATGGGACGCCGACGAAGATGAGCCGGTGCTTCTCGGGCTCCTCCCCGTGCGGGCTGATGCCCTGCTCCAGCTTGTACTCCATCTCCTCCACGAGGTCGGCGAAGTACTTCGCCCCCTCGGACGTACCACGGAGCGCGTTCACGACGCCGAGGAAGATCGTCCCCTCCATCATCGAATCGTAGACGGCGGGCGTGCCCTTGTTGATCTCCAGCAGCCGTCGCCAGCTGCGGCCCATGTCGTTCGTGACGCTCAGCACGTCGCGAAGCCGGTCGATGTCGAACGGCTTCCCGGTCACCTTCTCCAGCAGCTCGATCAGCTCCCGCAGCTGGTACTCGACGTACTTCCGGTCGGCCTCATGGTCCGTCCCGCTGAGCTTTACGCCGGGGGCGCTCCGGGAACCGGGTACGTCCAGGGTGAAGATCGGCACGTCGTACATCCGCTCCCATATCTCCGCCCACTTGATGTACGTGTTGCAGGCGTTCGTGTAGACGGCGATCCCGGGCGGCGGAACGGTCCCCATCGGGTGCTCCCCACCCTTCAGCTGGAGCGCATAGTCGGCCTTCACGTAGCCGCAGACGTCGGGCGAGAAGCCGTGATCCTCGGCGAGGTTCAGGTACTCGTCCGAGATCTTCCTCACGGCCGTCTGCAGCGAGTTGATCTCGGGGAATACGATCGGGAGATCGAAGGTCCGCAGGAGCTCGACGAGGCTCCCCATCACGAAGACGTACGCCCCCTTCTCGCCTGCATCCGCGGCGCTCGTGAGGCCGGCGAACCATTCCTTGAAGAGCCGCTTGCCGTCCTCCTGCCCCCGTCCGATCAGGTCCTCGGTCGCCTGCATCATCTTCTCACCTCACTCCGATGTTGTCGCTCCGCTCCGATGGGTCGCTTCGCTCCGATGGCTGTCTGGCCGTCGCACCATCCTCCACCCCCGCTTCTCTCGAAGAGGATGTTCTGTCCTCGTTTCACTCGAACAGGATATTCTCGACAAAGGTCTCGAGCTGGATCTTCAGATGGTCATAGCGAGCCATCGTCTCCTCGAACTCGGTGACGAAGTACGCGATCTCCGCCTCGTCGAGCGCCTCCGAGTACGCGACCTGCTCGTCCAGGCCGGGCTCGCACATCTTGGCCGCCGACACGATCGCGGCCTCCGCGCCCGACTCCCGGATTCGCCGGAGAAGCATCTTCTCCTTCGGCTTGTCCAGATCGTGCTGCACCGGGCTGTAGGAGGAGCTGTTCAGGTAGGCATCCGCGAGTGCCTGCAGTGGGTCCCCGTCGACGGACACGTCGTCCAGGATCCACCGAAGGCCGATGAGCAGATCGTCGTCGACCACGTAGCAGAACTGGGCGATCGATGTAAGCAGGTCGATCGGGGGCTGCTCGCAGAACCCTCCCTCGAACACGACGCGCATCTTGTCCTGCGGCTGGGCCTCCCGCTCACGGATGCGCGGGATCAAGGAGGCGAGAAGCTCGTTGTGCTCCTCGCGGGAGATCAGTCCGGCGAGCGCCACGAGCACGTACGCCTCGTCGACCGCCAGCAGCCAGGGCGTCTCGCGCTTGATCTCGTAGATCTCGCGGAGGAGCCTCCGGTTCTCGTTGAACACCTCGATCGACTGCCGGAGTTCGTCGTCGCCGACCTTCCGCCCCGTGACCTCCTCGATATCCCTGAGCACCCGGGCGTACTCCTCCCGCAGGTAGGTGGACGCGAAGGCGGAGTTGGCGTTCTGCGGGAAGTAGAGGATCTGCGATGGGTATGGCAGGTTCCGAGCCCAGATCCCCGCCAGGTTGCGGGCAGCATCGCAGATCGGGTGGGTCACGAACATGTCGATCTCGACCCGGCCGGTGAGGGCGAGCTCCAGGGAGCTCTTGATGATCGAGCAGAGGTAGGAGCCGAAGTGGGAGTCCGCCTCGCGCCGCTCCACCGGCGCTCCGCGGAGCTTCACCGGTAGCATGCCGGCGGCGTGCGCGAGCTCCTCGGGAAAGTAGACCTGGAAGTGGCCCAGCACCTTTCCGCCGGCCTCCCGCCACCGGCGGACGGTCGCGAACTCCAGGTCTTCCACGTGGTCCCGGCACCAGTCGATAGTCTCTGCGACGGACAGGCCGTCGTCGAGCTCGAGCAGACGCGGCGGTGGGGCGCCCTCGTCGAGCTTCTTCGCGAGATCGGTCATCGTCGCTCTTCCTCGCTCATCATCACGCATCCCTCCAAACCGGCTCGCGCTTCTCGAGGAAGGCCGCGAGCCCCTCGTGGGCATCCTCCAGCTCCATCAGCTCGTGCAGGTAGCGCTTCTCCGCCCGATCAAAGGCCTCCCACAGCGATTCCGCCATCCCTTCGACAACGGTGCGCTTGGTGAGCCGCAGCACGGGGCGGCTCAGTCTCGAGAGGCTCCCGACGTACTCGTTGACGGCTTCGTCGAACCCCTCCGCCGGGACGACCCGACCAACGAGCCCGATCTCCTGGGCCTCGGCGGCTCCTATCACGCGGCCCGTGAGGATGAGGTCCAGGGCACGCTGAAGGCCGATCAGACGCGGCAGGAGAGCCGCGGCCACCGGCGGGAACACCCCGAGCCGGATCTCCGGCTGGCCGAGCTTCGCTTTCTCGGAAGCGATCACGAGGTCGCAGGCGAGGAGAAGCTCGCAGCCGCCGCCCAGCGCCGCGCCGTTCACGGCCGCAACGACGGGAACCTCCATGCTGAGCAGCTTCCGGATGAGGCCGTGGAAGGCCTCGATCATGAACTCGACGCGCTCGGCCGTGTGGTCCGCGACATCGACGCCCGCGCAGAAAGCCTTCCCCTCGCCGGTCAGCACGAGGAGCTTCAGCTCCGGGTCGGAAGCGAGGCCCGTCAGCACCTCATCGAACTCCCGCATCATCGGGATGTGGAGCACGTTCAGGGGCGGCCGGTCCAGAACCAGGCGCGCCACTCCGTCGCCCGGGCGTTCCAGGCGGAGGAACTCTCCCGTCATGCGCCGTCTCCGACCGGGGCCTTCTCGGCGCTCACCTCCGACTCGGCCTCTCCGACGCCCGCGTCCGCGGCACCGTTCAGGCCCGTGCCGCATGCGCCGCAGTACGAGAAGAGCGCCGGGATGCCGGTCGCCCCACACTTCGTGCACTCACCGGCGGGCGGCCCCCACACGAACTCGCTGGACTCCCCATCGGCCGCAAGCTGGCGGAGTTTCATGTAGCGCGGCTTCCGCTTCTCGACGAAAGCGCGCATGCCCTCCCACGGCTCGTAGCTCGAGTAGTGCAGGGCCAGCCAGTCGGCCGCGTGTCCGACCGTCTGACTCCAGGAGAGCTCCTTCCAGAAGTTGACCTGCTGCTTGGTGTAGCGAACGCACTCGGGAAACTGCTGAAGAAGCTGTTGGGCCAGCTCGTCCACCGCCTCGTCCAGGCGCTCGAGGCTGATGGCATAGCCGTCCTGTTCGGAGAGCCCTTTCTTGATCTCGTCCTTCGACGCCCCTTCGATGAACTCGCCGTCTTTCGTGACCGACGGAACGACCCGGTTGACGAGCCCCCACTCCAGGCACTGACGGGCCGGGATGCGGCCGTTGAAGAAGAGCATCTCCCGCGCCCGACGATCACCGATCATGATCGGCAGCCACTGCGTCGCACCCCCGGCGGCTACGCTCCCGACCCTCGTCCCGACTTGGCCGATCCAGGCGTGTTCCGCCATCACGGCCAGGTCGCACGCCATCTGGGATTCGTTGCCGCCACCCACCGCCATGCCGTTCAACCTCGCGACCACCGGCTTCCCCGCGTTCACGATGCTCTCGATGTAGGCGCGGAAGAGCCGCATGTACTTCCAGTAGTCTCGCGGACGCTGCGTGTAGAGCTTCTCGTACTCCTTCACGTCGCCGCCCGTGCAGAAGGCGTCGTGTCCGGCGCCCGTGTACACGATCACCGAGATCGAGTCGTCGAACGCCGCATCGCGGAAGGCCGTGGCGAGCTCCTCCAGAGCCGGCGTGGAGTAGGCGTTGTAGTTGTGGGGACGGTTGATCGTGATTCGCGCGACCCAGTCCCCTTTTTCGTAAAGCACTTCCTTGAAGCCGAAAGCGTCGGCGGGCTTGGACTCGAAGTGTGTCATCTCTCTCCTCGATCGTTCTTAGGCCGCGCCCTTCACGGGAGCTTCCGCTCCCGGCGCGGCCGCCAGGGTTCTGTCGACGTACTCGTCGGCGAGAGGCATCAGCAGATCGTGGTAGGCGTTGAACAGGGCGGCCGCACACTCACCGCCCCATTCGGGCGGTTGCAGCGACCTGGGAAGATAGGGGTCGATCAACGGGAACTCCCGGTACTCGTGCACGAGGGCGAACCGACGGACGAATGCCTCCTCGTCGGCGAGCCGCCCTTTGTCGATCGCCGGACGGCAGCGCTCGAAATCGGGCAGGTACCGCTTGATGAACGTCTCGTACCGGTGGTTGATGCTCGGCAGGTCCCAGCACTGGTCCACCAGCTCTGCCACCGGGGAGAAGCCGGCGTGCTCGGCGCGGAAAACCTCGAGGTTCTCACGAATCTCCAGGCCCTCGGAGATCTCCTCGATCTCGCGACGGATGTCATGCGGCGTGATCCACAGCCCGTTCCCGAGCGAGCCACAGCCGAGCCATGAGAGCCGGACGCGGAGACT
>JBDHIM010000200.1:0-3553 GCA_039587445.1 Gemmatimonadota bacterium
GACATGGGTAACCCACAGGAGGCCGGGACTCGCCGCCGTAGCGAGCGACGCAAGCCGCGTTGGAGAAAGGTGATTGTCGCTGACCTCGTCATCCGCAAGTGAGCATTCCGCGATCAGGACGTCCAATCCGCTCAGGAAGGAGCCGAGTGCAAGAGCTTCACCCTCCGGGAGCCCGGTGTCGCCGGTGTACCCGACCGCGGCATCACGCCCCTGAATCCGCACGGCGTGGCTCTCTTCCGTGTGAGCCGTGGAGCGAATGGAAAGCTCCAGACCGGCCTTCGTGGTCCGAGCGACGTCTTCTTCCAACTCGTGAAACCGAACGGCGAAGCCCGGATCGAGCACCCATTCACCCACCGCGGATGCCAGCCTCGAGAAGAGACGGGGCGTGCCCGACGGCCCCCACACGGCCAGGGGCTCGCTCCGGGCCGGCATGATCCCGTGCTTGAGGGCGAAAAGAATGCCCGGCAGCGCCCCGATGTGGTCCGCGTGAAAGTGGGTGATGACGAGATCGGTGAGGCTCTCCCAGGGAAGGTCCCACCTGGCGAGTCCCTGCACGGCGCCGGGGCCGCAGTCGATCAGCAGCCGCGATCCCTCGTCCTCCAGGTAGAAGCAGCTGCCACCACGGTCACGCTCGGGGACGGCGGTGCCGGTGCCAACGGCTACCAGCCTCATGTCGGACCTTGGAATGCGCCGCGCCTCAGGCTACCTGGCCGCTGGGTAGGTGGGCGAACTCGACGCCCACGATGGAGGAGACGCCAGGTTCCTGCATGGTCACGCCGTATACCCAGTCCGCCGCTTCGATCGTGCGCGCGTTGTGGGTGATCACGACGAACTGCGTCTCGTTCTTGAACTCCTCCAGCATGCGGATGAAACGGCCGATGTTCGCTTCATCCAGCGGGGCGTCGACCTCATCCATGACGCAGAACGGACTCGGCTTGGCGAGATAGATGGCGAACAACAAGGAGAGGGCGGTCAGGGCCCGCTCGCCGCCCGAGAGCAGGTGGATCCGCTGCGTTCGCTTGCCGCCCGGAGCCGCCGAGATCTCGATCGGTGAATCCAGCGGGTCCTCCGGATCCAGCCAGAGATCGCACTCGCCCCCTTCGAAGAGGGTTACGAAGGTGCGCTTGAAGTTCTCGCGGATCTCCTGGAAGGACTCGAGAAAGGCCTCCGCCGCCGCCTGGTTGATCCGGCGAATCGAAGCCTGAAGGTCATCCCGAGCCTTTGTCAGGTCACCCTTCTGCTCTTCGAGAAAGGTGAGCCTCTCACGTTCGTCTTCGTACTCCTGGGCGGCCAGAGGGTTGACCGGACCGAGTTTACGGATCCGGCCGCGTAGCGCCTCGAGCTCCTCGGCCCACTCATCCAGCGTTCCCTCCTCCGGTGGCTCGACGCGACTCGCGAGGGCCTCGTACTCCTCCTCCCACTCCGCTTCGAGCCGCTCGCGGATGCCCGAGCGGCGCGCCCGCTGCTCCGCGAGCTCCAGCTCCAGAGCATGGCGTCGCTCCGAGTGCTCCCGTTCGGCCCGCCTCACCTCTCGAACCCTCGCCTCCTCGGCGTCCGCCGCCTGGTGAAGCTCGCGGAGCTCCGCATCGGCTCGACCGAGCTGCTCCTCGAGGCTGGAACGCTCCTCGAGACGCGAGACCATGCTCTCCTCTCGCTCCTCCGCGCTCCGGCTCAACGCCGTGGCGAACTCCTTCCGCTCTTCGCGCTCCGATTCGAGCCGGCTTCGCAGGGCCTGGACCTCTTCGAGTCGCAGCTCCATCTGCTTGAGACGGTCCGTCGTGGCCGATACTTCGGACTCGAGTCTGGTCAGGTCCAACTGCAACTCGTGGAGCTCCGTCCGCCCGGCTTCCCACTCGATGGCTGCCCGGCGGGCCCGCTTCCGGGCTTCCGCCACGGATGCCTCCGCGGATGCTTCCTTCTCCCGCAGGTCTGCAAGCTCCCGGTCGCGCTCCGTCTGCCGTGAATCGAACCCTTCGATCGCTTCAGTAAGCTCGGCTATGCGCGAGGAACCCGATTCCTCTTCCTCCTGCAGGCTTTCCAGGCGCGCTGCCGCCGCCTCGCGCCGGCCGTCAGCCGCCTGCAAGGTCCCTCTGACATCATCCAGCTCACGCGAAATCGATTCGACCCGAGCCTCCCGTTCCGAGAGATCTTCTTCCGCCGAAGCGAGCGCCGCCTCCAGCTCCGTCAGCTTCTCCTCCGTACGCCGGATCTCCTCTTCCAGGCCCTCGGTCCGCGCACGCAGGTCGAGCGAGCCACCCCCGCCGGCCTTTCCGAGGCGCACGGCGCCGAAACGGTCCTGGCCGCTGCCATCTTCGCATATCCAAGGCTGATCGCCGGGAGCGAAACGATCGGCGGTCATCAGGTCACCGAGCAGCGCAGCGGCCCACGGAGCGGCACGCTCCTCAACCTCGATCTCGCCGAGCAGATCACCCTGCGCCTCGACCTGCCCGGAGGGCCCCGGTCGAAGCGGAAGCAGCAGGAGCCCGCCCTCGTCGTCGCCGGCCTCGAGCCACCCACGAACGGATTCGACGCTCTCCCAGTCCCTCACGAGGACTGCGTTGAGGTAGGGACCGAGGTGTGCCTCGACGGCACCCGCCAACTGTGCGGGAACGTCCAGGTGGTCGACGAGAGGGCCCAAAACGCCCTTCGGGCCATCCCGTGCCTCGAGAAGACGCGTCACGACGGTGGGTCGGCTGCCGCCCGACGTCAGCATCGCCTGCAGGCTCGAGAGTCGTGCTCGCTCGGCCGACTGACTACCCTGTACTTCCGCGGCCAGATTCCGACGCTCCCGCCAGGCATCGCGGGCAGCGGTCAGCTGGCTACGGGCCTCCTCGAGCTCGGATTCAAGCCGGGCACGGACGCCGGACGCCTCAGCGGCCGCGGCGGTGGCCGTCTCGAGCTGCTCCTGTGCCCCGGATCTCCGCTCCTCGAGCGCCCGGAGCAGCGCCTCCCGCCTCTCCAGCTCCTTCTTTCTTTCTTCGTCGCGCTGCTCGGCACCAGCCCGCTCGGAAGAGAGGGCACCGATTCGCTGCATCACATCAGCAAAACGGCCGCGAGCGTCTTCCACGGCAGCCGCCTCGCGCTCTCTGTCCGCCTCGAGGCGCTCGACCTCGGCAACGAGCCCGGCCTCCAGCTCGCGAGTCTCCTCCAGCCGGAGTTTCGAGGCCTCGCTCTCCCCACTGAGACGGTCTACCTCGGAGCCCAGGGACGCACGCCTACCGGCCTGCTGGGCCAGCTCCTCCTCGATGGTCTCCAAGCGCTGCCGGTTGGTTCCCGTTCGCTCGGCGT
The DNA here is from genome assembly GCA_039587445.1 of Gemmatimonadota bacterium. Lineage (GTDB taxonomy): Bacteria > Gemmatimonadota > Gemmatimonadetes > Palauibacterales > Palauibacteraceae. Next base: position 3,289 of record JBDHIM010000200.1, read on the forward strand.
CCACGAGGCCCTCGGATTCCAGCCGGTTGAGCCGGTCGCGCACCTCCGATAGCTGATCGGCGAGCTTGCTGCGGCGGCTTCCCTCCTCGGCGACCCGCAAGCGGAGCGTCTCCAGCTCTGCTTCTCGCGCATGGAGCTGAGCTTCCTCGGTCGGCGCCTCCCCCCGAAGGCCGTCGAGCTCCTTGGTGGCGTGACCGATGCGGGCCTCGATGTCCGTCAACCGACCGTCGGCGACAGCGATCTCGAGCTGCAGAAGCCGCTCCCG
>JBDHIM010000201.1:0-3526 GCA_039587445.1 Gemmatimonadota bacterium
GATCAGCGTGGCGGTGCCGCCCGGCGTGGAGACGGGATCGAAGGTTCGGATTCCGGGTCAGGGCGAGCGGGGTCCGGCCGGCGGCAAGTCGGGCGATCTCATCATCCAATTCCGTGTGAAGGACGATCGGTTCTTCAAGCGGGAAGGCCTGAACGTCGTCTGCGAGGTGCCCATCAACATCGCGCAGGCGATGCTGGGGTCGCGGATCCGTGTGCGCACGGTGGACAACAAGAAGATCGTGCTGAAGGTCCCGCCCGGGACGCAGGGTGGGACGACGTTTCGGATCCGGGGACACGGCATCGAGAAGGGCGGTGCGCACGGCGACCAGCTTGTGCGGGTTCGCATCGAGGCGCCGAAGGATCTCTCGGACCGTGGCAGGCAGGCGGCCGAGCAGCTGGCCGTGGCGGAAGGCCTGCCTTACTAGACAGGTGGCCGGTCTGCTGGCAGCTGCCAGCGGCATGCCGTCGGCTGATGCGGTCTGCTAGGAGAGGATCACCCCTCCACCGAGCACCACATCGTCCCGGTAGAGTACGGCGCTCTGGCCGGGCGTGATCGCCTCTTGGGGAAGCCCCAACTCGACCGTAAAGCCGTCCTCGGCGCTCGCCACGACCTGTCCCTCGACGATCGACGCGCCGTGTCTGATCCTCGCTCCGATCGCCTCGCCCGCTTCGGGTCTCGGGCCGAGCCAATTCGCCTTGGCGGCCTCGACGCGCGTCCGGGCCAGCGAAGCGTGCCGACCGATGACGACCGCCCTCTCGCCGGGGCGGATCTCGACGACGTACATCGGCTCGGCGAAGCCACCTGGGAGACCCCGGCGTTGTCCGATGGTGAAACGCGCGTAGCCCTCGTGCTCTCCCACCTGCCGGCCGTCCTCCAGCAGAACGGGACCGCGCGCCAGGGCAGGGTGGTCTTCGCCCAGGTATCGCCGCAGCACGCCGGCGTAGTCGTTGTCCGGCACGAAACAGATCTCGAACGATTCCGGCTTGTCGGCCGTTGACAGCCCGAGAGCACGCGCCTTCCGCCGGACCGCGCTCTTGTCCATCTCCCCGATCGGCAGGAAGAGCCGCTCCAGCACCTCGCGAGGGATCCCCCACAGGAAGTACGTCTGGTCCTTGCGGTCGTCTTCGGCTCGGCAAAGACGCGCCGTCCCGTTCCTCTGCTTCACGCGTGCGTAGTGACCCGTGGCCAGGTACTCGCAGCCGAGCAGGTCGGCGCGGACCACCAGATCACGGAACTTGGTGAAGCTGTTGCAGCGGACGCACGGGATCGGTGTCCGACCCGCCGCGTACTCCGAGACGAAGTCGTCGATCACATCCCGCGAGAAGCTCTCCTCGACATCGAAGACGGTGTGGGCGACGCCGAGTCGAGCGGCGACGGACTTGGCGTCGGAGATTCCCTCGAGTCCGCAGCAGGTCCGAGTCGGGCCTGGAACGTCTCCGTAGCAGAATGTCTTCAGGGTGACGCCGACGACCCGGTACCCGCGCTCGCTCAGGAGAGCTGCGGCGACGCTGGAATCGACACCTCCCGACATGGCGGTCAGGACCGAGCGGGTAGACACGGGTTCCATGGGTCTGGCCGTCAGACCTGCGCGGCGATCCGCGACGTCGCCCGGATCATGGCCTCCGCGGCGAAGTCTACTTCGTCCGATGTCGTGTCCGGACCGAAGCTGAGACGCACCGTCGCGTATTCCTCTTCTTGGCCCAGACCCATCGCGCCAAGGACGTGCGAGCCGGCCGCAGAGCCGCTGCTGCACGCAGAGCCGCCGGAGACCGCCACGCCCTCGAGGTCGAGCGAGAGCAGGAGCGCGCCGGCATCGCAGCCGGGCACGCCGACGCTCAGAACATGCGGTAGACGCCGGTCGGCGCCGGCCGCGTGCACGACGAGGTTTGGGACGCGGTCGCGGAGCCGAGCCTCGAGGCGCTCACGCATCTCGCGCCAGGCCGGTGCCTTCTCCTCGCGATGCTCCGCCGCCAGACGCGCCGCACAGGCGAACCCTGCCGCCGCCAATGGGTTTTGCGTGCCCGGCCACAGCGCCCTCTCCTGGCTTCCGCCGAAGGTCAATGGCTGCAGATCCACGCCCTCGCGGCAGAACAGCAGTCCGATGCCGACGGGACCACCGAGCTTGTGGGCCGTGGCCGTCAACAGGTCGGCGGGAATCCGGTCGAGCGACACGTCCTCCTTGCCGTAGGCCTGCACCGCGTCCGTATGCAGAAGGGCGCCGCTCTCGTGAACGAGCCGCTCGATCTCGGCCATCGGCTGGACCGTCCCGACCTCGTTGTTCGCCCACATGATCGAGACGAGCGTAGGCCGTTCAGTCGCGTCGGCGAGCGCCCGCTCCAAGTCCGTGAGCCGTACGCCGCCGGAGACGTCCACCGGCAGCAGTCGGACCTCCGCGCCCTCGGCGCCGGCTCGCTTCGCCGCCTCGAGACACGCCTTGTGCTCCACCTCGGAGAGGATCAGGTAGGGTCCCTGCTCGAGGTTCGCACGCGCGAAGCCCAGGACCGCCAGGTTGTCGGATTCCGTTCCGCCGCCCGTGAAGCAGATCTCCCGCGGCCGGCACCCGAGCAGCTCGGCGAACTCCGCCCGAGCGTCCTCCAGACGCTCGTGAGCCCTTCTGCCGTACGCGTGCGTGCTGACGGGGTTGTAGCCGCAGTCGCGAGCCGCCTCCATGGCGGCCCAGACCTCGGCGCGCATCGGTGACGTAGCCGCGTGATCAAGGTAGATGGCGTCGGGTCCCTGCCGTGTGTTCGTCATGGGCTACGATATCCGTGGCGCCGCCCGGGGTTCCGGCGGCCCATTCCGCCGATTCGCCGTACCGCTCTTCCGTTTCCCAGGTTTCCCACGCGGTTCGGGCGCTCTAGGTTACATGATGTAGGTTGAAAGAAGCCCGCAACTCGATCGCTCGTAGAGGATTATGCCCGGAATCCCCGTTCCAGAATCGGCTCTTCCCCCCCGTGCCGCCCGCGTGTTTCGGGCGACCGTGCACGGGCTCCCCTTCGGCGACCGGACTCGCCACCTCACCCGGATCCGCTCCGGTGAACCGCTTATGCTCTTGCCGGATCCTCCGGGCTCCCCGACCGAGCGCGTCTGGGTACACCTGATGGCGGGAGACGTGGTGGGGCACCTTCCGAACGAGATCTGCAGCTGGCTCGGGCCCTGGATGCGCCGAGGCGGTCGAGCGAGGATCCGGGCCCTCCGAGTGGGAGATGAGAGCGTTCCGAGCTGGAAGCGCCTTCTCGTCGAGGTGAGCTGCGGCTGACCGACGGCCTACAGCGACCGAACCGGCATCTCGACGATGTCATCCATCCGTACGGTCTCCTCCGTATAGAAGGGCTCGCCGTACGGCGACCGGATGAGCGAGCCGTAGTGGCGGCCCTGCGTCTCGACGAGCTCGTACAGGGGCTGCCCTGTTGGGAAGATCTCCCCGGCCGCGTCCGCCCCATCGAACTGGGAGGCGAAGCAGCGGATCGCCTCCATCTTCCGGCGGAAGTGCTCCTCCTCCAGCTGGACGACGAACGTCGGCTTG
>JBDHIM010000202.1:0-3491 GCA_039587445.1 Gemmatimonadota bacterium
CCCCATCTGAAGAACGGCCATCGCGAGAACAGCCCTTGAAGGAACGGGCGTCGAGAGACGCAAGGAGAAGCGCAAGATGAGCGACAGACTTCCGCTCATGGTTCCCGGCGCGAAACCGGGCCCCGACATCCTCGAGGTCACGGCTCCGTACGACCAGAGCCCGATTCAGACGCTCGAGACCGCCGGGCCAGATGCGATCGACAGGGCGCTCGACACGGCGACGCGACTCTACCGGGATCGCGATTCGTGGCTCGCGCCCTTCGAGCGAATCCGGATCCTCGAAAAGGCGGCGAGGATCATGGGCGATCGCGCCGAGGAGCTAGCCCTGGAGGCCGCGCGAGAGGGCGGCAAGCCGCGCATCGATTCGCGCGTGGAGGTCGCGCGGGCGATCGATTGCGTGAAGCTGTGCGTGGCTGAGCTGCGCACCTCCGCCGGCGAGGAGATCCCCATGGATCGCAACCTCGCCTCCCAGGGGAGAATCGCGCTCACGCGGCACGAGCCGATCGGGGTCGTCGTGGCGTTCAGCGCGTTCAATCACCCCCTCAACCTGATCGTTCACCAGGTGGGGCCGGCCGTGGCCACCGGCTGTCCCGTCATCGTGAAGCCGGCGGAAGCCACGCCGCTCTCCTGCTATCGCTTCGTCGAGATCCTACGCGAGGCGGGCCTTCCCCCTGAGTGGTGTCAGGCGCTGACGGTCGCCGATCTGGACGTAGCGGGCGCGCTCATGTCGGATCCGCGGGTCGGTTTCTTCAGTTTCATCGGCAGCGCCAAGGTAGGCTGGATGCTTCGCTCGCGGCTGGCACCCGGGAGCCGCTGCGCCCTGGAGCACGGCGGCGCCGCACCGGTGATCGTCGCCGCGGACGCCGACCTCGGCGATGCTCTCCCGCTGCTCGCCAAGGGCGGGCTGTACCATGCGGGGCAGGTGTGCGTCTCCGTCCAGCGAGTATTCGCCCACGAGGACGTGGCAGGCGATGTCGCGTCGGGCCTCGCAGAGCTGGCTGCCGGCATGCGCGTCGGCGATCCCACTCTCGAGGAGACCGAGGTCGGTCCGCTGATCCGTCCGGCGGAAGTTGACCGCGTCGGGGATTGGGTCGCGGAAGCGGAAGAGGGGGGCGGACAGACCCGGACCGGCGGAAAGCCGATCTCGGCGACCTGCTACGATCCGACTGTCCTCTTCGACCCGCCGGCCGGTGCCCGAGTCAGCACCCAGGAGATCTTCGGGCCCGTGATCTGTGTCTATCCCTATCGAGAGTTGCCGGACGCGATCGAGCGCGCCAACTCGCTGCCGTACGCGTTCCAGGCATCCGTCTTCACCCGCGACATCGACACCGCCGTGCAGACGGCCGACCGGCTGGACGGCGGAGCCGTCATGATCAACGACCACACCGCCTTCCGGGTCGACTGGATGCCGTTCGCGGGGATCAGGCAGTCCGGCCTGGGAGTGGGCGGAATTCGCTACACGATGCGCGACATGCAGATCGAGAAACTGATCGTGCTACGCTCCAAGGGGCTCGGCTAGCGAGCCGGATTGATTGAGGAGCCAACGGCCAACAGAAAGCGAGAGGGAGAGGACGTGACCATGCTCAGCGAGCGACAAGTCGAGATGTGCGAAACGAGCCAGTGGGATTTCTCCGACCTGAAGGCCCTGTTCCTGAACTGTACGCTGAAGAAGACGCCCGAGCTCTCCCACACACAGGGACTGATCGACATCTCGACGGCGATCATGGAGAAGAACGGGGTGGCCGTCGAGGCGCTGCGGCCGGTGGACCACGACATCGCCGTCGGCGTGTACCCGGACATGACCGAGCACGGCTGGGAGCGCGATGAGTGGCCGGATATCTACGAGAAGGTGAAGGCCGCCGACATCCTGGTCATCACTTCACCCATCTGGCTCGGAGAGAAGTCCTCGGTGTGTACGCAGGTCATCGAGAGACTCTACTCGACGTCTTCAGATCTCAACGAGGATGGCCAGTACGCTTACTACGGCCGAGTCGCCGGAACCCTCATCACGGGGAACGAGGACGGAGCGAAGCACTGCAGCATGAACATCCTCTATTCCCTCCAGCACATCGGCTACCTCATCCCCCCGCAGGCAGACGCGGCCTGGTTGGGCGAGGCCGGCCCGGGGCCTTCGTACCTGGATCCCGGCTCGGGTGGTCCGGAGAACGATTTCACCAACCGGAATACCACCTTCATGACGTGGAACCTCCTGCATGCCGCCCGCATGCTCAAGGACGCGGGCGGGATCCCGGCGCATGGGAACCAGCGGTCGGAATGGGAGGCCGGGTGCCGGTTCGACTACCCCAACCCGGAGCACCGGTGATGGCGCCTGCGCCGGACCGTTCGCGCTGACGCAGTTCGGCGATGGAAGCCTGGCCGGAGCATCGGACCGGATGAGACGGCTCCGCATGGGCGCGGTCGGGTGCGGGCGCGCCTTTCAGCTGTTTCATTCTCCGGCGCTCGCTCGAAGCCGCCGCTGGGAGCTCGCGGCCGCGTGTGACCCGCTGCCGGAGCGGCTCGAGCTCGCCGAGCGCCACCATCCCGGCGTTCGCTGTTTCGTTTCGCTCGACGACGTTCCCGACGATCTCACCCTCGACGCCGCCCTGATCGCGACGCCTCCAGGCAGTCACGCGACCATCGCGGAGAAGGCGATCGCTCGAGGTCTCGCCGTCCTCATCGAAAAGCCCGTGGCCCTGGGTGCTGATGATGCCCGACGCCTCGCCTCTAGCGCCCGCGCGGCTGGCTCGATCGTGCGCATCGGCTTCAACCGACGGTTCAGGCGCAACTACGCGGAGTTGCGCGGCCACGTGACGAGTCTGCCGACGACGGAGCTCGAGAGCATGCGTTACGTGTGGCTGGTGGACGCGGCGCGATGGCAGCCCGCGGTGGGTGCCGACGTGGAGCTCGGCGCCCTCGAACAACTCGTCCACGACGTCGGATCACACCAGGTGGACATGTTCGCCTGGCTGACCGGCCGGCGGATCGTCGAAATCGAGGCTGAGTCTCCACGTGGAGGAGCACGCGGACGAGAGACGTTCGAGTACCGGGCGATGCTCGAGGGCGGTCTTACGGCAGGCTGCGTGGTCGGCTACGGCCGGCGATACCGGGAACGGGTGCGAGTGGTGGCCGCCGATCGGGTTCTCTCGGCGAGCCCGGGCGGGCTTCTCCGCGCGCCGTCACGTGCCGAGGGTTATCTGAACCTTGTGGAGCGCCCGCTCGAGGTCGCACACCTGAGTTGGAGCCGTCTGCGTAGGCGTCCGTCGATGACTGCCGAGAGCTTTCTGCGCCAGCTGGACTCTTTAGCGGACGCGGTTTTGGGGGCGCCTACCCCCGCGGCGGCCACAGAGGTGGATGGGCTCGACGCGGTTCTCGCGGTCGAAGCCGCCTTGCGGAGCATGAAGAGCGGACGGGCCGAAGCGGTGGAGAGTCAGGCGCGCTCCGGCCCGCTCGAACGCTAGGCGCCTTCCGGTCGGCTCGGACGCCGGGCGCAG
>JBDHIM010000203.1:0-3455 GCA_039587445.1 Gemmatimonadota bacterium
TGGCCTTCGCGACGACCAGGAGAGAGGCACGGTCCTTCGTGGACCCGCTCGGATTCCGCGTGTCGTCCTTGATCCACAGCCGGGGCAGGCCCAGAACCTCCCGCAAGCGGGGAGCGGGCAGCAGCGGCGTACCGCCGACATCCAGGGGCGCGATCGCGGACGGATCCGAGAACGGGAGAAAAGCGGCCAGGAAGTCGGTGTCGGACGGCCGGGCCTTCGGCCACTCCCCGGGTAGCTCGTCGAGCTTGACCTCGAGCACCCCGCGGGTCGGTCCGCCGGGCGTCTGAAGGGTGGTACACGCCTCGCAGACCAGGAGCCCCGGGCTCTCGGAGTACTCCCGACCGCATTCGCAGCAGCGGAGCTGGAAGCCGTTCATCGCCGGCCGCGGCGGACGGGAAGCGAGTCGCTCACATCACCAGCGCCATGAGAGCCTTCTGGACGTGCAGCCGGTTCTCGGCCTCGTCGTACACGGCCGAGTGGGGCCCGTCGATCACCTCGTCCGTGACCTCGCGGCCACGGTCCGCGGGAAGCGGGTGCATGTAAATGAGGTGTTCCTTGCCGAGAGCCATGCGCTCGGCGTCGCACCGCCAATCGGGATACTCCTCGATCAGACGAAGTCCCTCCGCCGTGTCCCCGGTGTGGACGAGAGGTCCCCAGGACTTCGGAACCACGACATCCGCATCCTCGAACGCCTCCTCGAAGGTGTGCGTGATCCTGAAGCGGCCTCCGGCGGCTTCCGCGTTCGCTTTCGCCTGCTCCTCGATCTCCGGCATGAGGCGAAACTCGGGCGGGTACGCGAGCGTCACGTCGAGCCCGAAGCGCGGCATCATCAGAACGAGGCTTTGCGGGACGGAGATCGGCCTCACGTAGTTGGGAGCGCTGGTCCAGGCCACGCCGATCTTCAGGCCTCGCGTGTCCGCGAACCGCTCCCGGATCGTCATGTAGTCGGCCAGGATCTGGCAGGGATGGTAGACGTCGTCCTGCATGCTGATAACGGGGATTCCAGAGTGCTCCGCGACGTCCCGGATATAGGCGTTCCCCTCGCCGTACCTGCAGTGCCGAATCGCGATCCCCTCGCCGTACCTCGAGAGGACGTTGGCGGTGTCCTTGGCGTTCTCCCCGTGGCTGATCTGCATCCGGTCCGGCGAGAGGTAGACGCCGTGACCGCCCAGCTGCGTGATCCCGGTCTCGAATGAGTTCCGCGTTCGCGTCGAGGCATCGAAGAAGATCATGTACAGCGTCTTGTCGGGGAGAAGCGGCATCCGTTCGCCCGCCTTCTTGGCCCTCTTGAGCTGTTCGGCGAGAATGAACAGCGTCTCGAGCTCCTCGACCGCCCAGTCCTGCGTCGAGATGAAGTCGCGGCCCCTCAGCTCGGGCGGAATGACGACCGACTCTCTCACGGGGCTAGCTCCTCTTCGAGCGAGGTCAGGAAGGACGGGATCAAGCCGTACACGGCGGTCGCCCGCACCAGGTCGTCGACGGCCACCCACTCGCCGGTCGTGTGGGAGAGCTCCTCGAGGCCGGGCGCGAAGCCGACCGTCGGGATGCCGTGCCGGCCCATCGTGGCCACCCCGTTTGTGGAGAAGGACCAGCGGGAGACAGTCGGGGGTGAGCCCAGGACGGATTCGACGGCTTCCGCCACGCCTCGAACGAGCGGGTGCCCCTCGGGAAGCACCCAGCTCGGAAAGAACTTCTCCTGCCGGGCACGCTCTCCACGCCAGCTCACCTCGTCGTACGAGAGAAGCTCGACCTCCGCGTCGCCGAGATGGGGAAGGGAGCGCAGCTCGTCCAGGGCCGCGTCGGCCGACTCGCCGGCGGTGAGCCGGCGGTCGATGTTGATGCGCGCGCTGTCAGGCACCGCGTTCAGCGACACCGTGGTGCACTCGATGTTCGAGACCACCACCGTGCCCTTGCCGAGAAAATCGTCGGAGGGAAGGCGGTCATTCAGCGCTTCGATGTCGGAGATGATCGGCGCCACCTTGTACAGGGCGTTGATCCCCTCTTCGGGATGCGCGGCGTGCGAGGATCGCCCCTTGGACGAGATCGTAGCCTCGACGCGGCCGCGCTGGCCCCGGTAGACGCCGAGGTCGGTGGGCTCACCGATGACGACGACGTCCGGTCGGATCCCTTCCTGCTCGATAAGGTGCAGAAGGCAGTAGCCATCGCAGTCCTCCTCCATCACGGAGGCGGTGAGATAGAGAGTGACGTTCTCCGGCAGGCCCCGGCTTCGGGCGATCGAGGTCCCGTAGGCCATGCACGCGATCGCCGGGAGCTCGTCAACCGCTCCTCGACCCCAGATCTTGCCGTCTTCCAGCTTCCCTTCGAAGGGGTCGTGCTCCCAGGCGTCAGTATCACCAACGCCGACACAGTCGATATGACCGTCCATCAGGATCGTGAACGGTCCGTCTCCGATCCTCGCGACCACGTTGCCGAGCCGGTCGAAGCCGACCTCATCGAAGCCCAGCTTCTCGTACTCTTGCCGCACCCGCTCGCAGCGCTCGTCCTCTCGCCGGCTTTCGGCGGGAATGGCGATCATGTCACGCAGAAAGCGGACGACGTCCGTCTCGAAACGCCGCGCAGCCTCCAGCGCCGCTCTCCCCTCGCTATCCCCCATACGTCACGCCCGTTTCATTGTTGAAGGCCTCGATCGCCGCGTCCCACTCCGGGAGCTGATCGGCTAGATGGTCCCAGAAGGCCGGATCCCAGAGCGCGTTCAGCTCCTCCACCGTCTTCCCCTGCTGCTCCACCCAGGTGAAGTACTTGAGGTTGTGGATCGCCTTCCGGTCCGTGAAACGAAGCTCCCGGAGGTTGTCGGTGGTCGCTCCGAGCAGGTAGCGCTCGAGATCGGTCGCGGCCTGGCGCTCCGTGTACTCACCACGCTCCTCGCTCAGCTCCTCCAAGCGGGTTCGGTAGAGCTCCACGGAATCGGTGAAGGAGGTGAAGATGATGTCGTGCTCGTCAAGCTCGAAGTAGCGCGCCGTCTTGATGGCGGCTAGGGCGTTGCAGATGCTCGAGATGCCGAGCAGTGGCAGCCGCCGGATCACGTCGTCCGGGACTCCGTACTCCGCGAGCATCAGTCGACCCGCGGGCTCGTTGAAGAGACGCAGGAGGCACATCGTCGCCTCGTCATCGATCGCCGTCACGAGGTCCGTGTTCCGCACGTTGTGGATCCACGGCACGTGCTTGTCACCGATACCCTCTATCCGGTGGGCGCCGAAGCCGGCCATGAGCAGGGTGGGGCACTGCAGCGCTTCGGCGGCCGTGATCCGGCACTCCGGGAAGCTGCGTTTGAGCAGGTCGCCGGCCGCCAGGGTCCCCGCCGAGCCGGTGGCGCCGACCCAGGCGGCGCAACGGTCGCTCTCGCCCGCGATGCGCCGGAAGACGGCATCTGCTGCAGGTCCCGTCACCCCGTAATGCCAGAGGTAATTCCCGAACTCATCAAACTGATTGAAGAT